>JBCDDF010000001.1:0-177562 GCA_039180525.1 Pseudomonadota bacterium
ATGCGCTGCGTTTCGGTGCGGGCGCGAAACCGCGGCTGGTGCACCGTCTGGACAAGGACACCTCGGGCGTTTTGCTGATGGCGCGCACCGAACCGGCCGCCGCGGCGCTGGCGCGGGCATTTCGGTCCCGGCAGACGCGCAAGATCTATTGGGCGGCGGTGGCCGGTGCGCCGCGTCCGGCCACGGCCACGGTGCGCTACGGGCTGGCGAAAATGGCCGGGCACGGACCCGGCGGTGCGGGAGAGAAGATGGTGACGCTGGCCCCGGATGCCGTCGACGGCACACCGGGCGCGAAACATGCCACGACCGATTACACCACGCTGGCCACCGCGGGCCGCCGTGCCGCCTGGATGGCGTTGGCGCCGATCACCGGGCGGACGCATCAGCTTAGGGCACATATGGCGGCGCTGGGCCATCCGATCGTGGGCGATGGAAAATACGGCGGCAGCACGCAGGAAAATCGCGGCGATGGCTGGGGCGCGCAACTGGGGGGCGGGATCAGTCGCAAGTTGCATCTGCATGCGCGGCTGCTGAGGATCGCGCATCCGACGACCGGGGCGGCGCTGACCTTGAGCGCACCGTTGCCGGACCACATGGCCGACACCTGGGATTTCTTTGGCTGGGATGCCTCGGCGCCCGATCCCGACCCGTTCGAGGCATTGCAATGAGCTTCACACCGCAGCGGCGCTTCTGGTCCCGGGTGACGACCGAACGCTACGAATCCGGCTATGTCGTGGCGCTGGACGGCAAGCCGCTGCGCACACCGGCGCGCGCCGATCTGGTGCTGCCGGGGGCGGCGCTTGCGCGGGCCGTCGCCGCGGAATGGGACGCGATGGAAGATCGCATCGATCCCGACGTCCTGCCGCTGACCAAGGCGTCGAATGCCGCCATCGACAAGGTCGCCGGCCAGCGCGGGGCGGTCGTGGACATGCTGGCGGGCTTTGGCGGGACGGATCTGCTGTGCTACCGCGCCGACGCGCCGCCGGCCCTGGTCTCGCGTCAGGCGGAGGCGTGGGACCCCTGGCTGCGCTGGGCCGAGGCCGAACTGGGCGCCACGCTGATCACCGCGACCGGTGTGATGCATGTGGCCCAGCCGGCGCCGGCGATGACGGCGCTGCATGCGCGGGCGGATGCGTTCGATGCCTTCGGGCTGGCCGGGTTGCACGATCTGGTCACGCTGTCGGGGTCGCTGGTACTGGGGCTGGCGGTCGCAGATGGCGCCCTGGCGCCGGCGCCGGCATGGGATCTGAGCCGCATTGACGAAACCTGGCAAGAGGCGCAATGGGGCGTGGATGCCGAGGCTGCGGCAGCGGCCGACAGACGCCGCGGGGCATTTCTGGATGCCGCCAGGCTGCTGGATCTGCTGAAGGAGGGCTAGATCGATGTCACGGCCGCGCTTTGTCGACTCGCCCGCCGATTTGCCCTCGCCGCAGGAAATCGGCCGCGTCATCGGGCTGGATTTCATCCGCGGCATGTTGGACGGCAGCTTCCCCGCGCCACCCATCGCCCGCACGCTCAACTTCGGGGTCGACCAGGTCGACCGCGGCAAGGTCGTCTTTCGGGGCACGCCCGATTTCGCGGTGATGAACCCTATCGGCACTGTCCATGGCGGCTGGTTCGGGGCGCTGCTGGATAGTTGCATGTCCTGCGCGGTGCAGACGTGTCTGCCGGCCGGGCAGGGCTATACCACGCTGGAGTACAAGGTCAGCATGCTGCGCCCGCTTTTCGCCGACAGTGCGGATGTGCTGGCCATCGGAAGCATCGTGCATATCGGCCGGCGCACCGGCGTGGCCGAAGGCCGGATCGTCGGTGCCGAGGATGACCGGGTCTATGCCACCGGCAGTGCGACTTGCCTGGTGTTCGATCTTCCGAAATGATTCTTTGAATACTTGCACGCCAGGAATGCACTTTTGTGTTATGATTGCGCCGTGTCTGTTCGCCTTTCGATCAGATCTGTGCGCGATGGCGTTTTACAGGCAGTGTGGGTGGGTTGGACTCGTACGCCGGCCTTGACCTTTGCGCGACTTTTCCCATTGTTGGGCGGAAGGTTGGCAGGGCCAAACCTTAATGATGATAATGGCCGAACAAGATCGGCATGAGCCTGGCACAGGCTGTAAACAGGAAGAGGTAAATCATGCGAAAGACAGTCTTTCTCGGCGCGCTTGCGGCGGCCGGACTGACCGTGGGCGCCGCCGGCGCGGCGACCCTTGACGACATCAAAGCCAATGGCAGCATGAAGTGCGGCGTGACCACGGGTCTGACCGGTTTCGCTGCCCCGAATGCCAGCGGCGAATGGGAAGGGTTCGACGTCGCCGTCTGCCGCGCCGTGGCTGCAGCCGTTCTGGGCGACAGCACTGCCGTGGAATTCGTGCCCACCACCGGACAGACCCGCTTCACCGCGCTGGCCTCGGGCGAAATCGACATGCTGGCCCGTAACACGACCTGGACCTTCAGCCGCGATGTCGACCTGAAATTCACCTTCGTGGGCATCAACTATTATGACGGTCAGGGCTTCATGGTCCGCAAGGATCTGGGCGTTGGCTCCGCCACCGAACTGGACGGTGCGACCGTCTGCATTCAGACCGGCACCACGACCGAGCTCAACCTGGCCGACTACTTCAAGGCCAACAACATGAGCTATGAGCCGGTCCCGATCGAGACCAATGCCGAAGCGCAGCAGCAGTATCTGGCCGGCGCCTGCGACGTCTATACGACCGATGCCTCGGGTCTGGCCGCGACGCGCGCGACCTTCGAGGATGCCGACGCGCATGTGGTTCTGCCCGAGATTATCTCCAAAGAGCCGCTGGGCCCGCTGGTCCGCCATGGCGACGATCAGTGGGGCGACATCGTGCGTTGGACCCTGAACGCGCTGATCGCGGCGGAAGAACTGGGCATCACCTCGGCCAATCTGGAACAGATGGCCGGCGGCACCAACAACCCGGAGATCAACCGTCTTCTGGGCAACGAAGGTGAATTGGGCGCCATGCTGGGCCTTGATGCCGACTGGGCAAGCCGCGCCATCGCTGTGGGCGGCAACTATGGCGAGATCTTCGCGGCCAATATCGGCGAGGGCACCCCGATCGGGCTGGCGCGCGGGTTGAACGCGCAATGGACCCAAGGCGGCCTGCTTTACGCACCGCCATTCCGGTAAGAGCCGAAATCATAGGGGCGCGCCAGATCGGCGCGCCCTTTCGGTTTGCAACGCACCGCCCGGGCGTTCGGGCCGCGCACGTCGCCCCGTCGGTCCCGCGCCAGCGCAGCATGAGGGGTGAGCAATGTCGGTGATTTCTGACGAGCAGGATTCGGGCTTTCGCCTGAGCCAACTAATCTACGACACCCGATACCGATCGCTGACGATCCAGGTTGTGGCGTTCATGCTGCTCACGCTGTTCTTTTCCTGGCTGGCGTGGAACACGATCCAGAACCTGGAGGCGCTGGGCAAGGACTTCAATTTCGGCTTCCTGCAGAACCGCGCCGGCTATGACATAAACCAGCGCCTGATCGAATACTCATCCGACAGCACCCATGGCCGCGCCGCCATGGTGGGGATCCTCAACACACTGTTGGTGGCGTTCTTGGGCTGTATCCTGGCCACGATCCTGGGCGTATTCGCCGGCGTCCTGCGGCTGTCGAACAACTGGATCGTCGCGCGGTTGATGACGGTGTATGTCGAAGGTTTCCGCAACGTGCCCCTGCTGCTGTGGATCCTCGTCATCTTTGCGGTGATGTCCGAGGGCATGCCGCAACCCCGGGAGTTCCGGGGCGAGAACCCGACCGCATCGATGATGCTGGGCGACAGCGTCGCCGTGACCAATCGGGGCATCTATGTTCCGCGGCTTGGCTTCACCAACTCGCTCAGCGGCAAGGAGGCCGTGGCGCCGCAGGAAGGGGCCGCGCCCGTCGCCTCCGGCGCGATCGACTGGCTGCTGATCCTGGGCGTGCTGGCGGCCAGCATTCTGGCGATCCGCGCGCTGCGCGGTTGGGCCGGACGGCGGCAGGAGGCGACCGGCGACCGGCCCGTCATCTGGTACTACGAACTGGGCCTGCTGATAGTTCCCACCGCCGCGGTCCTGCTGTTTCTGGGCGCGACCCTGGTCAACCCCTACCTGCGGGGCTTCAACTTCACCGAAGGCACCTATCTGCGCAATTCGCTGATCGCGCTGTGGCTGGCACTGTCGCTGTACACCGGCGCCTTCATCGCCGAGAACGTACGCGGCGGCATCCTGGCGATTTCCAAAGGCCAGACCGAGGCGGCATATGCGCTGGGCCTGCGCCCGGGCCGTACCATGAGCCTGGTCGTTCTGCCGCAGGCGATGCGGGTGATCATCCCGCCGCTGATCTCTCAATACCTGAACCTGACCAAGAACTCCTCTCTCGCCATCGCGGTCGGCTACATGGATGCACGCTCCACCTTGGGCGGCATCACCATCAACCAGACGGGCCGCGAGTTGGAGGGGATGCTTCTTCTGGGCGCGTTCTATCTGGTGATCAGCCTGCTGATCTCGGGCGGGATGAACGTCTATAACCAATCCGTCAAGTTGAAGGAGCGGTGAGATGAGCGACACCCACGCCCAAACCGTCGCCTATGTCCGCGACACCATGCTACCAGAGGCACCGCCGCCCGCCGCCGAACGCGGCCTGGTGAAATGGGTGCGCGAAAACCTCGCCTCCTCCTGGCTCAACATCGTGCTGACACTGCTTTCGCTGGCGCTGGTCTGGTACGTGCTGTCGCATGTGTTGCCGTGGTTTTGGTACACGGTCTGGAATGCCGGATCGCTGACCGAATGCCGCGAGATCCGCGACGCGGCCTTTGGCGAGGGCACGCCCTCGGCCTGTTTCGCCGTGATCAAGGACCGCTGGCCCCAGCTGTTGTTCGGCTTTTATCCACCGGAGTTCTATTGGCGCCCGGTGCTGGCGCTGGTGCTGTTCTTTGTCGCCATCGCCCCGGTGTTGTTTGCCAACCTGCCGCGCAAACTGCTGTGGTTCACCGCAGCGTCTCCATTCGTGTTGGTCTGGCTGTTTTGGGGGGGCACCATCTGGGGGCCTCTGGCCGTCGCCGCGGGGTTCGGCATCGGCTATGCCGCCTATCTAGGCATCCTACCCATCGCCGGCGGGCTTGGAGCCGTGATCGGCGCGATCGTCGTGCCGGTTCTCTACTGGCTGCTGCTGGCCGGCCCCATCGCCGGGGCTTTGGCGGGTGTGGCGCCCATCGGGCTGACGTTTGTGCCATCCGATGATTTCGGCGGCTTCATGCTGTCCTTCATCATCGGGATCAGCGGCATCATCCTGTCGCTGCCGCTGGGCATCCTGCTGGCATTGGGGCGGCAGTCGAACCTGTTCATCCTCAACAAGACGTCCACCATATTCATCGAGGTCATTCGCGGCGTCCCGCTGATCGTCTGGCTGTTCACCGCCTCGCTTTTGCTGAACTACTTCCTGCCGCCGGGCACCAATTTCGACCTGATGCTCAGGGTCATCATCATGGTGACGCTGTTCTCCTCCGCCTATATTGCCGAGGTCGTGCGGGGCGGGTTGGCTGCCCTGCCGCGCGGCCAGTATGAGGCGGCGGACTCGCTCGGACTGGATTACTGGAAAGCACAGCGGCTGATCATCATGCCGCAGGCGCTGAAGATCTCCATCCCCGGCATCGTCAACACCTTCATCGGGCTTTTCAAGGATACGGTGCTGGTCGTGTTCATCGGGCTGCTCGATCCGATCGGCTTGTCGAATGCGATCCGCGCCACCACGGATTGGAACGGCATCTATTGGGAACTGTTCGTCTTTATCGGGCTGCTGTTCTTCATCTGCTGCTTCAGCATGTCCCAATACTCGCAATACCTTGAGCGCAAGCTCGCCACCGGCCACCGCTAAGGAGAGACCGATGTCCGACGCCGCCATCGAACGAGAGATCGACCGCAGTCACATGACGGTGTCCGATCAGGTCGCCATCCAGATCACCGACACGAACAAGTGGTACGGGTCCTTTCACGTGCTGCGTGACATCAACCTTACCGTCTATCGCGGTGAGCGGATCGTGATCTGCGGCCCGTCAGGATCGGGCAAGTCGACGTTGATCCGCTGCATCAATCGGCTGGAGGAACATCAGAAGGGCGACATCGTCGTCGACGGGATCGAGTTGAGCTCGGATCTGAAGAATATCGATAAGATCCGGTCCGAGGTCGGCATGTGCTTCCAGCATTTCAACCTCTTCCCGCATCTGACCATCCTGGAAAACTGCACGCTTGCGCCGATTTGGGTGCGCAAAGTTCCGAAAAAGGAAGCCGAAGAAATCGCGATGCAGTATCTGGAAAAGGTCAAGATCCCCGAACAGGCCGACAAGTATCCCGGGCAGTTGTCCGGCGGTCAGCAGCAGCGCGTGGCCATCGCCCGTTCGCTGTGCATGAAACCGCGGATCATGCTGTTCGACGAACCGACCTCGGCGCTCGACCCGGAGATGATCAAGGAAGTGCTCGACACGATGATCGAACTGGCCGAGGAGGGTATGACGATGCTCTGCGTGACCCACGAGATGGGCTTTGCGCGTCAGGTCGCCAACCGCGTCATATTCATGGACCAGGGCCAGATCGTCGAACAGAACGAACCGGAAGAGTTCTTCAACAACCCGCAATCCGACCGGACGAAACTGTTCCTCAGCCAGATTTTGGGGCACTGAAGGCCAATACTCGGTGCTATTTGGCCGCCGCTGCAGCCTCCGGCGGGAGTATTTCCGGAACAAAGAAACCGCCAGCGGCTTCTTCGGTCCAAAAATATTCCCGGGGGTGAGCGGCCGTAGGTCGTGAGGGGGCGGCGCCCCCTGTCTGCCCGCAGGGCTCAAAGGCGTGCGCCGCAGGCGCTCAATTTGTGTCCTCCGGAAACGGGCGCAGTGCCTGGATTGCGGCGATGACGGCGCGGGCAAGCGCGGGATCTGAGCCGCTGGGTGCGGCGTCGAGCAGGCTTTCGACGTCCTTCTGTAGGATCGCCATGGTGTTGTCCGGCGCGAAACCCTCGCGCGCGAAGTCGATCCGGTCGAAGCCGCTGCCAAACCAGGTTTGACCGGAGCTTTCGTGGAACACTGCGCGCAACGCGCCCGTCGTCAGCCCCATCTCGGCACCCCAGTCGAGCGCGGTCCGTGTGGCGGCGACCGAACTGGCTGCGATCAGGTTGTTCAGCACTTTCGCGGTCATGCCGGCGCTCAAATCGCCCAGGCGATGAAAGCTCTGCCCCATGACGCGAAAGAGCGGCATCACGCCGTCAATCACATCCGACTGTCCGCCCAGCATAAAGGTCAGGCGCCTCTCCCGCGCTGCCACCGGCGCGCCGGACATGGGCGCGTCGACCAGAGCGACACCGGGTGGCAGACGCGGCGGAAGCGCGCGGATATAGGCCGGAGACACCGTAGAGCAGATGGCCAGAACGGACGGTGCCCCGGCCGCCAATACGCCACCGGGCCCGAACAGTGCCGCCTCGGTCTGGGGAATGTCGCGCACGACCGACAGCAAGACCGAGCGGTCGGACATTTGCGCCGGGTCGTTGGTGACATGGGCCGCGAACGCGCCGAACGCTGCGGCGGGTCGCACATCCAAACCGCGCAGGTCGTACCCGGCGCCCAGAAGCGCCTCTGCCATCGGGCGGCCCATCTGGCCGCATCCAATGACACCGACCCGCATACTATTCGGTGACGAACAAGTTCTCCCAGGCGCGTTCGACCAGGTCGACCGTCATCTTCTTCGGCCTTCCTTCGTATTCGCAGATCGACAGCATCTGGTCGATCAGGAACGGCGCGTGGTAGTTGGCGAAATTATTGCCGACATCCGGGTATTTGTGCTTCAGCAGATGTGTGAGCACGCCCTCATCGGGGTTGATCTTGTAGTGCCGCGCGGTCTTGACGAAGACCTTGATGAAATCGTCCCGGTTCGGGTTGTCGATCTTGATCTTGTAATAGATCCGGCGCAACGCGGCGCCGTCGAACATCTCTGACGGGGCGAAGTTGGTGGAAAAGATCACCAGCGTGTCGAACGGCACCATGAACTTCTGGCCGGAGGTCAATGACAGGATGTCGTAGGAGGCCTCCATCGGGACGATCCAGCGGTTGATCAGCGCCTGCGGCGGCTCGGTCTGGCGGCCAAGGTCGTCGACGATGAAGACGCCGCCGGTCGCTTTCAACTGCAAGGGCGCCTGATAGGTGCGGCTGACCGGATTGAAGTTGAGATCAAGCATGTCGAGTGTCAGTTCACCGCCGGTCATCACCGTGGGGCGGCGGCACAGCACATAGCGTTGGTCGAAATCCGGGCCGGCGCGCCGCAGCGCCCCGTCGCCCCCCTTATCCATCTTGGCCAGCGTGTGGACGATCGGGTCATAGACGGAGATTACCTGGCCGGCATATTCCAGGAACTGCGGCACGTAGACATTGTCGCCCAGCGCATCGCGGATGCCGTTGGAGATTGAGGACTTCCCGTTCCCCGGCGGACCGTAAAGCAGCACCGACCGGCCGGAGTTCACCGCAGGGCCAAGCTGATCCAGAAGACCCGAGGGCAGCACCAGATGGCCCATCGACCCCTCCAGCCGATCCTGGGTGATTTCGGCATCCGAGATCGACTGGCGCGCGGTCTGCTTCCAATAGTCATCCAGCGGTACGGGCAGCGCGCCGTAGTACTCGGACTGCTGCAGCGCATCGACCGCGCGGGCGCGCCCGGCTTCGGTCAGCTGATAGCGCAATTCCGCCGTGGTCGAGGCGCCGCGCGCGCCCAATGTTTCGATCAGATTGTTCTCTCGGCAGATATCGATCAGTTCCTGCGCGAGTGGCGGGGTGATGCACAAAGCCTCCGCCACTTCCAGCCGCGAGGTGAGGTTGCGGCGGAAAAAAGTCTTCAGCAGGATGTCGCGCATCAGCACGATTTCCAGCCCAAGCTCGTCCAGCCGCAGCGGAGTGCGCGGCGCGGTGCCGGTGGCTGGATGCGATGCCATATCGTTCATGTCAGGACGTCCCCGGTGGATTGGCCGATCGATTGTATCATGCGCGCAGCTTAGATCTCAAAAAAGGCATTTTTGCGTTGCGAGACTGTGAATTGGTCGTCAGGTTGCGCAGAAAAGACACGGAACCAGAGGCGAAAAAGCAACATGAGCCTGGCCGCCATCCGTTTCGCCGCGATTCTGATCGGGGCCGCTTTGTTATGGGCCGGCCTGGTGCTGTATCCCGGGGTGTTCCGCATCTCCGGCCATGAACTGGATCTGATCCAGGCGCTGGATGTGTCCTATCGCATGATCGAGGGCGCGCGCCCGCATCTGGACTTCATGACACCCTTGGGCGTTCTGGCCTTTCAGCCCATTGCCTGGTTTCTGGCGGCGGGATATGGCCCCGGCCTCTCTTTCCTCATGGCGCAGGTGGCGGTGACCTTTGCCGTCTTGCCCCTGGTTTGGTGGGTGGGGATGAGCCGGCTGACCGGCGCTGTGCGGCTGATTTTTGGCATCGGCATGGTCGCGCTGGGGTCCTCGATGATCTTTGGCGCCGCCAAACCCGCGACCACGGGGGCGATGTACTACAACCGCTGGGCTTGGATCCTGACCTTTTGCGGCGTGCTGATCCTGATGCTGCGGGCGCGGCCGGGCTGGCGGGCGCCGGTCATCGACGGCCTGTTCGTGGGCGTGGCGGTCGCGGTGCTGGTGATGACCAAGGTCACCTTTGTGATTGCGTTGTTGCCCTTCGCATTTGTCGCGATCTTGCAGTACCGGCAGTTCGCGCTGTTCGGCGTGGCCCTGGTCGCCGCCGCGGCCCTGTTGGCGGCGCTGACGCCGGTCTATGGCGGGGTCGGGTTTTGGCAGGCCTATGTCGGCGACTTGCTGGCGGTGGCGTTGGACAGTCGCCGCTCTTACCCCGGGCTGCCGCTGTCGGATTTGGTGGCCTCTCCCGCGGCGCTGCCGATGACCGCGCTGCTGCTGATCACGGTCATTTTCTGGCGCAATGTCGGCTTGTCGCGCGAGGGGCTGGCGCTGTTGGTGCTGGCGCCGGGGCTGGTGTACATCACCTATCAGAATTGGGGCAACGATCCCAAATGGCTGTTCTTGCTGGCACTTTTGCTATTGAGCCGAGAGCCGAACGCGGATGCGCCGGCGTTCTGGGATGTGCCGCCAAAGGTGTTTTCCCGGGTTCTTGCAACCTTGGCGCTGGTTCTGATCGCGCCGTCGATGGTGAATATCCTGGTGTCGCCGGTGCGCCATATGAGCGTGGACGGCACCAGCTATGTCCCGCTTTTCCCACGGCTCGACCGCGCGGATATCGAGGTCGACGCCGCTTTGGCCTATCTGCCCACGGTGGAGCGGCCCTTGCCGAATTTCAGTCTGCCGGCCTCTGTCGCGGCGGAGGGGGAGGCGGACCCGCCCGCGCCGATAGTGGCCGGCGTGGAGATCGAGGATTGCGAGCTTGGGCTGGGCTTCGCCGGCTGGACCGTTCGCGCGGTGGCGCAGCTGGAGGCTATGGAAAGCGCGGTCGGTCGGCCGATCCTGGCGGCCGACATCTATGATCATCTGTGGCTGTTCGGGCCGTTCGAGCGGGTCGCCGGCATGGCGCCGTGGTACTACGACACCGACCGCGGTTTTGACAGCGCGGCCTTTGTCCTGGTGCCGCATTGCCCGGTGTCGCCGGCCGCGCGGCGGCGAAAACTAGAGGTGATCGAAGGGCTCGGATGGATCTTGGAGGAAGAGATCCGGACCGATCTTTTCACCCTATTCCGACGCGTAGGTTGAATGCGGTGACGGCAAGATAGGCCGTGAGCCCGCCGGACAGCCCGAAGCCCATCGGGAAGTACTTCCCGGCCGTCCAGGATTCCCACCCCGGTACCAGCCGCCGGATGGGCGGCAGCGCCCGGGCGATGCGGTGCACCGCGACCGCGGCCAGGAGGCAGGCGGCGAGGATGAAGCAAAACAGGCCCAGATCGCCGGGTGGGATGTAGGGCAGCATCGCGGCGATGTACTTGACGTCGCCGCCGCCGATCACGCCCACCGCGTTCAGCACGAAGCCCACAAAGAACGCCGCCGCGGCGATGCCGATGCGTGTGGCGTAGTCGCCGAACGGCAGCAGGATCAGGCCCAGGATCAGGAACATCGCGAACAGCGCGAGGTTCAGCTTGTTGGGGATCCGCATCTCTCGCAGATCCGACCACGCCGCCCAGAACGAAAAGGGCAGCGTGGCAAACAGAAAGACCAGGGCGGGGTCGGGCAAGACGGGGTCAGCGCAGGACGGTCTTGTTCAGCGCATCCAGCTTTTCCACCGCCTCGGCGAAGTGCTGGGGATGCGTGTCGACGGCCTCTTGCAGCAGTCCGCGACCGATCTCTACATCGCCATTGCGGATCGCCTGCAGCGCGATGTTGTGCAGAATCTCGGCCTGTTCGCTGTTGCTGAGCGGCACGATCGGCAGGTCATAGACCTTGCGGGTGGCCCGGCTGATTGCCAGGTTGTTCTTGGCGCTGAACAGCGTGCTGTCGAAGGTGATCGCCTTGGCGAACAGATCTTCGGCCGAGCGCCGGTCGCCGCGCGCGGCCTTCGAGATGCCCCAGTTGTTGTAGATCGCCGCCGGGCGGGTGGTCAGTTCCCGCGCCTGTTCGTAATAGGCGTCGGCGCGATCCCATTGTTTGTTGAAATCGGCGATCATCGCCTCCAGCCGGTATCGGTCATAGGTTTCGACCGTGGGCGGTATCGCATCCAACTGCGCCTTGCCGGCTTGCCAGTTCCCGGTCTGGATCAGCGCCTCGGCATATCCCAGCCGATCGCGCTCGGTCAGTTCGTCGGTGGCGTCGATCAGGCCGTAGGCCTGGGTCGCCTCCTCCATTCGGCCGGCGCGCATGAAGGCATCGGCCAGGCCCTGTTTGAACTCCAGCCGGTCGGGTTCCTGCTGCAAAGAGCGCTGGAAATAGGCCACCGCTTGGTTGGCGTCGGCGAAATCCAGGATGAGTTCGTTGAGATTGGATTCATCGATGACGTTGAGGCTGTCCAGGCTCTGGATTTCCTCGCGCATCTGGTCGGGGTCTTCGCAGGCCGCCAACAAGGCGGCGGTGCACGCAAGCGCCAGTTTTAGACGCGCGGTAGCGGGGGTCATGGGCCTGGTCCTCTGCTCGATTTGATTATTATTGTGGGTTTTCTACCAAAAGATATTTGCCATTTCCATGTCTTACGAGTTTGAACTCGGTTTCTTCGGGCGCTTCGGCCAGCGGTTGATCAAGATCTTCGTCTAGTTTTTGCAGATTGGCCTGAATTTCGGGGGAGGCGCCGCTGTCCAGGGCATAGGCGACGCGGAAAGCTTCGCGCGCTTCGCCCATCTGACCCTTTGTGTGCAGCGCGATGCCCAGTGCGTTCCAGGTCGATGGCAATTGGTCGTTTTGGTCCAGCGACTGGCGCAACACGCGTTCGGCTTGGTTGACGCGGCCCAGCCGCAAACTGGCGTTGCCGATGGCTGTCAGGATTTCCGGGGTGAAGCCGTGTTGGACGGCAGCCTGATAATACGCTTCCAGCGCGGCTTCGTCTTCGCCGACACGCGAAAGCTGGTGGCCAAGCTTGAGTGCGTCGAACCCTTCGACAAAGCCCGCGGCGCGATTGGCGCTGGTGGGGTCAGCGTCGAAAAGTCGGCCCGCCTCGCGGTCGCATGCGGCCAGCGCGAGAACGCAAACCAAGGACCCGATCGCACCCCTGAGGATGCGCGATATCTGTGCCATACTGCCCGCCCGCGCCCTTTTGGCCGGGCGCTTTTCGTTAGAAGCCCAGCACCGAGCCGATCTCGTAGACCGAGGGTCCGACCAGAATGATGAGCAATGGCGGAACAGTGAACATCATCGTGCCCAAAGTCAATTTGGTAGGCAGCGTGTTGGCTTTTTCTTCGGCCCGCATCACCCGTTTGTCACGCATCTCGGAGGCATAGACCCGCAGCGCATCGGCGATCGATGTCCCGAACGTCGCCGACTGGACCAGCACGGTGACAAAAGCAGAGATGTCCGACACGCCGCACCGTTCGCCCATGTCGCGCAGCACGGTGACGCGATCCTTACCGGCGCGCATTTCGTTGGCGACGATCTCGAACTCTTCACCCAGCGCCGGGTAGGGCTTGGCCACCTCGTTGGACACGCGCAGGATCGCCTGATCCAGCGACTGGCCGGCTTCGACGCAGACCAGCATCAGATCCAGCGCGTCGGGGAAACCATTGGTGATCTCCTCCTGGCGAACCTGTTTGCGCCGTTCCACCCAGTAATCGGGCAGATAGTAGCCCAGGACACCGGGCAGCAATACGGTGGCGACCACGACCGTCAGGCTGGGGGTATTGGGGCTGAACAGCACCACCAACGTGCCCACCGCCAACAGGCTGACGCCAAGGATGAAGCGGAACAGGTGATAGGTGCTGACGGCATTCCGCGACCGATAGCCGGCCTGGATCAGCTTCAGCCGCGTGGCGGAGAACTCCTTCTCGCTTTGCGGCTCGAGGTAGGGTTTGAATCGATCCAGTTGCCGCCCGCCGCTGTCATAGCGCAGCCGCACCGGCGCGTCCTCGCCCTTGCGCGGCACGACCACGGAGGAACCCTTCAGTTTGTTCAGCGGGTCTGGCTTCTGGCGGAACAGGATCGGAGCCGTCATCATGATCATGACGATGCCGAAAAAGCCCAGCAGATAGAGCGGACCCAAAGGCCCGAGCGCGGCGTTCACAAAGGCCCAGCCTTGCACCAGGAAATCCATGTCTGCGATCCTTCTGCTCAGACCTTAATATTCACCATCATCCGCATGAAGATGATGTTCACGAACAAGAAGATGGCCACCACGATCGCCGCCGGGACGAATACCGGGGTGCCTTTGACGTCGTCGTAATAGTCCGGCTGCACCAATTGGATGAAGATCAGCGCCGCGATCGGGAAGACCGAAAGGAACCAGCCGGACCAGCGCGCTTCGGCGGTGATCGCCTTGACCCGGCGGAACAGCTTGAACCGGGCCCGGATCACCTTTGCCAGGCCGTCCAGGATCTCGGCCAGGTTGCCGCCCGATTGGCTTTGGATCGCAACGGCGACCGAAAGGAACTTCACATCCTGCAAATCGATCCGGCTGGCCATCTTGTCCAGGCTTTCGGTGACGTCGGCGCCATAGGTGCTTTCGTCCACGATCATGCCGAATTCGGTACCCAACGGGTCGGGCATTTCCTGTGCGACGATGTTGATGGCGGACGAGAACGGGTGACCGACGCGCAGCGATCGCACCACCAGCTCGACCGCGTCAGGCAGTTGTTCCTCGAACAGGGCCATGCGCTTCTTGGCTTTGTTGTTCAGCCACAGATAGACCGCGCCATACCCCATGACCGCTGACAGGCCGATGCGAATGGCAAGCCCCGCGCCGGTGAAGAATGTCAGCGCCAAGAACCCGGTGATCGAGATCACCACCATCACCACCAGCAACGCGGTGGGAGAGAACGCGATATTGGCCTGCTGGGCCTTGTCGCTGAGCGGTGCCAAGACCGGCAAGCCCTTGTTTTCGGTGTGCTGTTCGCGCTCCCGGCGCAAAGTCTCCAGCACCTCTTCGGCGGATTCGCCTTTCTCCAGCAACTCCAGCCGGCGGTTGACCTTGCTTTCCAGCCGCACGGATTTGCCGAAGACCATCAGATAGATGCCCTCGATCATGAAGAACACGCCGGCGAAGATGGCGGCGTAGATCAGCGGCTCGATACTCATGGCGCGGTCTCCTTCCCGCCGGTCATTCGGCAGCGGTGTAGATGGTCGTCGGCAGGTCGTAACCCCATTGCGCGAAGCGCTCGGAGTATTTCGACCGCAGACCCGTGGCGGTGAAGCGGCCGATGATCTTGCCGTTGTCGTCCAGGCCGAGGCGCTGGAACTTGAAGATTTCCTGCATCGAGATGATCTCGCCCTCCATCCCCGTCACTTCGGTGATCGACACCATGCGGCGGGAGCCATCCTGCAGGCGGCTGACCTGCACGATCAGGTTGACGGCGGAGGCGACCTGCGCGCGCATGGCTTTCAGCGGCATCTCCACGCCCGACATCGCGATCATGTTTTCCAGACGGCTGACCGCGTCGCGGGCGGAGTTGGCGTGGATCGTCGTCATCGAACCGTCATGGCCGGTGTTCATCGCCTGCAACATGTCGATGACTTCGTTGCCGCGCGTCTCGCCGACGATGATGCGGTCTGGGCGCATCCTGAGGGCGTTGCGCAGCAAGTCCCGCTGGCTGACCTCGCCCTTGCCCTCGACGTTGGCCGGGCGACTTTCCATTCGGCCGACATGGATTTGCTGCAATTGCAATTCGGCCGTGTCCTCGATGGTCACGATGCGTTCGTGATCGTCGATGAAGCTAGACAGCGCGTTCAGCGTCGTCGTCTTACCCGAACCCGTCCCGCCGGAGACGATGATGTTCAGCCGGGTCGACACGGCGGCCTGCAGATAGGTCGCCATCTCCTCGGTGAAGGCGTTGAACTCGACCAGTTCGTCCACCGACAGCTTGTCTTGCGAGAACTTCCGGATGGAGACCAACGCGCCGTCGACCGCACAAGGCGGCACCATGGCGTTGAAGCGGGAGCCGTCTTTCAGCCGCGCATCGACATAAGGGTGGCTTTCATCGACGCGCCGGCCGACAGCCGACACGATCTTGTCGATCACCCGCATCAGGTGCCGGTCGTCCTTGAACCGCACCGGGGTCAGTTCCAGCCGGCCGGATCGTTCCACAAAGATCTGAAGCGGGCCGTTGACCAGAATATCGTTGACGGTCGGGTCCTGCAGCAGAACCTCCAGCGGGCCCAGGCCGGTGATTTCGTCGTACAGATCGTCGGTGATCTGCTCGGTCTCGCTCGCGTTCAGCACGACGCCGTTTTCGCGCAGCCCCTCGCGGGTGATCACGCTGATTTCGCGGCGAATATCCTGTTCGGTGGCTTTTTCCAGCGCGCCCAGGTTCAGCGTTTCCAAAAGCCGCTTGTGCAGTTCCATCCGCACGTCCAGCAGCCGCTCCTGCCGCTTGGCCTCGCGCTGAAGATCGGCCATTTCGGCCGAAGACATGGACTTGCGCTCCTTTTCCGCGCGTTGTTTGGCGCGGATGGCCTTTTCCTTGGGATCGACCTCCAGCTTCGGGGGGGCGGGTGTGTTCTGGTCGCGCTGATACCGACGAAACATGTGTCAGGTGCCTCCGAAAGCCTATTGAGCCACCGCCGCCTTGTCGGCGACGACCGCATCGAAAATGGTTTGTGCGATATTCTTGACCTCGCGCCGCAGTGTGTTCTTGGGCGCGCTTTCGGCCAGCGGCATGCCCTCGTCACAGGCCGAGGCCACCGCCTTGCCGCCTTCGGGCAGCATGATGTTGATTTCCACGCCCAACGATTCCGCCAGCCGCTTGGCGCGCGCCTTGCCGTTCAGATCGGTGAAGCCCGGCGCGCGGTTCAGCGCGAATTGCACCTTTTCATAAGGTAAATCCTCGGCCTTCAGCGCGCGCAGGAACCGCAGGCAGTTTTGGGCCGACCGCATGTCGACCTCCATCACCGCGAAAAAGGTTTCCGACATCTTCAGAACCTGGTCGAACCAGTGCACCAGCGCCTGGGGCATGTCGATGATCACGAAATCATAGGATGCCTGTGCCAGCTCGATCATCTTCGCCACGTCTTCGGGCGCGATGATGTCCAGCGGCAGCGCGTCCATTGGCGAGGTCAGCACAGCCAGGCGGGTCTTGTAGGAGGTCAGCGCCTGGCTCAGCGAGGCGTGATCCATCTGCGTCGGGTCGGAGACAAGTTCATAGATCGCCTCCCGCCGCGGCAGATCCAGGAAGGTGGACACCGAGCCGAACTGGAAATTGAAATCCAGCACGCACACCCGCTTGTCCGTCTTTTTGGTCAGCAGCGCGAGTTCCCAGGCAAGGTTCACCGAAAACGTGCTTGCGCCCACGCCGCCGGCGATGCCGTAGACGGGAATGACGATGCCGTTGCGCTTGCGCTCCTTGGATTTGGCGGTGTCGGCCACCGACTCGCGGACCGTGCCGCGCATCTTGGTGATCGATTCGTTCAGCGCACCGTCGGGCAGGGGGTAGGGCGCGAAATCGTCCGCGCCGACTTTCAGCAACTGGTGCAGTGCCGCGGGGGAGACATCCTTGGCGACCAGCAGAACCTTTAGCCCGTGGTCGCGGGCGGTCTGCACGCAGCGGGTGGCGACGCTCAGGTCGGCCTCATCCTCGCTGGAGACGCAGACGATCGCGATTTCAAGATCTGCGTTCACACCGCTTTTGATCGCCGCGTCGCTGCCGGCCAGGCCCATCGGCGACCAGCGGCCCGACAATTCGCGGTTCAGATCCTCAACAAGGGCGGGGAACTCGTCGATATCCCGCGCGATCGCAAAGACCTCGACCTCGTCCGCCTTAACTTTCAGCATGCCCATGCTCTAACCCTCATTTCGTATCCGTCGGCCGCATGTCCGATCTGTCCAAACAGACCCGGTCTGCGCTCGTGCGCGCTACGATTCCCTATGCCCACCGGCCGTTAGGATACACACCCTAAACCCTACAAGCCCTAACAAACATTGATTTTTCGATATAAAAAATGGCGAAAGTGAGACTTTAGAGTGGTCCTGTATCGGCGTCGGCTAACGCCCTCAATTCGATTGATATTTTACCAAAAAAAACCGCCGGCGCTATGGCCGGCGGCAAGTCTGTGGTTTTGAGCAGTCTTGGTCTTATTGTGCTGCGCCGCCGGCGACACCCAGATAGTCGTCGTTGTAGATCGAGTCGGCCCGCTTGCCGTCGAAATCGCCGTTGGCGAACCGGCGGTCGATGCCGAACACTTCCGTCACCGTGCGGCGGTTCAGCCGCTCGCGGCTTTGCGTGTTCACCAGCGGGCGGGTCTCGCCAAAGCTCGCCACCGCTTCCAACTGGTCGCGGCGCACGCCGCGCGACACCAGGTAGTTTACTGTGGTGCGCGCCCGCCGCAGGCCCAGCGCCTGGTTGTAGGCGTTCGAGCCCACGCGATCGGCATGCCCGAAGATGCGGAACTTGATCGCGGGGTTGGACTGGATGAACGCCGCCTGACGATCCAGGATTGCCTGGGCCTCCGCATCCAGCGACGACTCGTTGAAGCCGAAATTGACCATGTCGGGTGCCGCTTGGCGGAACCGGTCCTGCAGGTCGTTGAGAAGCTGACCCTCCAGGCTGACGACTTGGCTCAACGTGTTCGTCGCGGTGGCCGCGCCGAACGGGCTGTTGCTGATCTCACCCGACACCATGTTCTGGCAGCCGGCCAGAAGCGCGATGGCGGTGACGGCGGTCGAGGTTTTCAGGAAAGATTTCATCCTTCTCACTCCATCACGTAGCCGTAGGAGCCCTGGAAATCCTGCCGCGCGACGTCACGCACGACCGGAGAGCCCTGGACTTGACCGTTCACGAATAGATCGAACTCGGTCGGGATGCGCAGCCGGTCGGTGGGCAGCTCCAGCAGGTCGCCATCGGTGGGCGACACCAGGTGCGCGGTGATGATGATCACCAACTCGCTCTGGCTGCGGGTGAAGCTGGCGGACCGGAACAATGCGCCCAGCACCGGGATCTCGCCGATCCAGGGGATCTGCGCGACATCGTCGATGAAGTCGTCTTCCAGCAGGCCGGCGATGGCAAAGCTCTGCCCGTCGCGCATCTCGACGCTTGTGGATGCGGACCGGTTCGACAGCGACGGCGCGCCGTCGATGACCTCGACCACGTCCGACACTTCGGTCGCCAACTCCACGCGGATCAGGTCGTCGTCGATGACCACGGGCGAGAACTCAAGCTGGATCCCGAAGGGCTTGAATTCGACCGTCGTCACGCCATCGCCGCTGTCCACGGGCACCGGGAATTCGCCGCCTGCCAGGAAGCTGGCGGTCTGACCCGAGGTTGCGACCAGGTTTGGTTCCGCCAGGGTGCGGGCCAGGCCGTTGGTTTCCAGCGCCTCGATCAGGAAGTTCAGCGCCAGATCGCCGAAATCGATGATGCCGCCGCCAGTAAAGGCGTTGAGCGGATCGAAGGTGATGCCCTCAAAGTCGCCCAGCGTGCCAGCTTCGTCGTCGATCAGACCCTCAAGCCCGCCACCGCCAAGGAATTCGCCCGCGCCGTCGTCGCCGACGCCGTCGGCCAGGTTCACGCCCAGGCCCAGGTTGGTTTCCAGCGACTTGGTGACGGTACGCGACATCTCCGCGAAGCGCACCTTCAGCATGACCTGCTGGGTGCCGCCAACCATCATCAGGTTGGTGACGCGGCCCGGCGCGTAGCGTTCGGCCAACTCAAGCGCGCGGCTGACCTTGCGCGCGCCGCTAACACGGCCCGACAGGATGATGCCGTCATTCGCCGTGCGCACCTCGATGGGTTCGTTGGGCAAAATGTCGCGCAGACGCTCTTTGAATTCGGCGAGATCGGGGCTGACGACCACATCCACGTTTGTGACCAGATCCCCTTCTGGGGTCAGGATGGTCAGCGTGGTGCGGCCGGGCGCCTTACCCAGCACATAGATCGTGCGTTCGCCAAGCGTGGCGATGTCCGCGATGGCAGGGTTGGCGACCGATAGTTCGCCGAAGGGCCGGTCTGCCTCCATCACGATGGCACGGTTTACGGAAACGGAGATGTTGCTCGAGGTTGCCCCGCGCAACTCGCGCAGCACGCTTTGTGCCGAGGCATCCGGCACGAAGGGCGCTGTCAAGACGGATCCCAAAAGGGCCGCTTTGATCAGACGGGTGACTTTCATTTGGTTCTTGCCTCTCAAAACCACATGGTGGGAACCACGCAGGCGGCTGCCCGCGCGGATCAAGGCAAGAATGCGATGAAAATTAATTTAACTCAATAATCAGTGTGTTATGCCGATTCTTTGATGTGGATAAGTCACACTGAGTTGATTTTCCCTTTATATACAAGGTGCGCGCGCGGCTCATTCGCCGACGCACGGCGCCTCGATCACCTGAACCTGCATTTCGCGGCGGATCCGGTTGAAGCACTTCTTTTTCTCTTTCTCTACAACCTGTTCCACGCCAAGCAGGTCCTCTTGGGTCACTTCCAGCGGGCCCAGGATTTCACTTTCTTGCGCCCCGCGCAGCGACAGCGACAGGCGACCGGTGGTCCGCGCCTGCGCCAGCGTCGCGACGACGATCGGCGACACTTCCACCGTGACAGTCCGGGCGACCACCGGCCGGTTCACATCGGCGTCGGCGATCTGGTCGATGGCGATCAGTTCGATGTCTTCCAGCAGAAGTTTCGTGGTGTTGTTGCCTGACCAATAGACATCCACCCGGTCACCGGGCTGAAGAAAGCCGGAAACGCCGGTGGTGACGTCGACATTGATGGTGAACGCGCGCATGCCCTTGCGCAGCCGCGACGCGACGGAGGCATCCTGGCCGAACTTCGTCACCTTGGACGTCAGAACGATTTCCCCGGGCTCCATGGTGCGGATGATCTCCCGCGGTGCGGCATCCTCGTTGCCGAACAGATCGTCCATGGACGTGAAAGAGTTTTCCGGCACCGCGCCCTCGGGGAAACGGACTTCCTGGACATCTTCTGGGGCGAGTTCCTGGCCATAGCGCAACTCGCGCGCCGCCAGCAGCACTGGAACCGTATCCACGACCAGACGCGCTTTGGCGGCCAATTGGCGGTTCTCATTCTGAAGGCTGCGGAACTGCTCCATCGCCAGATAGGCGGCGAAGCCGGCCATGCTGATCCCGAAGACAAAAACCAGACCGAAGATGATGCGCATTGTGCTTCCTGACCTCAGCTATCCCGGCTATGGACCGGTTTCCGCTAACATTTCCTGAACGTACATGCTGGCCCCCGCATGTGTCCAGCGCCGCTCCGGAGGCGGGTACGCGAATTCATTCGTTTGCGCGTCTAGAGCGCGGTTGAGCTTAGCACGCCGGTGTAGATGTCCGATCCGGCCTGATAGACCCCGCCGCTGATGATACCGATCACGACCACACCGAGGATCACCACTGCTGCGGTCAGTACAACCCAATCCACGGTTATGGCGCCGTCCTCGTCCTGGACTGCGACGGCGGTGCAGATGGCGCGCGCGCGCTCTGTTAACTTCATCGCTCTTCACCCACTTTTATCTGTCGAAGATGCGGTGCACTCCGAAAAACCAAGAGGCAGCCCGTTGCCGAGCTGCCCCTGATATCATGCCTGTCCGACCACCGGCCGCCCGTTGGAGCGTGGGTCGGGCAGCGGCACTTAGCTGGTGCCGGCGTTGATCGCTTCAGTCAGCTCGCCATAGATGTCCGAAGCAGCGCTGTAGACACCGCCGCGGATGATGTTGAGCACGATCAGGCCGATGCCGACGATGGCAGCAGTCAGCACAACCCAGTCGACGGTCACGGCGCCGTCTTCGTCTTTGACGAAGTTCTTCTTCAGCTTGAACAGTTTCATTTCGATCCTCCAAAAGGCTCAGTCGGTTTCAACGTCCACCTGCGCCCAGCGAAACACGTGTTAGGACAAGGCCTTGCTCTGATACCTGCCAATGTCCCGCCTGACGTACACATGGAAACTCAGCGAACAGCCGCAATACACTGCCGAAATCGGGCAGAAAAATGACACGCTCGCGGAATTTGCGGGTCAAGATTGCGTCCGGGTTAACGCCCTGTGTTTTCAGGGCCTTATGCCGGTACGCGCGCAAAATCAGGTGATCGCCGCGTTGTCATTTCCGGGCTTTGGGCGGCGTGCCACGCCGCCTGTTGCCCGGATGTCACGCGCCTTCCGCCCGAATCCTATGTGAGCGGTGGCAATATGTTTAGCTATTCGCGAAGATTCGGTTAAAACCGAGCCAAAGACGTAAGATGAGGCAAGTGCAGTGACGAAACGCGCCAAGTTGTGCGCGCTTGTTGGGACGGTGCTGATCGCCGCCGGACCGCTCGCCGCGCAATCCACTGACTTCACCTTCAAGCGGGTCAAGCCGCCGGTCGCCGGCGCCAAACGGCTGATCAACATCCAGATCGAGACGGTGGCGGCCGTGGCGCCGGTGCTTTCGAACATTCCCAATGTCCCCGACGCGCCCCGCCCCGACGCCGTGCGCCCGCCCCTTGGACCGGGCGAGGGCTCGGCGGCCTGGTTCTGGGCGCAGATGTCCCCCGCGCTCAAGGATCGCGGCGCCCACCGTCTGGGCCAGGCGACCCAGCTTTTGGCCGAACGGCCGGGGCGCAGCGCGGATCTGTTGCCGGCGGCGTCCCGGATGGAGACGCTGGCCGCGACCTATGGCGCCGAGATCCTGGAGGCGACGGCTGGAACGCAGGTCTCGCCGGCGCTGGTCCTGGCGGTGATGATGGTGGAAAGCGCGGGCCAACCCAAGGCGAAGAGCCCGGCCGGCGCGGTGGGGCTGATGCAACTGATGCCGGCCACGGCCGCGCGTTTCGACGTCACCGACCGCACCGATCCGGGGCAGAGCATCCGCGGCGGGGTCGCGTATCTTCAGTTCCTGCTGGACACGTTCGATGCCGATGCGCTGCTCGCGCTGGCCGGCTACAACGCGGGCGAAGGTGCCGTGACGCGCGCCGCCGGGGTGCCCGACTACAGAGAGACGCGGGACTATGTGCCAAAAGTGGTGGCGGCGTGGTCGCAGGCGCGGCTGTTGTGTCTGTCACCGCCGGTGAAGGCCACCGACGGATGCTTGTTCTCGGGGCTGCAGGTCGCCCGGCAATGACCCAAAACCCCGCCGACCGCGACGTGCCGCTGGCCGTCGATATGGACGGCACGCTCTTGCGCACCGACACGCTGCTGGAGAGCTTTTGGAAGGGGCTGGGCGCGGCGCCGCTGGCGACGCTGCGGATCGCCTTTCGGCATTGGCGTGACCGGCCCGCGCTCAAGCATGCGTTGGCGGCGCTGGCGCCGCTCGATCCAGCCACCTTACCTGTCGACGCGCAGGTCGTCGATTTCTTGGACGCTGAGCGCGCCACCGGCCGCCATGTGGCGCTGGTCTCCGGGGCGGCGGCGCCGGTGGTCGCGGCGGTGGCGGCGGCCCTGGGGCCGTTCGATGCGGTGCAGGGCTCGGATCGGCGGACCAATCTGACCGCGGCGCGCAAGGCCGCCTGGCTTTCGGATCGCTATGGCGCCCAGGGGTTCGACTACATCGGCGACAGTGCGGCCGATGTGCCGGTCTGGCAGGCGGCGCGGCGCGCCTATGTGGCACGGCCGTCGGGGCGTTTTCTGCGGCGGATGTCGGATGCCGGGCTGACGCCGTTGCCCATCGGGATGCCTTGGGATCCTTTGGCGCTGCTGCGTGGGCTGCGGCCGCATCAATGGCTGAAGAACACGCTGCTGATCCTGCCGCTGGTCGCGGCGCATCGCTGGGATCTGGGCGGGCTTGGTGCGGTGCTTCTGGGGTTCGTGGCGTTCTCGGCGCTGGCCTCCTCGATCTATATCCTGAACGACCTGACCGATTTGGAGGCCGACCGGCGTCATGACAGCAAGCGCCATCGCCCGTTTGCCGCTGGCGCGGTGCCGCTGCGCGTGGCCATGGTGGCCAGCGCCGGGCTGGCGGTGCTGGGCCTGGGGCTGGGCGCGTTGCTGGGCTGGGGGATGCTGGCGGTGCTGGTCACCTATCTGATCACCACCTCGGCCTATTCGGTGCAGCTAAAGCGCGTGCGCTGGGCGGATGTGACCACGCTGGCCGGGCTCTACACGCTGCGCGTGATCGCGGGCGGGGTCGCGACCGGCGCGGCGGCCTCGGGCTGGCTGGTCGGCTTCATCTTTCCGATGTTCCTGGCGCTGGGTTGCGTCAAACGGCTGACGGAACTGGCCCGGGCCGAAACCGAGGATTATCTGCCCGGGCGCCGTTACCGCCGGTCGGACCGGCAGGACCTGATGAACATTGCGATCCTGGCCGCCGGCGCGGCCGTGGCGGTGTTCGCGTTCTACACCCGCAGCCCGGATGCCGCGCTGCTTTACGACCGTGGCTGGCTTTTGGGTCCGGTCGCTGTTTTGCTGACCGCTTGGCTGGCGCGGATGATTGGAACCGGCTGGCGCGGTCAGCAGGACTACGACCCGATCGTCTTTGCGCTGACGGATCGGATCGGACTGAGTTTGATCGTGGCCGCAGGCGTCGTTTTGGTCATCGCGGCTGGTTAGGCTACCTCTCTGTCGCGTGGCCGGGATCGCGCGTGGCTGTCGAAGTGCCGGCCTCCGGCGGGGATATTTGTGGATCGAAGAAACCTCGGGCCGGACTGCAAGGTCCGGTTTTGGGGAACTGACCCGCCCTACGCGGCGGGGTGGGCCCTTGAGACGGTGCGGCTGGCGCGGCGTTGGTTCGGGTGGGCCGCGGTCGGGCGGGGCAGGGTGCACGCGACCATCCGGTGTCTCCGGCGGCAGTATCTCGGCATAGACGACGCGGGGCGGTGCGGGGCGGTGCGTGCGGTTGGCGCGCGCCGGGCGGCGTTCAGACCTGAAGCTTCTTGAAGATGCGTTCAGGGATCATGCGGATGATGGTCATGATGCCGATCCAGAACCAGGGCGTGTAGATCACGTTGCGTTTCTTGGTGAGCGCACGGTCGATATCGGCGGCGACGGCGTCCGGGGTGGCGACCAGGAACAGCCCGTCCAGCCCCCAGGTCATCGCGGTGTCGACGAAACCGGGCTTGACGGTCAGCACGTGGATGCCGGCGCGGCCCATGCGGTTGCGATGGCCGGAGAGGAAGGTCTGAAATCCCGCCTTCGCCGCGCCATAGACGTAATTGCCAAGACGCCCCCGGTCGCCGGCGACCGAGCCGACGCCCACGACCGCGCCGGTGCCGCGGGCGGCCTGCAACGGCGCGAGATGCAGCAGAAACGCGGCGGCGGCGGAGAAGTTGTCGGTGACCGTGCCGGAGAGACGGGTCGGGTCGGCCTCGATGTCTTCCTGGGGCGGCATGGCGCCGACGAAAACGGCGGCGTTGATCGGGCCGGGCGCGGCCTCGGCACGGGCCAAGATGGGCGCCAGGCTCGCGGGATCGCGGGTATCGAAGGGCAGGACGTCCACGGCCGCGCCGCGGATCGTCAGATCGGCCGCGTCGCGGTCCAGATCGGCGGTGTCGCGGCCGCACAGGATCAGCGCGGCGCCATCGGCGGCGCGACGTCGGGCGAAAGCGCGGGCCATCGGGGAACTGGCGCCCAGGATGATCCATGTCTCTGGCGTGTCGGTCATGGCGCGCCCCTCAAGGCCAGGCGGCGCGCCAGATCCGTCTCGAAGACCCGTTCCGGGTCGGCGGCGCGCAGCGTTTCGCGGAAGGCGTCCAACTCGGGATACATCGCCGCGATATGATCGGGCCGCGCGAGCGAGTCCTTGGCCAGATAGACCCGGCCACCGGCCGCAGCGCAGCGGTCGAGCAGACCGGTGATCAGATCCTCCGCCCCGCGCCGGTTGGGGATGTCGAGGGCCAGCGTGAAGCCCTCCATCGGGAAGGACATCGGCCCGGCGCGTCCCGGGCCCATCCTCTTCAACACCGCCAGCGGCGAACACAGGCGAGAGGCGGCGGCCGCGCTCAGCATCCGGTGCAGCGCCTCGGTCGCATCCGGCGGGACCACGCATTGGAACTGGTGAAAGCCCCGCTTGCCATAGAGCCGGTTCCAGTCCTTCAGCCCGTCCAGCGGGTGGAAGAAGGCGGTCAGCGGGCGGGTGCGCCGGCGCCCGGCCTTGGGAATGCGCGCAAGATAGAGCCGGTTGAACAGCCGCACCACCGGCGGCGACAGCGCAAAGCCGGGCGCGTCGATCGGCACCGGCTTGGGCGGTTTGTGGCGGGGCACGAACGGGTTGGCGCGGGTGGTGAACTCAGCCTCTTCCAGGATACCGCGGCCCAGCGCTGCACCGGTCGCGGTAGCGTCGATCCAGCCGACCGAGAAGGTCGCGTCACTGGCGGTAAGCGCATCGAGAAAGGCGCTGAGCCCCGCCATTCTGCGTTCCGCCACGTCGACGGTCAGCGCCGGGCAGGGTGCCAGCGCGATCTTCGCGCTTTCGATGATACCGGTCAGCCCCATCCCCCCTAGCGTGGCGGCAAAAAGCGCGGGGTCGCTTTCGGCGGTGATCTGCCGGGCGGTGCCGTCGGGGCCGATCAGCCGCACCCCGCGCACATGCGATCCGAAACTGCCGGCATGGTGATGGTTCTTGCCATGCACATCCGCCGCAATCGCCCCGCCCAGGGTGGCATACCCGGTGCCGGGCAGCACCGGTGGCATCCAGCCGCGTGGGCTCAGGACCTTGAGGATCTGCGACAATGGAGTCCCGGCCTCCGCCTCCAGGATCCCGGTTTCCGGCTCGAACGCCAGCATGCGGTCGAGCCGCGTGGTCTGCACCGCGGGGCGGATGCTCGACAGGGCAGCATCGCCATAGGCGCGGCGGGCGCCGATTGCGGGGCCGGGGGTCTGGGCGGCGAAACGCGCCAGTTCGCCGGCCTTTTCGGGCCGGGCGCGGCCGGAGGCGCCGAGCACGCGGCCCCAGCCGGTATAGCGTTCGGTGTTAAGCGACATGGGCGGCCTTATGTGCAGCGCGGGTGGCGAAAGGAAAGACGGCCAGGCCGATGGCGATGGCGAACCACAGCGTGGTCAGGCGGATCACCGCGGTGGCGGGCAGCGAGATCTCAATCGGCACGTTCTGAAGCGACAAAAGGGCGACCATCGCGGCCTCCGCCCCGCCCAGCCCGCCGGGCGCGCCGGTAAGCCCGCCGGACACCATGGCGATCATGAAAACGCCGACCGCCGACCACAGCCCGACCTCAGCGCCCAGCCAGCCCAGCAGCAGAAAGAACGCGAAGCCTTCGGCGAACCAGCCGGCGAAGCCCAGCGCCAGCGCCGGAAGGGCGACTTGCCAGGCCGAAAATGGCCCTAGCGCCCGCGCCGCGCGGCACAGCCGGGCGAAAAGCCGCGGCCAACGGCGCAGCCGTGCAAAGATCCAGTCGAGCACCGCCAGCGCCAGCCGCGCGCGCGTCGCGATCAGCGCCAGCCCAAGCGCTGCAAGCGCCACCGGGACGCCTCCGGCGAGCCCGGCCGCCGAAAAGGCCACGGCCGTGGCGATCAACAGCCCCATCGCGGCTAAATCGGCGGCGCGGTCGACCACGATCAGCGGCGCCGCCCGATCCGCCGGCGCGCCGGTTTCGCGGGCGATCCAGCGCAGCCGGATCAACTCGCCCAGCCGCCCGGGCGTGACCGTCATCGCGAAACCACCCAGGTAGTGGCGCAGAGTCTGAGCCAAATCCACCGGCAGCCGCAGAACCTTTGCATAAAGGTGCCACCGCACCGCGCGCAGCCCGTAGTTTCCCAGCGACAGCAGCAAGAGCACCGCAACCTGTGCCGCGGTCAATGCGGTCAGCGAAGCCCAGGTCTCCGCCCAGCCGGTCGCCGCGGCAAGCCCGGCCAGGCCCGCGACCATCACCGCCAGAAGACCCAGCGTGATGGCGATTTCCCGGCCCATCGCGGGGATCTTTGCGGTATGTATCAACGGCATGCGCGCGACCCTAGCGGCGGGCGTCGGCCGCTCCAAGATAGGCGGGCCGAGGGTCGGTCGCGGTGGTGCATCGCGGCCACTCGGCAGATCAATGCAGGTGCGACAGAAATACCCAATTATACTTATGTGTGCCGACCAGAAAAAATCTGTATACTTATGAATACAGTTTAGAAATAATAGAAGAATTTGGTAAAAACCAAAGTGTCGCACCCTAATTTATGAACGATTGGTGGCGTGCCCGCGTTCATCTTTTCACACACCCATACTGAGGAGGATCACATGGACTTCGGAATTATACTTCTGACCTTCGGCACTCTGATCGGCGTCGCAGCCTTTGCCTATTACAGCGTACGCGCGACCAAGGCGCGCCGTCGCAGCGACGCCCCCAAATCGAGCCTGGCGGCTGACACGCGCCCCGTCACGCCTGCCGAGTAACCTGTCGAGCAACTAGACCAATTCGGGGTCCCAGATGACCTCCACCAGCGCTGGCCCGTTATGGGCCAGCGCGGCTTCGATCGCCGGGGCGAGCTTTTCCCGGTCGGTCACCTTCTCGCCCTTGCCGCCGCAAAGCCGGGCGAAAGTCGCGAAAGAGGGATTGACCAGATCGGTCTGCCAGACCTCGAACTCGCCCGCGCGCTGTTCCTTGGTGATCTTGGCCAACTGGCTGTTGTTCAAAAGGATATGGGTGATGTCCATGCCGTGTTTGACGGCGGTGGTGAACTCCATCGCATATTGCCCGAAGCCGCCATCGCCGGAGATCGAGATCACCTTGCGCCCGGTCAGGCCATCGAAATCCTGCGTCGCGGCCCAGGCGCCCATCGCCGCGGGAAAGCCGAACCCGATGGACCCCAAATAGCCCGACATCAGCACCGCCTGGCCTTGCGCTTCGAAATAGCGGCCGAACGAATACGTGTTGTTGCCGACATCGACGGCGATGATCGCGTCCTTCGGGCAGACATGGGTCAGCGCGTCGAAAATCGCGGTCGCGTTCAACCCCTTGCCGCTATCGTCTGGCAGACGCGCGACCTTTTCCTCGCGCCAGATCCGCCAGCGCTCGGCCAGTTCTTCGACGACGGTCTGATCCGCCGGTCCCTGCAGCCGACCGCAGATCGCGCGGCAGAACGCGCCGATTTCACCCCAGACCGGCAGCGCGACGGGGTGGAACTTGCCCAGTTGCATGCGCTCGTAATCGACCTGGATGATCGGCTTGGAATCCTCGATCCCCGTATGCTTGGCAAACGACGACCCCAGCGTGACGATCAGGTCGCACTCGTTCATGAACCACGACGCGATCGGCGTGCCCGACCGGCCCATTACGCCGGCGGCGTTGGGATGGGTGTCGGGGATCAGCCCCTTGCCCTTGAAGGTGGTGGCGACCGGCGCGCCGATGGCCTCGGCCAGGGCGATGACCTCTTCCTTGACATCCTTGGCGCCGAAACCCAGCACGATGAAGGGGCGCTTGGCCTTCGAGATCATCTCGAAGGCCATGTCCACATCTTCGGCATCCGGCTGGACACGCTTGCCACCCATGCGGCCCGTGGGTCCGCCCGCGCGCTGGTCCGAGGGTACGGTTTGCACGTCGTCGGGAAAGATCAGATGCGCGACATTGCTTTCCACGATCGCGTTCTTGCAGGCCAGGCTCGCCAGTTCGGCGTGGTTCGATCCCGGCAGCACGGTCTGGCTGAACTTGCTGACCGCCTCGAAAGCCGAGGCGAGGTCGATATCCTGAAACGCGCCAGGGCCGAAGACCTGCGTCTCCACCTGCCCGGTCAACGCCAGGATCGGCGCGCGGTCGACCTTGGCGTCCCAGAGCCCCGTCAGCATGTTGGTCGCCCCCGGCCCGGCGATGGACAGACACGCCGCGGGCACCCCGGTCAGCTTGCCATAAGCGGAGGCGGCGAAACTCGCCGCGCCTTCGTGGCGGATCCCGACATAGCTCATCTCTCCGGCCGCGGTGCGCCGGCGCACGGCGTCGGCCAGGCCCAGATTGGAATGCCCGACCATGCCGAACACCCGCTTGACGCCCCAATTCACGAAGGTCTCGCACATCACGTCCGAAGCTGAACGGGGTTTGGCCGGCTCGGGCTCCAACCCGATGAAGATCTCCTCGCCCCGAACCTCCAGGGGATATAGCCTTTGGCCCGTATCCGCATGGCCGCCGGGCGGTTTGCCGGTGAGCGGGTGGAAGTCCCAGCCGTGCCAGGGGCAGCGGATCCAACACTCACCCTCCACCCCCTCTTCGATCGACCCCTCGCCCAGGGGCGCGCCCTGATGCGGGCAGCGATTGTCCATCGCCGCCCATTGGCCCTGAAAGTGCGACAGACAAATCGCTGTGGTGCGTGCCATCACCGTCTTGACCCGCCCCTCGGGCAAATCGGCGGTTTCGGCGACTTTGATCCATTCCATATCGGCTGGCTGGTCCTCGGGCATAGCGGGCCTCACTTGCGTCAATCTAGTCCGTCTATCGCACACCCTGCACCGCTTGTGAGGCATTCTTTTGCTCACACTGCCGCGAGGGGCCCCCGAAAGCCGACAAACGCCCCATAGCCAAACGCGTGCGAATGCGCTGTTATGGCCGGCGAAGACCCCCGTTGCCGCGAGGGGGCAACGGGGAGCAGGACACATGGAAAGACAGGCGGTCGCCGTCTGGGCGGAGTTGGAAGATCGCAAACCCGCCTATGCACTGGTGGGAGAGGTCGATCTGGTCGTGGTGCGGTGGGATGACGACGTGTCGGTGTTCTACGGCCGCTGCCTGCATCGCGGCGCGTTGATGGCCGATGGTCATGTCGAAGGGCGCAATCTGATCTGCAGCCTGCACTATTGGGATTACCGGCTGGACACCGGGGTCAGCGAATACGCCAATGAGGAAGTGCTGCCCAAATTCGGCGCCTGGGTGGAGGATGGCCAGGTCTGGGTCGATGCCGAGGAAATCGGCGCCTGGGCCGACGATCACCCGCAGCCCTTCGACCGATCCGCCTATCTGGGGCTCTATGCCGATCCAAGCCATGACGCGACCGAGGAACCCTATACCGGGCTGATCCAGGAATATGCCCGCGACGGGCTGGCCAAGACCGGCCACCATGGAAAGATCGATGCGATGGGTGTGCCGCGCACCGATCTGCCGGATTGGGACGATATCCAGATCCTCACCGCGCAACTGCATCGCCTGCCGCTGCTGGATGAGGACCCGGTGGATACGGCCGTCACCATCGGGCCGAACGCGCAGAAACCCCTGACGCTCGACACGCCGCTTCTGGTGTCGGACATGTCCTTCGGCGCGCTCAGCGCGTCGGCCAAGGTGGCGATGGCCCAGGGCGCGGAACAGGCCGGCACGGGCATCTGTTCGGGCGAGGGCGGTATGCTGCCCGAGGAACAACAGGCCAACAGCCGCTATTTCTACGAACTCGCCTCGGGCCGGTTCGGCTTTTCCTGGGACAAGCTCGACCGCGTGCAGGCGTTCCACTTCAAGGGCGGGCAGGGCGCCAAGACCGGGACCGGCGGGCATCTGCCTGGCAACAAGGTCAACGGCAAGATCGCCGAGGTCCGCGGGCTCGACGAGGGTCAGGCGGCGATCTCTCCGGCGCGCTTTCCCGAATGGGACGATCTGGGCCAAATCCGCGCCTTTGCCGATGAGGTGCGCGACCGCACCGGTGGCATTCCTATCGGCTACAAACTGTCCGCCCAGCATGTGGAACGCGATATCGACGCCGCGCTTGAGGTCGGCGTCGATTACATCATCCTCGACGGGCGCGGCGGGGGCACAGGGGCCGCGCCGATCCTCTTCCGCGACAACATCTCGGTGCCGACGATCCCCGCGCTTGCCCGTGCCCGCCGGCACCTCGACCGGCTGGACCGGCGCGACGTGTCACTGATCATTACCGGCGGGCTGCGCAAACCGGCCGATTTCGTCAAGGCGCTGGCGTTGGGCGCGGATGCCATCGGCGTCTCCAACGCCGCGATGCAGGCAATCGGCTGCCTGGCCATGCGCGCGTGTCACACCAACAACTGCCCGGTGGGGATCGCCACGCAAAAGCCGCACCTGGTCAGCCGGCTGGTGGTGGACAAATCGGCCCGGCAACTGACCAACTTCTTCGATGCCTCCACCGAGTTGATCCGAGTGATGGCGCGGGCCTGCGGTCATGCCTCGGTCGGCGAGTTCTCGCCCGAGGATCTGACCACCTGGAAACGCGAGATGCGCGACCTGACCGGCATCGCCTATGGTGGGGTGGCCTGACATGGCGCAGGGGCTTCTGACGCTGGCGGAATACTGGCTCTGGGCCGGGGCGGCGGTGGCGGCGGTGTTTCTGGTTATCGGCATCGACCGCATCGACGAGGATGCGCGCGGCGCCTATGTCTTTCGCCCGCTTCTGATCCCCGGCGTCCTGGTGATCTGGCCGCTGGTGCTGTGGCGCTGGCTGGTGTTGGAGACCGGCCGCGACAGGTGGCACCGCCGCCACCGGCCGATGCGGGCGCTGCCATGGGCGCTTTTCGCGACCGTCGTGGTGCTGGTCCCGCTGGCCGCGGTGTTGGGCGTGGCGTTGCGCCAGACGCCGCCGACCGACATTGCGCCCGTGCAGCTTGAGGCCCCGCGATGAGCGTCAAATACATCCCCGTCCAGTGGAACCCCAACAAGTGGATCTATGACGCGATCCTGATTGCGGCGGCGGCGGTCTATTTGTGGATCTTCATCCGCTGGGTGCCGCCGGCGCTGGCCCATGACCGGGCGATCACGCCCAATATCCACAACGCCCGCGCCTTTGGCAGTTGCGCGTTCCTGATGCTGACCGTGATCCTGTGCATCGGCCCGGCGGCGCGGATCAACGACCGCTTTCTGCCGCTGCTCTACAACCGCCGCCATTTCGGTGTGCTGACCTTCTTCGTGGCGCTGACGCATGTGACTTATGTGTTGGACTGGTACTACGCCTTTTCGCCCACGCCCAAGCTGGAGGGGCTGCTGATCGCCAATACCAGCTTTGCGCAACTGCTGGGCTTCCCGTTCGAAGTGTTCGGCATCTTCGCGCTTCTGGTGCTGCTGGTTCTGGCCGTCACCAGCCATGACTTCTGGCTGAAATTCCTGACCCCGCCGATCTGGAAGGGCCTGCATGTGCTGATCTATCCCGCCTATGTCGCGGTGGTCGCGCATGTATCGCTGGGTGCGATCCATGCCCGCGAAAGCTTTGCTCTGGCCGGGATCATGCTGGTCGGCGCAGGGCTGGTCGCGGGGCTGCATCTGTGGGCCTTTGCGCTGGAACGCGGCCGCGATCCGCGGCCGGCGGTGGTCGGCGGCTGGGTGCCGGTCGGCGCGCCGGAAGAGATCGAAGAGGGCTTTGCCAAGGTCGTGCGGCTCGACAATGGCGAACGGGTCGCGGTGTTCCGGCACGAGGGGCGGCTTTCGGCGATCTCCAACGCCTGCGCGCATCAGAACGGGCCGTTGGGCGAGGGGCGCATCGTCGACGGCTGCGTCACCTGCCCCTGGCACGGGTTCCAGTACCGGCTGGAGGATGGCTGTTCGCCGGCGCCCTTCACCGAAAAGGTGCCGACCTATAAGCTGCGGCTGAGCGACGGGCGGGTGGAGATCTATCCCGATGCCAACCCGCCGGGCACGCCGGTGCCGCCGCTGAGCCTGGAGGCGTGATGCGAGACACACCCTTTTTCATCGGTTTCCTGCCCCCCTCGCGCTGGTTTCTGGCGCTTTATGCGTTGGCCGGGGTGGCGATGGTGCTGGGTTTCGGCGCGGTGGGTTGGGCCATCGGGCTGTCGCAGGCCGACCCCGGCGATGGCGCGTTCCGCTTTGATTTCGGCCGCCAGACGGTCACCGGCGTGATCGAGGCGCGGCCCTATCCGATGCTGCACGTGACCGAGGGCACCGAGGCGATCCCGGCCGGCCGCACCATCATCATGTCGGGCGGCGGCAAGACCGGCGTGCAATCCCGCGCCGACCCGCTGGACGGGCAATTGGCCACCGTCTCCGGCGCGCCGCTGCAGCGTGGCGATCTGACCATGATCCAGGCCCGGGGCGGGCGCAACGGCGTCGGTGCTGCGGAGGAGGCGGCGGAGAGCGCTGTGCCGGAGGTCGCGGTTACCGATCTGGGCCGCTGGCGGCTGGCGGGCGAGATCTGCGACGGCAAATGCCTGGCCGGCGCGATGCGCCCGGGCACCGGGCTGGCGCATCGGGCCTGTGCCAACTTCTGCCTGATCGGGGGCGTGCCGCCGGTGTTTGTGTCATCGCAACCGGTTGAGGGAGAAAGCTTTTTGCTGCTCGGCGGCCCCGATGGCGGGCCCCTGCCAGAGGTCTATCTCGACTACACCGCGCTTTACGTCTCGGTGGAGGGGCGGCTGGAACGGCGCGGCGATCTACTGGTCTTTTTGATCGACCCCGACACGCTGGAGATCCTGTAATGGTGCGGGTTCTGGGTGTGATCCTGGCCGCGGCGCTCGCGGCGCTGGCGCTCTACGCCTCCCGCTTCTGGCTCTGGCGGTTGTGGGAGGGCAACCTGGGCGGCGTGGAGCTGCTGCGCCCCCAAGGTGGCGTGGTCCGGCAGGCCGCGCGCGGGACGGAGGCCGCGCCCTATGACATCGTGCTTTGGGCCATCGGCGCGTTCCTGGTGCTGTCGTTGGTGCAGTGGGTCTGGGGCCGGGTCTTTCGCGGCTAGGGACGGGCGAACATGCCGGGCCGGTACTTCCTTGAAATTCCGCTGAAATCCGTGGCCGAGGGGCTGGGGGCGGCGCTCGATTGCAGCGATCCCGGCCCGCGGCCGGATGCGGCACCGGGAGAGCAGGTCGCGGCACTGATCGCCGACCCCGACCGGCGGCTGATCGAGATGCGCTGGTCCATGGTCATGTCCGGCCGGGTCAATGCCCGCGGCCGCCCGGTGATGGAGACGATCGTGAACGCGCGGTCGGAAACGCTGTTCGACAAATCCGCCTTCCAGGGCGTGCGCCGGGCGGTGCTGCCGGTGGGCGGCTGGTACGAGTGGACCGGCAAGAAGGGCAGCAAGACCCGCTGGCGGATGGCGCCGGTGGCGGGCGGCATCCTGAATTTCGCAGCGATTTGGGATGTTTGGCAGGGTCCGGGCGGGGTGGAGGTGCCGCAACTGGCGACCGTGACGGTCGCGCCAAATGCGGATGTCGAAGCCTATCATCACCGCATGCCGGCGCTGTTGGATGCCGCCGGCGTGGCCACCTGGCTGGACGGTGCGGAGCCCGAAGCCGCGGCGGTGCTGGCGCCTGCGCCGGCGGGCACGGTGACGGTGACGGAGGCGCGGGACGTGCAGGCCGCGCGTGGGCATTAGTGCCGGGGCGGCTGGCCTTGACCGCGCCGATGGCGGAGGTGGCGGCCTGGTGCGGTGTCGCGCCGGGGCCGGACACGGCGCCGCGCTGGAATATTACGCCATCGCAGGAGGTTACGGCGTTGACCAGTGACGGCGTACGGCGATTGCGTACCATGCGCTGGGGGTTTCCCGGGCCGAAGGGGCCGTTGATCAACGCCAGGTCGGAACGGCTGGCGGAAGCCCCGACTTTCCGTGCCGCTGCCCGCGAACGGCGCTGCCTGATCCCTGTAACCGCCTGGTATGAATGGACAAATTCTGAAGGCCGCAAGCTGCCGTGGCGGGTGCGCGCGCGGTCCGGGTTGCTGGCGCTGGCCGGTGTCTGGCAGGGCGCCGAGGATCCGGCTTTTGCCGTCGTGACCCGTGCGGCGAACAAGATGCTGGCGCCCTATCACCACCGTATGCCGGTGATCGTCGCGCCCGAAGACTTTGCGCTGTGGCTGGGCGAGGCGGGCCATGGTGCGGCGCGGCTGATGCGCCCGCTGCCGGCCGACGGGCTGATGATCGAGCGCGTGTCGGAGGCGGTGAACGCGGCGCGGTTCGAGGGGCCGGTGGTCGCATTGGACGAAGGTTAACGGGGCTGGCAAGCGTATGGCATGCGTATGGCATGCGTCTGGCAAAACGGCCGGTGGGGCGTCTGGGTTAACCTTTGGGCGCCAGAGACGCCGGGGCACGCGGTCGCGGAACGACGCGCACCCCAACGCCAGGGTGATGCGCCTCAGACCGCCGGCGCGGCGCACCCGCGGCGCTGACTGACGCCTTGGATCGCCTGCAACTCGCCCTTCAGCTGGGAAACCTCGGACGCGGTTTCGTCATCGCCTTCGATGAAGAACAGGGCCGGCCAGAACAGGATCGCGCCGACGCCTGTCGCCACGGCATCGTTCTGCGCCTGCTGGTCCTGACGCTGCGATTGCGCCGACAGACGGGTCGCGACGCGGCGGCCTTCATCGGCCAGCTGCGCGCAATCCAGATACTGGTAGTCGAGCGGCGATACATAGGCGCTGGAAATGTCTTCGGCCCGTTGCGCGCATCCGGCGACAAGAACGGCGGCGGCGAGGGCTGTAATGATACGCATAGGAATGCTCTTTCTCGGTTCGGTTTCATGTGCCGAGCCTGATGGTGAAAAAGCATTGCGCGGGGGTTATCGGGCACGCGCGATTTGCGGCAGATTTTCCGAAAATTCGGGTGGTCGGGAGGTGGGGCCGACGGGTGCCCCCGCCGGCCCCGAATGTTCAGGCGAGCGTCAGATTGGTCGCCGACTGGCGGCCATCGCGGCCGGCTTCCAGATCGTAGGTGATCTTCTGATTGTCGGCGAGATCGCTGAGCCCGGCGCGTTCAACGGCCGAGATGTGGACGAACACATCCTTGCCGCCGTCGTCAGGCTGAATGAAGCCGAAGCCCTTTTGGGCGTTGAACCATTTTACGGTGCCACTGGCCATACCCGTGGTCTCCTAGATGTTTTGCTGCCCGCGATAGATGGCAGCCGCGGCGTCGGTCAGCTGGATCGAGACTGAAAACCGAAGCGGAGACAGTGGGTCGATAGAGTAACGTTAGCAGTGCAGATGTGGGCCGAAGCGGCGCAAAATGCAAGGGGTTCGCGCCGGTCCGCCGCAGGCGGCGAAACGTCCAGTGGACGTTTGGAGGCGCGAACGGGCGAAGCCCTCGCGGGTGTAGCGCGGCGAAACGTCCAGTGGACGTTTGGAGGCGCGAACGGGCGAAGCCCTCGCGGGTGTAGCGCGGTGAAATGGGCAGTGGACGGCTTGAGGCGCGAACGGGCGAAGCCCCGGGCGGCGCCGGTCCGCCGCAGGCGGCGAAACGTCCGGTGGACGGCTTGAGGCGCGAACGGGCGAAGCCCTCGCGGGTGCGGTGCGCATACGGGGCGGTAGGATGGGGTTGAACCCCATCCGACGGTGATCGCGCATTCACGCCCGATTAACCGAGATGCGGTGGGATCGTGGGCATGGCACATTATCGCCGCATGCGCGTCCCGGGCGCTTCGTACTTCTTCACGGTGTCGTTGACCGACCGGTCGCGCGCGACCTTGGTCGATGAGATCGACGCTTTGCGACAGGCCTATGCCGCGACATGGGCGGACCGGCCATTTTACACCGATGCCATCGTCGTCCTGCCCGATCATCTGCATGCGGTGTGGACCTTGCCCGCGGGGGACGCGGATTTTTCGACGCGCTGGGGCGCCTTGAAGGCGCGGTTTACGCGGGCGGTGAAGGGTCGGATGGGGTTGAACCCCATCCTACGGTCGGCCTCCAAGGTGCGGAAGGGGGATGCAGGGGTCTGGCAGCGGCGGTTTTGGGGTTCGCGCTGGTCCGCCTAAGGCGGCAAAACGTCCAGTGGACGTTTTGAAGCGCGAACGGGTGAAGCCCCGGGATCCGCGACGAGGCGGATTATTGGGCACATATCCGGTATTGTTGGGGGAACCCCGTGAGGCATGGGTTGGCGGAGACGCCGGCGGCGTGGCCATATTCGTCGCTCCACCGGGATGTGCGGTTCGGGTTGGTCGACCCGGACTGGCGTGGCGGTGAGGAGAGCGGCGCGTTTGGGGAGTAGGGTGGGATTTATCCCACCGGCCATGTGTTTCGGTTGGGTGATCGGATGGGGTGGAACCCCATCCGACATCTATCTATGCAGCTTCGCGAACAACTTGTTGTCGAGTCTCTGATACTACGTGTTCTTGCTTGGTTCCGAACAGAGGAAGCGACTTGAAGTTTTCCAATCCGAACTCGCGAATCACCTCAAGAACAAGCCCCTTAATTTCTGACTTAGGTTTCAACATGTTAACCCTCCAAGAGCCAACCAGATTATCTAGTATATGTGTCACTTAAGGGTTGATGTCCAACCACATTCCGCTTCGTTTGGTACCACGGATCACCTTCGCCTTCTCTAGGACTGATGCAAGTTGACCTAAGAACCGAGCTTCGAGCGGGCTCCGAAGGTGGATTTTCAAGGTATCCGCAGCTTTGGTTTTCGAAACATCAAGAAGCGCCAGTATGAAGTCCGTGAGCGTATCAGCGTAGGCATCTTCACTTAGATCCTCAAAATCATAGTACGGCGACAAAGTCATGTGGCGAACCCTCAAGACCTTTCCAGGATACCCCTTCTGAGGTGTGTGGTTCAAAAGACACACGCAGTGATACGTATTTTCGCCATCCGCGATACCAAGAACTGAATGCTCGCCATCAGCAGATGAACTCTGAATTCCATGTTCAAAAAAGTCGGAAATTATCTGTAGCGCACTGGCCGAGTACTCATCGAAGTTCTCGCCATAGTGCTCACACTGTTTTCTCCAGTCTTCTTGAAACGTTTCCCACTCTTTCGGGTCACCTATCATAGATGTGTTCATATTTTCACCTCGCAAATTTCTTATACTTAATCCGCTTTGGCTCCACCGCATCGGGCCCCAGCCGCCTGATCTTATCCGCCTCGTAATCCTCGAAATTGCCCTCGAACCATTCCACATGCGCATCGCCCTCGAAGGCCAGAATGTGGGTGCAGAGCCGGTCGAGAAAGAACCGGTCGTGGGAGATGATCACCGCGCAGCCGGCGAAGCTTTCGAGTGCGTCTTCGAGCGCGCGGAGCGTTTCGACGTCCAGGTCGTTGGTGGGCTCGTCGAGCAGCAGCACGTTGCCGCCCGCCCGCAGCAGTTTCGCCATGTGGACGCGGTTGCGCTCGCCCCCTGACAGCAGGTTGACCTTTTTCTGCTGATCGCCGCCCTTGAAGTTGAAGGCGCCGACATAGGCGCGGGAGTTCATCTCCGCATCGCCCAGTTTGATGACGTCGAGCCCGTCGGAGATCTCCTCCCACACGGTTTTGCCGTCGTCGAGCGCGTCACGCGACTGGTCGACATAGGCCAGCTTCACGGTGTCGCCGAAATCGATGCGGCCATCGTCGGGGGTCTGCTCGCCGGTCAACATGCGGAACAGCGTCGATTTGCCGGCGCCGTTCGGGCCGATCACGCCGACGATGCCGCCGGGGGGCAGTGAGAAATTCAGCCCGTCGATCAGAAGCGTGTCGCCGAAGCCCTTTTTCAACCCCTCGACCTCGATCACCTTGCCGCCCAGGCGGGGCCCATTGGGGATGACGATCTGCGCGCGGGAGATCTTTTCGCGTTCGGACTGCGCGGCCAGGTCGTTATAGGCGTTGATCCGCGCTTTCTGCTTGGCCTGGCGGGCCTTGGCGCCCTGGCGGATCCAGTCGAGCTCGCGTTCCAGTGTTTTCTGGCGGCTCTTGTCCTCGCGCGCCTCCTGCTCCAGCCGCTTGGCCTTTTGCTCCAGCCAGGCGGAGTAGTTGCCTTCGTAGGGGATGCCGCGGCCGCGGTCCAATTCCAGGATCCAGCCGGTGATGTCGTCCAGGAAATAGCGGTCATGGGTGACGATCAGGATCGTGCCCTTGTACGCGATCAGGTGCTTTTGCAGCCAGGCGATGGTTTCCGCGTCCAGGTGGTTGGTCGGCTCGTCCAAGAGCAGCATGTCGGGGGCTTCGAGCAGCAGCTTGCACAGCGCCACGCGGCGGCGTTCGCCGCCCGAGAGCGTCGCGGGTTGCGCGTCGTCCGGCGGGCAGCGCAGCGCCTCCATGGCGATGTCGATCTGGGCGTCGAGATCCCAGAGGTTCTGCGCGTCGATCTGGTCCTGCAGCTCGGTCATGCGATCCATCAGATCGGGATCCTCGGCGATCTTCATGGCGATGTCGTTGAATTCGTCCAGCAGCGCGCGTTTGGCCGCGACGCCCTCCATGACGTTCTCGCGGACGGATTTGGCGTCGTCGAGCTGCGGTTCCTGGGGCAGGTAGCCCACGCGCGCGCCCTCCGCCGCCCAGGCCTCGCCGGAGAAATCCTTGTCGAGCCCGGCCATGATCCGCATAAGCGTCGATTTCCCGGCGCCGTTGACCCCGACGACGCCGATCTTGACCCCGGGCAGGAAGTTCAGGCGGATGTTTTCGAAGCATTTCTTGCCGCCGGGATAGGTCTTGGACACGCCATCCATGTGATAGACGTACTGATAGCTGGCCATGGGATGCTCCGTTCGTTTACGGGCGCACAGGTAGCCGGGGCTGCGGGCGGGTTCAATGCGGCAGACGCGATGGAACCGCCGGGTCGGGTCGCGGGGGGCCCGGCGGTTGGCGGGTTGACGCGGGGGGAGATCACGGCCCCGGGGCGCGGTCGCCGGCCGGGGGGGAGCCGCGACGGCGTGTGGATGGCACCGGGCCGGGCGGCGGCGCGCGCCCTATCGGGTCACCGCCAAACCCGGCGGAGCGGCGGCACAGCCCCGTTTCCGGGCCACAACCGTGGCAGATCACACACCCTGTCTCGTATTTGTGACGGTTTGGGAGCGGTCCTGGTATAGTATCCCGAAAGATCAACGCCATATGACCGCATAGCGTCCAGACAAAAGTATCCAGATGGGATTGGGATCATGACACCTGTAAGAGTTAACAGACGCACGGTTCTGCACGGCGGGGCACTGACGGTCGCGGCGGCGGCGGCGCCGGCGGCATTTGCCCAGGACAGTCCGGCGGCGGGGGCCGATGGCAGCTTCGTCTACGAAGTGACCCGGTCGGAAGACGATTGGCGGTCCTTGCTCAGCGAGCCCGAGTTCAACATCCTGCGGATGGGCGAGACGGAGTTCCCGTTCACCAGCCCCTATGCGCGCAACAACACCGAAGGCGGCTATCACTGCAAGGGCTGCGGGCTGAAGTTGTTCGACAGCAAGTGGTATTCGCCGCAGGAGATCGGATTCGTGTTCTTCGAACAATCCGAGCCCAACGCAGTGCTGACCGGGATCCACACCGCCGACGCCTATGGCCAGGGCGAGGTGGGGCATTTCCTGGAAGTGCATTGCCGCCGCTGCGGCGGACATCTGGGGCATATCGTGTCGATCGACCACAAGGTGCTTTACTGCATCAACGGCACGGCGATGGAATTGCGGCCGGCCAAAACGACCGGCTGACGGCGACGCCCGCCCGCCCCCGGGCAGGTCGCGGCCCGGCGGGTGTTCGCCGGGTCACCGGGTCACCAGGTCACCAGGTCACCAGGTCACCAGCTCTCGGTGCGCCGTGCGCTGCGGGTAACATCGTTGCGTGACATCTTCCCATGACCTCGTCCCAGGAACATACCCCGCTCCGCCCGATCCCCCGCCGACCCACCCGCCGGGCGGCCGGCGCGCGCGCCGATCACCTGCCCATTGCGCCCGGTCCCGCGGCGGCCCGTCGCCGCGCCCGATCGGCCCGGCACCGCCTCGCTTCTTTGTTCCCCAAATATTCCCGCCGGAGGCATATATCCCCCCGCTCCACCCGATCCCCGCGGTCGGCGAAGTGTGCGAAGATCCGGCGCGGCCCGGCGCGCCATTGACACCGCCGGCGGCGGGCGCCTCTTGTGGTGGGAAACCAAGGGATCGGGGCAGGGTGCGAACAGGCTTTCCGAAAGCGGCGCCGGGCATGCGGATCGGGCTTTTGGGCGGATCGTTCGATCCGCCGCACCGGGGACACGTGCACATAACCCTGCGGGCGCTGAAACGGCTGGGGCTCGACCGGGTCTGGTGGCTGGTCTCGCCCGGCAACCCGCTGAAGGCGGATGCGCCGGCGGCGCTGGCCCGGCGCATGGCGGCGGCGCGGCAGGTTATGCGGCACCCGCGGGTGGAGATCACCGACATGGAGGCGCGTCTCGCCACCCGTTTCACGGCCGATACGCTGAAGCGCATGACGGCTTGCTATCCAGGGGTGCGCTTCGTGTGGCTGATGGGCGCGGACAATATGGTCGGCTTCCACCGCTGGGATCAGTGGCAGGACATCCTGCAGCGCGTGCCGGTCGCGGTGATGGCGCGACCGGGTCTGCAGGCGGTGGCGGGCCTATCGCCGGCGGCGCGCGCCTTTGCCGGGGCGCGGCTGCCGGTGCACGCGGCGCGGATACTGGCCGACCGCCCGCCACCGGCCTGGGTGATGGTGACCGGCCCTATGGTGGGCGCCTCCTCCACCACGCTGCGGCGCGCGGGCCACTGGGTGCGCTGAGCGGTGGCGCGTGGGCCGGGCCCGGACCCGCGGGGAACCCGCGGCCTGACCGCCTGCGGTCAGGAGGATCGCGGGCGCGATCCTGTCCGGGCCATTCCGGGCGCCGCACCTGTCTGGGCGCTGCGGATCATCGGCACTACGCCGGCGCCGATCCGCCTCACAGCGTCCGCTGGAAACGCGCAAGCGCGGTCAGGATCGAATGGACCTGCACGCCGGTCTCTGCGGCGATGGCGCCGGCATAGGGGCCCATATTGGTACACTCCAACACCAGCGCGTCGATCGTCGGATGCGCCGCGACCAGACGCCGGGCGGCGGCGAGGTTTTCGCCGCGGGCCAGATCCCGGTCCAGCCTCGCGCGATTGCCCAGGATCGCCGTGGCGAACGCGCCACCCGCCACTGGCGCGCCGATCGGGCAGTCCTTCGGCACCTGTGCCGCGCGCAGATGCGCCGATGACAGCGACGCGGCGGAAATCGTCAGGATCCCCACGGTCCGCCCCGCCGGCAGCGCCCGGCGCTGACGCGCGACCTCATACAGCGACGACGTCAGCACCGGGACGTCCAACGCCGTGCTCAACTCGCGCTGGAACAGGGTCAGAAACCCGCAGGAGGTGGTGATCCCGCGCGCGCCCTGGTCGATCAGCGCGCGCCCGGCTTCGATGAAGGCCGGCAGCAGCGGCGCCGGATCCTGGCAGACCACACGATCGGGCCGCGCCCGGGGGACGGTGCGGTACAGCACGGGGAAGTCGAACGAGGCTGGATTGCCGATATCGCCGACGAACCGCGGGAAGCGTGTCTCCAACATCAAAATCCCAACCGGTCTGTCGGCCATCGCGCGCCCTTTGTGTCGGATTCATGTTGCGCCGCCGCCGCGTGCGGGTCCAGTCTGCGCCCGCGAAAGGATCCAGATGATTGCCAGGGGCGGGCATGTTGCGGTGATCGGGGCGGGGATCGTCGGGCTGTCGACCGCGATCTGGCTCCAGCAATTCGGCTGCCGCGTCACCCTGGTCGACCGCAAAGGCCCGGGCGCCGGTGCCTCTTTCGGCAATGGCGGCGTTCTGGCGGATCTGGCCGTGGTGCCGGTCGCGACGCCGGGGATCTGGAAGACCGCCCCGCGCATGTTGGCTGACCCCGACGGGCCGCTGTTTCTGCGCTGGCGCTATGCGCCCAGGCTGCTGCCCTTCCTGCGGCCCTATCTGGCGGCGGCGCGGGCGGACCGGGTCGAGAAGACCGCCGATGCGCTGCAGATCCTACTGCACGACGCGCGCCAACAGCACCAGGCCCTGGCCCGGCTTGCCGGGGCGGAGGCGTTCATCGGCGCGGCGGATTACCTTTATGTCTATCGCGACCGCGCGGCCTATGACGCCGACGCCTATGGCTGGGATCTGCGCCGGCGCCGGGGCTATGCGGTCGCGCCGCTGGACGCGGACGGTCTCGCGGCGTTCGATCCCGCGCTGAAGGGGCGTTTCGGCTTTGGCGTTCGGTCCCGCACCAGCGGGGTGATCCGCGACCCCGGCGCGTATGTCGCGGCGCTGCACGCGCATTTCCTGGCCGCCGGCGGGCAGGATGCGACGCGGGCGGTGACGGGGTTCGACAGCGACGCCGGTCGCGCGCTGCGGGCGCGCAGCCAGGGCGCCCCGCTGGCGGCGGATGCGTTCGTGGTGACCGCCGGCGCCTGGTCCGGCCCGCTGGCACAGGCGCTGGGCGTGCGGGTGCGGCTGGAGAGCGAGCGCGGGTATCACATCGACTTCCACGATCCCAGCCTGAGCCCGCGGGCCCCGATCATGATCGCGGCGTCCAAATTCGTGCTGACGCCGATGGCGGGCCGTCTGCGGGCCGCGGGCGTGGTCGAGTTCGGCGGGCTCGACGCGCCGGCCGCGCGCGCGCCGTTCGCGCTGCTGCGCCGGCAGGTCGCGCGGCATTTCCCGGATCTGGAATACGCCCGGACAACCGAGTGGATGGGCCACCGCCCCGCGACCGCGGATTCCGTGCCGGTCATCGGGCAAAGCCCGCGTCTGAGCAATGTCTATCTGGGATATGGCCATCACCATGTCGGCTTGACAGGTGGGCCCAAAACTGGACGGTGGATAGCGCAAATGATCACCGGGCGGGCACCGAACGCGGATCTGAGCGCGTTTTCCCCGTCGCGCCGCCCGACATAACAAGACCAGGGAGACTACCATGCTCACCAAGACCGCAGTTTTGAGTTCCGTCGCCGCGATCGGCCTGGCCGCGATGGCGCAGGCGGAAAGCTGGGACATGCCGATGGCCTATTCGGCGACGAACTATCATTCCGAACACGGCGTGATGTTCGCCGAAAAGGTCCGTGAAGCGACCGATGGCGCGATCGACATCACCGTGCATGCCGGCGGGTCGCTGTTCGGGGGCGGCGACATCAAGCGCGCGATCCAGACCGGTCAGGTGCCGATCGGCGAGCGGCTGATGAGCGCCCATGCCAACGAGGATCCGCTGTTCGGCTGGGACAACCTGCCCTTCGTGGCCACGACCTATGCCGACAACACAAAGCTGTGGGAAGCCGCCAAAGACACGGTGAACGCGGCACTGGCCGAACAGAACCTGGTCGCGCTCTACACCTGCCCGTGGCCGGGCCAGGGTTTCTATTTCAACAAGGAAGTGACGTCTTCGGCCGATATCGGCGGGCTGAAATTCCGGTCCTACAACGCCGCCACCGCCGAGATGGCCGAGGATCTGGGCATGATCCCGGTCCAGGTCGAGGCGGCGGAGTTGAGCCAGGCGCTGGCCACCGGCGTGGCGGAGGCGTTCATCTCTTCGGGCTCCACCGGTTACGATCGCAAGGTTTGGGAGCATCTGAGCCATTACTACAAGGTCAACGCCTGGCTGCCGCGCAACTACGTGATGATCAACAAGGGCGTCTGGGACGGGCTGGATGCCGACACCCAGGCCGCGATCCAGACCGCCGCGGACGAGGCCGGCGCCGCCTGCACCGCGAAGTCCGAGGAACTGGCCGGCTGGTATTTCGAACAGCTGGAGGCCAACGGCATGAGCGTGGTCGACGCGGGCCCCGCGTTCCTGGCCGAACTGGAGGCGATCGGCGCCGAAAAGGTTGCGGCCTGGCTGGAGCAGACCGGCGATGCGGGCCAGGCGGTTCTGGACGCCTATAACCAGTAACGCCACGATATGCGGCGAAGGCCCGGCCGCCGCCGGGCCCTTGCCGCGGTGCCAAAAGCTTCTGCGATGCGCGATTTCGCCCCGTTTCTGGGTCTGCCCCTTTGGGTCTGGCTGTTCGTCCTGCCAACGGCTCTGGTCGCTGTGGCCGGTCTCAACCCCGACCGCGCGCGGCCGATCCTGACCCCGCTATGGCGCCTGCTGGACCGGGTCTATGTCGCCGCCGGCGTGCTGGCCGCGGTCGGCATGATCCTGATCCTGCTGTTGATCGTGGCGCAGATGATCGCGCGCTGGTCCTCGGTCGCGTTTCCCGGATCGACCGATTATGCGGGCTATGCGATGGCCGCGACCTCGTTCTTCGCGCTGGCGCATGCGATGACCCGGGGCGCGCATATCCGGGTGTCTGTCCTGTTGAACCTGACGGAGGGCACGCGGTTCTGGCTCGACGCTTTCGCCACGTTCATGGCCGCGCTGATCGCCACCTATTTCGCGCGTTTCGCCATCAAGACCAACGCCCTGTCGGCGGTGATCAACGACCGGACCCAGGGCCAGGACCAGGTGCCGGAATGGCTGCTGACCGGCGTGCAGATGCTGGGCACCTGGCCCTGGCACTGGGCCGAGTTGTGGGCGGCGTCGGGCGAGGCTTGGGTGTTCACGCCGCTGTGGCTGCCGCAGATCCCGATGTCGATCGGAACCGTGCTGCTGGCGGTCTGTCTGTGGGATTATCTTGCGCGGCTGGTGGTGACCGGCCGCACGGCAATCGTCAAAGAGGGCGTGGAGTAATGACCGAGGCCATCGCGACGATCGTGTTCCTGTTTGCGCTGTTCGCGCTTTTGGGGTCGTCGGTCTGGGTCGGGCTGGCGCTGATGGGCGTGGCCTGGATCGGGATGGAGCTGTTCACCACCCGCCCCGCCGGCGACGCGATGCTGACCACGATCTGGGCATCGTCGTCGTCCTGGACGCTGACTGCGCTGCCGCTGTTCATCTGGATGGGAGAGATCCTCTTCCGCACCCGGCTGAGCGAGGATATGTTCCGCGGCCTCGCGCCCTGGATGCGCGGCCTGCCGGGGGGGCTGCTGCACACCAACATCGCCGGCTGCACCGTTTTCGCCGCGGTGTCGGGGTCTTCGGCCGCGACGTTGACCACGGTGGGCAAGATGTCGATCCCCGAATTGCGCGCGCGCGGCTATCCCGAATACATGATCATCGGCACCCTGGCCGGCGCGGCGACGCTGGGTCTGATGATCCCGCCGTCTTTGACGCTGATCGTCTATGGCGTGACGATCAACGAAAGCATCACCCAGCTTTTCATGGCCGGGATCATCCCCGGCCTGGTTCTGGCCGGTCTGTTCATGAGCTATATCATCGCCTGGCACTATGTGCGCCCGGGCGAGCATGCGCGGGCGGAACCGCGCATGGGTCTGGGGCAGATGTTTGCCGAGGTGCGCTTTCTGGTGCCGGTGCTGATGCTGGTCTTTGCCGTGATCGGGTCGATGTATTTCGGCTGGGCCACGGCGACCGAGGCCGCGGCGGTTGGGGTTCTGGGCGCGCTGATGCTGGCGGCGCTGCAACGGTCGCTGAGCTGGGGCACGTTCACGGCAAGCCTGATGGGGGCCACGCGCACCTCGGCCATGATCGCGCTGATCCTGATGGGGGCGGCGTTTCTGAGCCTGGCCATGGGCTTCACCGGCCTGCCGCGGGCGCTGGCCGCCTGGATCGAGACGTTGGAATTGTCGCCCATAACGCTGATCGCGGCGCTGACGTTGTTCTATATCGTGCTGGGGATGTTCCTGGACGGGATCTCCTCTGTGGTGCTGACCATGGCCATTGTGGAGCCGATGGTGCGTCAGGTCGGCATCGACGTGATCTGGTTCGGGATCTTCATCGTCGTGGTGGTGGAGATGGCGCAGGTCACGCCGCCGATCGGGTTCAACCTGTTCGTGCTGCAGGGCATGACCGATCACGAGATCGGCTACATCGCCAAGACCGCGATCCCGATGGTGCTGCTGATGCTGCTGATGGTGGTCATTCTGGTGATCTGGCCGGAATTGGCGACCTGGCTACCGGATACGATCCGCCAACGCCCGGGGTGACGGGCGGGGGACGGGACGCGGGGGGGGATGGGTTGGAAACCCATCCTACAGGGCACGGCCGCCCAGGTTCATGACCGCCAACGCCCGGGGTGATGGGCGGGGGACGTGAACGGGAGGATGGGACGCGGGGAGATGGGACACGGGGGGATGGGTTGGAAACCCATCCTACGGGGCGCGCGCGCCCAGGTCCATGACCGCCGACGCACCCTGCGTCGTGGGTCGAAACCGCACTTCCGCGCCGTAGTTCTGCAGCACCGCATTGACGATCGCCAGGCCAAGCCCGGTGCCGCCTTCGGCGCGGCGGGTGGTGTAGAACGGGTCGGTGACGCGGGTGCGGTCCGGCTCGGCGATGCCGGTGCCGTTGTCCGTGACGGTCAGCCGCCCGGACTTGAAGCCTATGCCGAGATCCGTGGCGTCGTGTTCGATCGCGTTCCGGGCCAGTTGATACAATACGATGCGCCCGTGATCGGGCAGCATCGGCAGCCATTCCTCGCTGGTCGGATCGATGCTGACCGTCAGCCCGGGGATCTGCGGCAGCATCTCCGCCAGCGGTCCGGCGCCGGTGGTCGGGGCGTTGCGCAGCCGCGTCATCTCTCGCAGTTTGGCCAGCAACGCGGTCATGCGCTGGCCTTCCTGGGCGATATTGGACAGCAGCTTCTTGCGCGCGGCCGGGTCGATATCGGGTGCGGCCAAAAGCTCTGCCGCGCCCAGAATGGCGGTCACCGGCGATTTCAGCTCATGCGTCACGTGATCGGTATAGGCCGCGATCTGCCCCGACCGGTCCTGCAGGGTCTTCGACATCCGCATCACGCTGTCGCCCAGATCGGCCAATTCGCGCAGCCCGTAATGCCTGAGCGCCGCGGCGTCGGCACCGGCATCCGTATCGGCGCCGGCGCCGGCGCCATCGGCGATGGCCTGGCTTTGCGCGCGCAACTGGCGGACCGGGCGCAGGAACAGCCGCCGCAGCAACAGGCCGATCAGCAGCGCGGCGATGAGTGTGACGCCCGCCATCCGAGCCATTGCATCGCGTTCGGTCATCACGAATTTCGCGAAATTGGACGGTGTGCGCGACAGATAGACCACGCCCACCACATGCGCGTCCAAGATCACCGGATAGGCCACGAACACCCGGTACCAGGTGTCGCGGCTGATCGAGGTCAGCGGGTGGCGATTGTAGGCGTCGCCGCGGGTGCGCAGCGCGGCGCCGACGCGGCCGGACAGCGCCGCCGCGATCTCCGGTTCCGCGGCCAGACCCTGGGCAAAGCCGCCGCCGAGGCTGTGCCCGCGATGGTCGAGGAATAGCGCACCGGCCAGGGTCGCGCCGCGCGCCTGCCGCGCCAGCGGCAGCAGGTCCGCCGCCACGGCCCGGTGCGCCGGGTGGGGCCGCGCCTGCCTCTGGGCGGGGGCGCCGGCATCGGGATCGGCCGCGCCCTGCAATGGGCCGAGCACGGGCGCCGTGCGCAGGTTGAGGCTTGGCTGCCACGGATGCAGCGCGCTTTGCCAATGCGCAGCCCATGCGGGATCGAGCGCGCGCCCGGCGGGCGCATCCGCCTGCTGGGCATAGCGCGCGGCATAGATCCGGGCATAGATCGCGGCCTGATGCGTCAGGCTTTGTTCGGTTTCGCGCACGAACTGGTTCGATGTCAGCCGCATCGCCAGCAGCGCGAGCACCGGGACGGAAACCAGGACAAGGCAGACCATGGCCACCACCAGGGTGATGCTGGGCCGCCATTTTCGGCGGATCCCGCTCACGGGGTGCAGTGCCCCAGCCGCACGCCGACGCCGTGTACGGTTTCGATGACATCCGCGCAGCCGGCCGCGGCAGCCTTGGCGCGGATGTTGCGGATGTGGCTGTCGACGGTGCGGCCCGACAGATGCGCGTTGCCGCCATAGACCGCGTCGATCAGCCGGTGACGGTCGAAGACCTGTCCGCCGTGGCGCATCAGCGTGGCGAGCAGCGCGAATTCCGTGGCGGTCAGGTTCAGATCGGCCCCCGCCAGTGTGGCCGCGTGGCGATCGGGATCGAGCGTCAGCGCGCCCTGCCGCAGCGTCCGGTTGGCCCGCCGCGCGCCACGTCCCAGGATCGCCTTGATCCGCAGCATCAACTCCCGCGGGCTGAACGGCTTGCCGACGAAATCATCGGCGCCAAGCTCAAAACCCAGGATGCGTTCGACCTCTTCGTCGCGGGCGGTCAGAAAGAGGATGGGCATGTCCGACCGCGCGCGGATCCGGCGGCAAAGCTCGAACCCGTCCATATGCGGCATGCCGATATCGAGCACGATCAGATCAAATGCGGTGCGGGCGATTTCCTGCATGGCGACCCTGCCGTTGGCGGCCTGCCGGGTGGACATGCCCTGCGCCTCTGCCGCGATCCGGATCACGTCCCGGATATGGGGGTCGTCGTCAACGATCAGGATTTGGCGATGTTCCATGCCCATATTCGGTGGCGGCCTCCGGGTTGGCATTATCGCTAAGGTCTTTTGCGGGGTCATTGCAACCTGCGCCACCGCCGCGACCCGATCAGGGACAGGGCGGCGATCAATATCAGGCCGAGCAGCGTTTCCGGCTCGGGCGTGGACGCACCCGCGAAGCCGCCGGCATAGGCTTTTTCGGTGACGCCGTCGACCATGGGCAGGGGAACCGCGGCGTGCCGGGCTGGCGTGCCGGTGGCGTTCACCACCTGCCGAGAGACGGCGATGAAGGACGTGTTCTTCGATTGCAGCGAAAAAGCGAGCCCCAGCCGCGTGATCTCTGCATCGCTGGCCTCCGGGTCCCGGCCCACGGCGATGTTGCGTTCCAACTGGGCGATCCGGTTGCGCGCCCAGATCAGCGGCAATGCCGCCTGATCCGGTGCATCCGTCAGGGTCAGCGGCACGGTCATGCTGGCCGCGCGCCCGTTCACCCGCCCGGTCACCTGGACCGAGGCCGGGCTGGCCGCGCGGTGACGGGCGTAAAGCCGCACGCTGCCGCCGGCGAACAGATCCGGGATCCGTGCCGGGCTGACGCCGGAGACGTCCACATCGCCCCAATCCACGGCGATATCGGTCATCAGCGGCGATTTCAAATCCGCGGCCAATTGTTCCGCCACCTCCAAGGCATCGTCGTCGAGCCCGACATAACGCGCATAGCCGCGCCCCATTTCGGCCATGCTGTCCAGCAGATACCGGTTGACCGCATTGCCGACGCCGAAGGCATAGATGCGCGCCGCACCGATCTGCTGGTCTATGGTCCGCAGCACGCGGTGTTCGCCGCCGATATAGCCGTCGCTGAGAAACACCACGATGCGCAGCGTGTCGGCCGGCCGTCGCGTGGCGAAGGCGGCGCGGATGGCGCTGTCGATCTCGGTCCCGCCGCCGGCCGAAAGCTGGTCCACGAATTGGCCCCCGGCGCGAAGATTGGCCGGCGTCGCGGGAAGCGCGGCGCGCGCGAAGTGGCGGGCGGCGTTCGAAAACGGGATGATCCGGAAGCGATCCTGCGGCCGCAGCCCCGCCAAGGCGGCGCGCATGAACCGTTTGCTGGCGGCCATTGGGGCGCCGCTCATGGACCCGGAGGTGTCGAGCACGAAGATCAACTCCCGCGCCATGACCTGGGCCGGTTCGATATGCGGCGGCTCCAGCATCAGCGATAGAAATCCGCCGCGCGCGTCGCTGTGCGACAGCACCGCCGCGTCGAGCCCCGCCCCGCCCAGCGTGTAGGTGATCACCAGATCGCGGTTTTCCATGACCTGGCCATCGGCGAAGCGCGCTGTCAGCCGATCGCCTTTGCGGTCGATGGCCAGCGGGTGCGTCGTGCTGCCAAAGGCGCCCAGTTCCAGGCCGGAAGACAGTGTCAGATCGAGCGACACCCGGCCCGCGACCACGCTTTCCGGCAGGGCCAGCCCGGCGACGGGCGGATAGTCGGGCTGTGGCGCGATCTGCCAGGTGTTGTCCGCCGCCGCGGCCGTGTGCGTGTCCGGCGCCGCTGCGTCCGTGGCCGCCGCGGTCTCTGGGGCCTGCGCCGCCCCGTCCGGCGCCCCATCCGGCGCTGCGGCTGCGGTTGTCGCCGCCGCAAGAACCGCGTCGCTTTCGGCGGGGCTCTGATAGCGTGGCCCGACGATCAGCGGGATCACCAGCGTGTGGGCGCCCTCGATCTTGGGCACCATCTGGACATAGCGCAGGCGGATCTCGATGGGTTGACCGGGCATCAGATTGGCAACCCGCTGGGTGAACATATTGGGCCGGTGCTGGGTCAAAAGCGCCGCCGCCTTGCCGTCGGATTTGGCCTGGCGATACGCCGCCTCGGCCTCGGCTTTTTCGCGGATGACGGCCTGAACGATCTGGTCGCCGACGCGCATTTCCATGGCATAGACGGCCGCGTGCTGGTTCAGCGGGAACAGGTATTCGGCCTCCAGCGGGCCGGTGGTCGGGTTGGCGAAGCTTTGCGTGATGTCGATCGTGGCCATGTCGGCCTCGATCGTGACCGAGACGTCGCTTTTCAGAAGCGGAAGCTCGATCCGGCGCCCGTCCCGTTCCGCGACGATGCGGCCTGCGATGTCGCCGGGTTGCGGCGCGGCGTGGGTCTGGGCGCCCCAGATGATGGCCAGGATCAAGACGGTGAGGGGTTTGGGCATGGGCATTGGCGGAGGCTCCTTCAGATATCCAGGGCGGTCAGGGCGGCGCGTTCGAATGCCGATCGGGAGGCGGGCGAAAGCGACACCGGCGTGATGCGCTGCACCGACGACCAGGAGGCGGAGCGACCGCGCAGCCAGGACCACACCGCCTCGCCCACGCCGGCGGCGACGTCGCCGCGATCAGAGACGAAGCTGGCCTCCACCAGCCATTCCCGCCCGTCGGGTGCGGTCGCGTGGTAGATCGAGGTCGGGATCGGGTCGAAGCGCGTGCCCAAAAACCGCACCCGGTAGCCCATGCCGCGCAGGCATGTTTCGGGCGCGTGCAGGTGGCGCAGCGGCGCGCCGGTTTGCACGACGTTCATGCCGAACGGGCCATAGACGGCCTTTTGCGCCTGTCCGCCATAGGCGGTGAAGTAGACCTGTTCGATGTCGCTCAGCGGCAGGGCGGTCTTGCTGTGGCCCAGCAGGCTGTCGGGCAGGGCCGCCGCTGTGATGGGCCCGGACCGGTCAAGCGGTTGTTCGTGCGTGTCGACGATCAGCATCGCCGCCGCGACCGCGAGGATCGCCGCCGGCAGCCGCGCGCGTGGGGGCAGGGTTAGGGGTGCGGGCCGTGCGCGGCGTGGCGGTCCGGCGGCCGGCCGGTAGAACGCCAGCACCGCCATGGCCGAGAGCGCGAGCGTTGCCAGCCCGATCGACTGGTGCGGGACCGGCGCCATGGTGTCGATGCCGCGGGCGAGCCCCCCGGCAAGTAGACCGATCCTAAGCCCGTTGCCGATCAGGGCGGCCGCCAGCACGCCGATCAGGCCCAGTAGTGCGGCGCCCGGACGCGGGCGGTGAATGGCGTTGAGGAAGGTCCAGAGGCCCAGCAGCAGCAACAGCCCGGTGGTGCCGGAACAGGGCAGATCGACCAGGATGTCGGTGCCGTCGAGCCGCAGGCGCACTCCGCCGCAGTCGAGATCGGCGAACCAGGGGGTTAGCAGCGCGCAGCCGATTGCGGCCGAGATCATTTGCAGCGGAAACCCCAGCACGCGCTCCAGGATCGGGGCGAGTGGCAGGGCGAACAGGAACAGCGCCGCCAGCCAGACCGGCGAAAGCGCGAAGCGGCGGCGTGCGAGGCCGAGCCAGACCGCGATGCCGTAGACATCTACGGCCAGCGCCAGGGCGGCCAGGATATTGACCGCCAGCACCTGACCCGACAGGCGCAGGATCGCGGCGACGGCCAGGATCGCGAAGACGGTGTCGCCGCCTATGCGTCCGGCGGCGGGGCCGCTGCGCCAACTGGCGGCGATCAGGCCCAGGATCCCCAGCGCGTACCACTGCCCGCTGGATTGATAGGCCGGGTCGCGCCAGCTTTCGACCAGCCAGAGGAAGGGTTCGGCGGCCAGGATGGCGGAGGCTGTGGCCAGGCCCAGATAGCAGAGCACGTTTTGCGTCTTGCTGTTGTTTTGCGTTCTGTCCATGCCGGCGTGGTGCCATGGCCGCCTGCAGCGGCGGCGCAGGGCCGGTGCAGGCTTTGTGCAGAGCGTTGTCTGCCGCCGCGCCCGCTGCACCAACGGGTTGTGCCGATCTGTGCCGGTCTGGCGCGCCCGCAGCCCGCGGTGCCAGAGCCCGGACCCGCGGGTTCCCCGCGGCCTGGCCGGGGGCCAGGACGATCGCGCATGCGATCCTGTCCGGGCGGTCCGGCGTTGCGCGGTGGGGTGGGCCTTGCCTCCGGCGGGGATATTTCGGGATCGAAGAGCGCCGGCTCAGTAGCCGCGGTCGCGATCGACCCGGTTGAGAAGCGGCTGGCCGGTCTGAGCGCGGGCGATGTTTTCGGCGATCGCCTGCGCGGCGGTTTCGGGGCGGGTGGCGGCGGCGATATGCGGTGTGACCGTGACGCGCGGATGCGCCCAGAACGGGTGGTCCACAGGCAGGGGTTCGCGGGCGAAGACATCGAGCGTCGCATGCGCGACATGGCCGCCGTCCAGAGCCGCAAGCAGGGCCGCGTCATCAATCAGCGTGCCGCGGCCGGGATTGACGATCACGGCGCCGCGGCGCGTTTGCGCCAGCGTACGGGCGTTCAGCAGATGGTGGGTTTCGGGCGTGGCGGGCAACAGAAGCACCAGGATTTCGCTGTGTTCGAGGATCCGGCGCAGCCCGTCGGTGCCATGCGCGATATCGAAGCCAGGCCGCGTCTTTGCGGTCCGGCTCCAGCCGCTGATCCGAAACCCAAGCCCGGCCAGCGCGCGCGCCGCAGCCTGGCCGAGCACGCCCATGCCCAGGATGCCGACCCGCCGTTCGCCGGCCAGCGGCGGCACGAAATCATCGCGCCACACGCCGTCCTGCCCGGTCACGAACCGGTCGGTGTCGAGGTGGTGGCGCAGCACATGGGCGCAGACCCATTCGGCCATCGCCTGGGTCAGCCCGGGGTCGACCAGACGACACAGCGGTTGCGTCAGCGTCGGGTTATCCACCACCTTTTCCACACCCGCCCACAGGCTGAGCACCGCCTTGGCGCGGGTAAACGGCCGGAAGTCCGTGATCGGGCCGTTCGGGGCATAGACGATGTAGTCGACGTCTTGTGCGTGCGTGGCACGGTCGGTCACCCGGGCCGCGACCCCGTGTGCGGCCAAAGCCTCGCCCAGCAGGTCGCGGTAGCGGGGCCACGCATCGCCGCGCCCGGCGTAAAGCACCAGCGGCCCCGTCATCGGGGCCGGTGAACGTGGGCGCTTTGCACCAGGCCGAAGGCCGCCATCAGCACCAGCATGGCCGAGCCGCCATAGGACACCAGCGGCAGCGGCACGCCGACCACCGGGATCAGCCCCATGACCATGGCCATGTTGACGGCGAAGAAAAAGAAGAACGTCGCCGCGATGCCGGCGGTCAGAAGCGACCCGAACCGGTCGCGGTTGCGCATTGCGGAGACCATGCAGAACAGCACGACCAGCGCGTAGAGCCCCAGCAGCGTGACCGAGCCGACGAAGCCGAATTCCTCGGCCAGGGTGGTGAAAATGAAATCGGTCTGCTTTTCGGGAAGAAAGTTCAGCCGCGTCTGCGTGCCTTCCATGAACCCGCGCCCGGTCAGCCCGCCGGAGCCCAGCGCGATTTTCGACTGGGTGATGTGATACCCCGCGCCCAGCGGGTCGCGCGCGGGGTCGAGAAAGGTCTCGATCCGGCCGTATTGGTAATCCTCAAGGATCTGCCAGGGTGTGCCGCGGCTTTTCATCACCAGCGTCACCACGCCCACCGCGCCGCCGGCGGCGGCGGCGAAGTACCAGATCGACACGCCGGCCATGAACATCACCACCGCCGCGCCCGCGCCCAGCAGGATCGCGGTGCCCAGATCGGGCTGTTTCAGCACCAGTGCCATGGGCAGAAGCGTCAGCGCGACCGGGGCGATCAGCCAGACCGGGTGGGAGACCTTTTTGGGATCCAGCCAGTCGTAGTAAAGCGCCAGCGCCATGACCAGCGCGATCTTCATCAACTCAGAGGGTTGCAGTTGCATGAAGCCCAGGTCGATCCAGCGCTGCGCGCCCTTGCCGACCGACCCGAAAAACTCCACCACCACCAAAAGCGCGATGCCGCCGATATAGGCCAGCGGCGCGATCGAGCGCCAGAAGCGGATATGGATATAGCCCACGATCAGCATGGCCGCGACGCCCATGCCGAAGCGCACCATCTGCCGTTGCGCCCAAGGGTCCAGCGACCCGCCGGCGACGGAATAGAGCATCAGGAACCCGGTCGAGGCGATGGTGCCCAAAAGCAGCGTCAGCGCCCAGTTCATGTGCAGGATCTTGCGCCAGCCGGTCGGGGTCTGGCGGTGGGATTGGTCGAGGAAGGTCATGCGCGGTCGCGGGTGCCCTCTTCCGATGCCTGGGGGCTGGGTTCGGCCGGCGGCGCCAGCTTCTTGCGGCGTTCCTCGATCTCCGGCCGCTGGTCGGGGGGATAGGCCTCCAGCGGCGGCAGCGGACCGTAGAGCGCGTGCATCATCACGTCGCGGGCGATGGGCGCCGCCGCCTTGGACCCGCCGCCGCCGTGTTCGACGACCACGGCGCAGGCATAGCGCGGCGCCTCGTAGGGGGCATAGCCCACAAACAGCGCGTGATCGCGCCGCTCCCACGGAAGATCCTCGTTCTTGAACACGCCGCGGGCGCGTTCCTCGGCGGTGATGATGCGCACCTGGCTGGTGCCGGTCTTGCCCGCCATCACCATCTGTGGGTCGGCGATGCGCGACCGGCGGGCGGTGCCGCGGCGATCGTTGACCACCGCGAACATGCCGTCGCGCACCAGGTTCAGCGCATAGCGGCTGATGCCCAGATCCGGCGCCGGTTCCTCGGGCAGCGTCGGCCGGCCATCGACGGCGCGGATCAGCTTCGGCGAAACCGCGCGGCCGGTGGCGATGCGCGCCGTCATCACCGCCAATTGCAGCGGCGAGGCCAGCACGAAGCCCTGGCCGATGCCGGCGTTCAGCGTGTCGCCCAACTGCCAGGCCTCGTCATAGCTGCGCTGTTTCCACGCGCGCGTGGGTGTCAGCCCTTCGGTCACCGCGGGCACGGGCAATTCATGCGGAATACCGATGCCCAGCCGGTTTGCCATGGCGCTGATCGCATCGACGCCGACCCGTTTGGCGACATCGTAATAGAACACGTCGCAAGACGATTTCAGGCTGTCGCGCAGCCCGACCCAGCCATGCCCGCCCCGGCGCCAGCAATGGAAACGGCGGTTGCCCAGCCGGTAATGGCCCGGGCAGTAGACCGTGTCGTTGACGCCGAGCACGCCGGCCTCCAAAGCCGCCAGCGCCACCACCATCTTGTAGGTCGAGCCCGGCGGATAGGCGCCCGACACCGCCTTGTTCGACAGCGGCCGATACTTGTTGTTCAGCAGCGCGTTCCAATTGTCATGGCTGATGCCGAAGACAAAGGCGTTCGGGTCGAAGCTGGGCGAAGAGGCCGAGGCCAGGATCTCCCCCGAGCGGGCATCCAGCACCACGGTGGAGGCGCTTTGCTCGGCCATGCGTTTCAGCGCGAAGGTCTGCAATTCGGTGTCGAGCGTGACGTTCAATTCGTGGCCCGCGATGCCGTCGCGCCGATCCAGTTCGCGCATCACGCGGCCCATGGCGTTGACCTCGATCCGGCTGGCGCCGGCGCTGCCGCGCAAGTCCGGCTCTGACTTGATTTCCACCCCGGTCTTGCCGATCTGGAAATCGGGGATCTGCAACAGCGGGTCGGGGTCGTCCAGCTTTTCCAGATCGCTTTCGCTGACCGGCCCGACATAGCCCACCATATGGGCCGAGGCGTAGCCCTGCGGATAATGCCGGGTCAGGCCGACCTGGGTCAGAATGCCCGGCAGCGCCGGGGCGTTGGCGGCGACGCGGGCGATTTCTTCCCAACTCAGATGTTCGGTGACGGTCACGGGGACAAAGGCCGACCGCTGGCGCAGCTCTTTCAGCACCTTTTCCTGGCGTTCGGGCGGCAGCGGGATCAGGCGCGCCAGCTTGCGCAGCACCTGTTCCACATCGCCGGCCTGTTCGCGCACCATGACCACGCGATAGTTCTGTCGGTTCTCCGCCAACGGCTTGCCGTTGCGGTCCAGGATCAGCCCGCGCGCGGGGGCGATCAGGCGGATGTTCATGCGGTTTTCTTCGGCCAGCAGGCGATAGGCATCGGCCTGTTCGACCTGCAGGTGGCGCATGCGCGCGCCCAAGCCCGCGATCACCGCGGCCTTGGCGCCGATCAGCAATAGCCCGCGGCGCGTGACCCGGGCGCGGTTGGCCTGTACCGGTTTTCTCATGCGACCCGCCCCAGCCGGCGTGAGCGTTCGGCGGGTTTCGGCGCGCGAATGCGGATCAAGAGGTGCAGGACCGCGACGACCAGCGGATAGGCCACGACCGTCATCGCGAACAGCTGCAGCGTGACGTCCAGCGGCGGGCGCGGCACCAGTGCGACCGTCAGCACCAGCGCCTGCAACACCAGCGCCAGCGCCAGAAGCCCGGCAAAGGCGCCCCATTCATAAAGAAAGGGGCGGTTGCGCACCGCCTCGATATGGCCGCGGCTGGCCTCGACCACGAACAGGCTCAAAAGCGCCCACAGCCCGGTCGGCTGATCCTGGGTCAGATCAGCCAGCAGCACCAGGGCCGCGACCAGCAGAAGCGGCGCGCCATCGGGCCGGCGCAGCACCCAGGCGACGCACAGTGCCAGCAGGATGTCGGGCACCACCAGCCCGCCGGGCACAAGCTGCATCGGCAGCATGTGAAAAAAGATCGCCGCCAGCCCCAGCACGCCCAGGGCGAGCGTGGCGAGCGGTGAGATCGCGGTGCTCATTCGCCGCCCTCCGCCAAGGGGCCGGTCGCCACCGGCGGCAGCATCGGGCCGATCAGGTCGCCGGTTCCGGGTATGGGTTCGGCCGGGGTCTGGCGCAGGACGCGGATGAACTCCAATCGGCGATAGTCTGCCGCAAGCCGCGTGCGCAGCCGCCCGCTGGGCCCGGTGGCCACCGTGCCGACCAGAATGTCGGACGGGAAGATCCCGCCATCGCCCGAGGTCACCACCCGGTCGCCGGGCCGGATCTGGGCCGCGTCCTCGACGAAATCCAGCACCGGCGCGTTGGTGTTGTCGCCCGCCAGCAGCGCGCGCTGGCCCGAGGGGCGGATGATGACCGGCACGTTGCTGTTGATGTCGGTCAGAAGGATCACCCGCGCGGTGCGTTCGCCCACGCCCGAGACGCGGCCGACCAGGCCCAGCCCGTCGACGGTGGCGGATCCGTCCTGCACGCCGTCGATCCGCCCGATGTTCAGCAGCGCCGATTGCCGGAAGGGCGAGCCGGAATCCGTCAGCACCTCGCCGGTGATGAAACTGACCCGTGGGCTGAGGCGGACATTGTTCAGCGCGCGCAGCCGGGCGTTCTTTTCCTCAAGCTGCAGGGCCGCCTCGCGCCAGCCCTTCATCTGCTGCAACTCGCGTTCCAGTTCGCGGTTGCGTTCATAGACGCGGTCCAATTCCTCGAAATCGGTGACCATGCGACTGAGCCCGGTGATCGGCGCCAGCGTCCACTCGAAACTGGGCAGCAGCCGGTCCATCAGCGCCATGCGCAGCGTGGTGACGCGCGGATTGTCGATGCGCCACAGCGCGAACAGGGCCACGCAGATCAGACAAATCCCCACCAGCAGCACACGCCGCACGGCGCGCCACATGGCCGAGGCTTCGTCCTTTGATCCACTCATGCCCGTCCAACGCCTCCGGGTTCGGGGCGATCTTACGCCGCCTTCAGTTTCCGAAGTCTATCACATGCGCAAGCTGTTGTTCATACTCCAAAGTCTTGCCCGTTCCCAACGCGACGCAGTTGAGCGTCTCGTCGGCAATCGAAATCGCAAGCCCGGTCTGTTCGCGCAGTGCCAGATCCAGATCGCCCAACAGCGCGCCGCCGCCGGTCAGCATCACGCCGCGGTCGACGATATCTGCCGCCAGATCGGGGGGCGTGGATTCCAGCGCCGTCATCACCGCCTCGCAGATCTGCTGCACCGGCTCGGCCACGGCTTCGGCGACCTGGGCCTGGGTGACCTCTGTCTCTTTCGGCACCCCGTTCAGCAGATCGCGCCCGCGGATATCCATCGCCTGGCCGCGGCCGTCCTCGGGCATGCGCGCCGACCCGATGGAGGTCTTGATGCGTTCGGCGGTGGCGTCGCCGACCAGCAGGTTATGCTGCCGGCGCAGGTAGCTGATGATTGCCTCGTCCATGCGGTCGCCGCCGACACGGACCGACCGAGCATAGACGATGTCGGCCAGGCTGAGCACCGCGACCTCGGTCGTGCCGCCGCCGATATCGACGACCATATTGCCTGTGGGGTCGGTGATCGGCATGCCGGCGCCGATGGCCGCGGCGATGGGCTCCGCGATCAGGCCCGCCTTGCGCGCGCCGGCCGACAGCACGCTTTCGCGGATCGCGCGTTTTTCCACCGGGGTGGCGCCATGCGGCACGCAGACGATGATCTTCGGCTTGGCCCAGGACCCGCCCTTGTGCACCTTGCGGATGAAGTGCTTGATCATCTCTTCGGCGACGTCGAAATCGGCGATCACGCCCTCGCGCATCGGCCGGATCGCCTGGATCGAACCGGGCGTGCGGCCCAGCATCAGCTTGGCATCCTCGCCCACGGCCAGGACCTGCTTTTTGCCCTCTTTGTTGTGATACGCCACGACCGAGGGTTCGTTCAGCACGATCCCCTTGCCCTTGACGTAGACCAGCGTATTCGCCGTTCCCAAATCGATCGCCATATCGGCGGAGAACAGCCCCGATAGTGCCCCTAACATGCCCAATCCGCCTGTATTGTCGTTGACCGCTGGCCCGGCCGATCCCGGAACGCATCGGCGTTTGCGCATCTATACGCCCGGCGCGCGGCAAGCGTAAAGGGCGGCGCGGCAGGATTGTGCGGCGGCGCGGCGCCGCTGCCCCGGCGGTGCCCGCACCGACGGCCTTTCGCGGGTTGGAGCGCACCAAAATCGCCCTGTCACCGCGTCCCGTCCAGAAAAGCGGTGTCGAAGGGCAGGGACAGCGTGCCGCCGCCGGCCTCTTGGAGCGTCAGCTGGCCCGCGGCGGCGGTGATGGCCGCGATCGTCTTCCAGCCCTGGGGGCGGGGTACTGCGCCGATGACATGCGGGATGCGGATCGATCCGCCGAGCCGCAGCGCCGTCGCCACGCCCTCGGCCGCCACCGGGTTCGGCGCCAGCGCGGCAGCATGGCCGGCGGCACCCGCCGCGCAGCCGTCTTCGATGCCCAGAACCCCGCGGTGGCGCGCGTTCCAGGGGGCGTAATCGCGCCCGCCATTGGAATGCCACAGCATCGTCACCGGCAGGATCGCGGGGCTCTTGAGCACGAATACGATGTCATCCTCGGCCGCCCGTAGGACGGCGGTCCAGCCAAGCGCGGCGCCGGGTGTCTCCACCAATGTCACGAAATCCTCGTGCCGGGTGCCGATGGGCAGGTCGCGCAGGTCCACCACGCCGCCGCGCGCCGCCGGGAAGCGCGTGATATCCTTCACCCGGCGATCCAACGCCAACCGGTTCCGGCCCGGCTCTAACGGGGTCGGGGGGCTCAGCGCGATCCGCTTGGGCGAGACCGACAGCGTACCGCCATCGGCGAGGTGGATCATCGGGTGATGCGCCACCGGCAGACGGCCGTCGCCGCCGTCGATCCGATGGGTTTGATAAAGCAGCGGCGCGTCGTCGGAAAGCCGCAGCGTCTTGGTGATGCGCGCGCCCATAACCGGGCGGTCGAGCCGGAACCGCAAGGTGGCGCCGTTTCGCCCGATCGGCGTCCAGGACGTGTTGGCCGGCGCGCCATGCGGCGGGGCGCCGTCCAGATCGGCGGCGCCGAACGGGGCGCAGAAGAAATCGCCGGCCAGGCGCGCCTCCACCGGGGGCACGCTGTCGGGCACGGGCGCTTCGACCCAGGGCGCGGTATGCAGCGGCGCGATCACGCGCCCGCCCCAGTGCAGATCCAGTCGGCGGATGTTGCCGATCGACGGGTCCAGCGCGACCTGGCCATGCGCTGTCTGCGCCTCTATCCAGGCCATGCCGCTCTGACGCCCTTCATCGCCGCGCCGCCATGCGGCCGTGCCGACCCCGGACGGAGACGACATGGATCACCGCGTCGCCGTCGCGGCCGGAGATCCAGGGTTCGTTCGGGCGTCGCGCGTCGATCATTCTTTTCCTTCCGGACGGGCCCAGTATCGCGCGCAATTCGGGGGCGATCCATGGCATTTGCGGTCATGCGGGCGAACCCGCGCCGCCGCGCGCGCCTCCGACCGCGCCGTCCACCACGCCATCACCGCCACGGCCACGATCGAAATCGTCCACGTGCCGCATGCAGGCCGTCAGTGCGGCGCGTCGGGGACTTCTTCCTTGGGGAACAGATGCGCCTGGGCGGCGTCGAAGCGCAGGCCGATCTCCGTCCCCGGTGGCAGGACGCGGTCCTCGGCGATGGCGGCGACAATGCGCGAGCCGTCCTTCAGGCCGACATCGACCACCGTTTCGCTGCCCAGCCGCTCGGTCAGGGCGACGGTGCCGTGCAGCATCCCGTCCGCCGGGGCGGTCGGGGTCAGGTATTGCGGGCGGATCCCCAGAATCGCCGCCGCGCCGCCGGAAATCGCCCGCCCGGCCGTGCCCACCCGGACGCTGTCGAGCGCGGGGTGCGACACGGTCGCGGCGCCGGCGTCAAGATCGGTGACCCGCACATCCAGAAAGTTCATCGACGGCGCCCCCAGAAAGCCTGCGACGAACAGGTTGGCGGGGTGGTGGTAAAGCTCCATCGGCGTGCCGATTTGCATGACCTCGCCGCCGCGCAGCACCACGATCTTGTCGGCCAGGGTCATCGCCTCCACCTGGTCATGGGTGACGTAGATCATCGAGGCGCCCAGCGTCTGGTGCAGCTTGCCGATTTCCATACGCATATCCATACGCAGCGCCGCATCCAGGTTCGACAAGGGCTCGTCGAACAGAAACACCTTTGGGTCGCGCACGATGGCGCGGCCGATGGCCACGCGCTGGCGCTGCCCGCCCGAAAGCTGGCTGGGCCGGCGGTCGAGCAGATGCTCCATCTGCAGGACCCGCGCGGCCTCTGCCACTTTGCGGGCCTTTTCGGCGCGCGACGCCCCCGCGATGGTCAGCCCGAAGGCCACGTTTTCGCGCACCGTCATATGTGGAAAGATCGCATAGGTCTGAAATACCATGGCGATGCCGCGTGCCTTGGGTTCCAGATCGTTCACAACCTGCCCGTCGATTTCCAGCGTGCCGGAGGTGATGTCCTCCAGCCCCGCGATCATGCGCAACAGCGTGGACTTGCCGCAGCCCGACGGGCCGACGAAGACGACGAACTCGCCATCCTCGATGTCGATATCGACGCCCTTGATGACCTCCACCTTGGCATAGCTTTTGCGGACGTCCCGCAATCTGACCGTCGCCATGGGGCTACTCCTTTACGGTTGCGGGGGTGTGCACGTGCAGGGTGCCGTCGGGCGCGACCTGCACCGGGTCGGGGTCGGTGACATGGCCGTGGAAGCTGTCATCGGGACGGTCGGCGAAGCCCAGGATGCGCAGGTGCCCGCCATCGTCCACGATCCGCGCGGCATAGCGGGCGCAGGGGTTGGCGCCGTCCAGAAACCCGCCCGGCGCGATGCGCCAGGGGCCGCGCGGGTCCTCGGCCATCAGATAGTGCGAGCCGGTCACCGGGCCGCCGGGCGTCGCCTCAGCCTGGGCGGCGGAGAAATGCCCGGCCGCGGTGCAGAACAGGCAGTACCAGCGGCCGCGGTGGAAAAAGACCTGGGGCACCTCCAACTGCCCGTAACCGCCGACAAAGACCGGCGGCTGCAAGGTCCATTGCGCCAGATCGGGAGAGGTGGCGAGGCCGATCGCACCGCCCGCATTGGGTTCGGCGATGCCGCTGGCGCGGGCGGTGAAATACATCAGCCAGCCCGCGCCGCCGGGGTCGCGCATGACCCAAGGGTCGCGCATGGCGCGGTCGTGCCAAAGCCCGGTCGCGTGGTCGCATTCGTACAGCGCGGCCGCCTGGCCGGTCAGATCCAGGCACGGGCCAGCGCCCACGCGCTGCCAGTGATGACCGTCATCGCTGACCGCGTGCCCGATGCGCTGGTAAAGCCCGTCTTCGGCCCGGCAGGCGCCGGTATAGAACAGATGCCAGCCGCCCGCCGCGTCGCGCACCGTCGAACCGGTCCAGGTGGTGTAGTCATCCCAGGCCGGGCCATCGGCGGGCGCGAAACAGGTGCCGTGATGGGTCCAATGGCGCAGATCGGGGCTGGTCGCGTGGCCCTGGGCGACGTTGAAGTGCCGCAGTTCCGGATCGCCCAGTGCCTTCGGTGCCTTCAGAAAATAGGCGTGCCAGGTGTCGCCGTCGCGCAGATACCAGGAATCCCAGATCCAATGATCGCTGAGCGCCAGCACCATCACTTCACCCCCGTGGACGCGACCGAGGCGATAAAGACCCGCTGCAGCGCCAGATAAAACGCCAGCACCGGCACGGTGATGATGGTCAGATAGGCCATCACCTCCCCCCAGGGCACGTTGAGCTGGTCGGTGAAATAGCCCAGGCCGACCATGACCGGGCGGATCGCCTCTTCTTGCACCACCATCAGCGGCCAGAGATACTGGTTGTACATGAACAGGAATTTCAGGATCGCGGCCGTGGCGATCACCGGGCCCGACAGCGGCATGACCACCCGGCGATAGATCGCCCACCAGGACGCGCCTTCGACCCGGCTGGCCTCGATCAACTCCTTCGGCAGATCCTTGAAGAACTGGACGAACAGAAAGATCGACAGCGCATCGGCGATGAAGGGCACGATCTGGACGCGATAGCTGTTGAGCCAGCCCAACTGAAACCCCTCCGCCCCGATCCAGGGCAGTTGGGAGGCCATCAGCAGCAGCGGGATGAAGATGGTCTCGTAAGGGATGATCAGCGTCGCCAGCAGCACGGAGAAGACGATCGTCCGCCCGGTCCAGTCGACGAAAACAAAGGCAAAGGCTGCCAGCGAACAGACCAGCAGGCACAGGATCACGGTGATCCCGGTGACCAGAACCGAGTTGAAGACGAACACGCCGATGGGTGCGCGGTCGAACGCATCGGCATAGTTCTGCAACGACAGATCGCCCACCGGCAGGAACGCGCGCAGGCTTTTGGTGTCCAGCAGCAACTGGGCGGAGGGTTTGAGCGAACTCATCGCCATGAACAGCAGCGGGAACACGAAGATGATCGCGACCAGGATCAGCACCGCATAGCGCGCGGCCAGCCTGAGCCCCCTATTGTCGGCGGTGACAATGGCCATGCTCAGCGCTCCCGCGTCAGCCAGCGTTGGACCAGGGAGATCGTCAGCACGATCACGAACAGGATCACGCTGATCGTGGACCCGCCAGAGATGTCCTGGCGGCCATAGCCGCGTTCGACCGCCTGAAAGACGAGCACCTGGGTGCTGTCCAACGGGCCGCCATTGGTCATCACGTCGATCTGCGCGAACAGGGCAAAGGCCTGCATGGTGATGACGATCAGGATCAGCACCGCGGTGTTCCGCAGCCCCGGCCATGTGATGTAGCGAAAGGTCTGCCAGCGGCTGGCGCCCTCGATACTGCCGGCCTCATAAAGCGTGGGGCTGATGTTCTGCAGCCCGGCGAGCCAGATCACCATGTGAAAGCCCACGCCTTGCCAGATCGACATCGCCATGATCGAGGGCAGCGCGGTGCCGGTATCGCCCAGCCAGTCGCGGCCCTGGAACACCCCGAATGTCAGCCCGCGCAGCAGATTGTTCAAAAGCCCGTCGCCCGGCGAATAGATGAACTGCCACAACAGCGACACGACTACGATCGAGACCACCACCGGCATGAAGTAGATCGTGCGGAAGATGTTGATGGCGCGCAGTTTCTGGTTGATCAAGAGCGCCAGGCACAGCGCCAGCCCGGCCTGGATCGGCGCGACGAAGATGACGAAGGTGAAGGTGTTGACCAGCGCCTTCATGAACACGACATCGGCGGCCAGAACCACCATCCGGTTTTCGCCCGCGCCCCAGGAAAACCACTCCCGCTTGCCCTGCAGATGCGGATAGTCGGGGTTGTTGCGGGTGAAGGTACGCAGCCGCGGATAGGCGATCGCGCCATCGTCGTCGCGGATCACCGCGCCGGTATCGTCGCGTTCGGGCTCCAGCGTGAACACGGCCAGCCCCAGCAGATCGCGGTAGTTCTCAAAGCCCACATATTCGGCCGCATTGGGCGAGGCGAGCCGCTGGTTGGTCAGCGAGAACGCAAAGGCCAGAAAGAACGGCAGGATGATGAACAGCGTCATCAGCGCCACGCCCGGAAAGGCCATGATCCAGCCGGATCGGTTCGACCGCGTCAGTTTGGAAGCCATGGCCCCTCGCGATGCGCTGTGCGGGAAGGGCGCGGCGACCGAGGGCCGCCGCGCGGCGGGTCAGTGGCCGTAGCCCTGGTTGTTGGCGATGTCCTCGTTGATCTCGTCCACGGCGGCATCCAGCGTGTCCGGCACATCGGCGCCGTTGGCGATATCGGCCAGCGCCTTTTCGAACACCTTGGCCTGGACGATATAGCCGGGCGTCACCGGGCGCAGTTTGGCCTGTCCTTCGGACAACGCATAGAACACCTCCAGCGCGCCGCCGGGGCGGTAGTTTTCGGTGTCCTGCGCGGCGCCGGCGGTCGACGGGATCAGCCCGGTGCCATCGGAAAACGCGGTCAGATAGTTCGGCTGGATCGCAAACTCGATGAACCGCCGCGCGCCCTTGGGATGCTCGGACGTGGCCGAGATACCGAACTGCCAGGAGGCGGCGCCGATCACCGGGCCGTTGCCGAAATCGGGGGCGGGCAGGAACAGCGCGTCGTCGCCGAATTTCTCCACCACAGGCAGGGCGGCCCAGTTGCCGTTCCAACTGAGCGCGTATTTACCCTCCAGAAAGCCGGTTTCGCGATCCGCGGCGTCCTGGCTGGTGCCCGGTACCATGCCGTTTTCGAACAGCCCCTGCCACCACTCGCCAAAGGCGATGGCCGCGTCGCCGTTCAGCACGCCCTCGGCGCTCTGGTAGCTGGTCCGGTCGACGATGTCGCCGCCGAAGCTCTGCAGAAACGGCGAGAAGGCGTAGGGGTACCATTCGCCCTGCCAGGCCATGCCCAGATCCAGCGGATACTCGAAGTCGCCCGAGGCTTTCAGCGTCTCCAGCGCGCTGTCGAATTCCTCCCGCGTCCAAGGCGCGTCTAGGGTTGGGATGCGAATGCCGTTCGCGTCCAGCACCGATTTGCGTGCCATCATCGCGACCGCGGCATCCCACAGGCCGACCGAATAGATCTCTCCGTTCCAGCGGCCGATGGGGCCGGGCAGGAACCCGTCCAGCTTCGCTTCGTCGACGCCTAAGGGCTGCATATAGCCGGCCCAGGCCCAGTTCGGCATCACCGGCCCGTCGACATCCAGGATATCGGGCAACTCGCCGGCCAGGGCGGCGGCGCCGACGGCGTCGTTATAGGCCAGTTGCGGGAAGGTTTCCAAAACCACTTCGTAGTCCGACTGGCTGGCGTTGAAATCTTCGACCAGTTGATTGACCAGCGCTTCTTCGGCATTGGCGCTGCCGGCGCCGTGATACCACAGGCTCAAGGGCGTCTGGCCCGCGGCGCCGCTGGCTATCAGTATCGCTGTGCCGGCTATAAGCATATGAATTCGCATGTTTTCCTCCCGTTATGATCGTTGTCGTTTCATGCCCGCTGCGGCGGCACGACGCTGTCCCGCCAGCGCACCGCACCGCCGATGCGCTGCGGCGGCGCCGGGGCGGGCGCACCGCCCGCAAGCCGGTCCAGCAGGATCTTGGCCGCCGCTTGCCCCATGCGCACATACGGCAATTCCACCGTGGTCAGCGGGGGGTAAAGCGTTTCCGAGATCAACCGGTAATCGTCATAGCCAGTGATCGAGATGTCCTCGGGCACCCGCATGCCGCGGCTACGCAGGATCCCATAGAACTGCATCGCCAGGCGGTCGGTGCCGGCGCAGATCACCGTGGGCGGGTCGGGCAGCGCCAGAACGCTGCTCAGCGCGTATTCCAGCATCCGCCGGCCGTCTTCGGGCGATTGGCCCAACGCCTCGGCCGGCCGAAGTAAGGCCGGGTCGACGGGCAGCCCGGCATCCTTGAGCGCGTCGATGTAGCCGGCGGTCCGTTCGCGGGTCGCGACCACGTCCCTGGGCAGCGTCAGATAGGCGATGCGGCGATGCCCGACCTCGATCAGGCGCGCGACCAGCGCCTTTTGCCCGGCATAATCATCGGGGACCACGGCCGGTGTTCCTTCGGCATCGAAGCCGTTGGCGATGACGAAATTGGCCAGCCCCTGGCGCGGCGGCAGCGTCACCGGCTGGTGATACGGCGCGACGTAGAAGACACCCTCCACCCGGTGTTCGGCAAAGGTCTTGATCAGTTGCGGGATGGTCGCGGCATCGCCCCCGGTATCGGCGATCAGCAGGGTCTTTCCGGCCTGGCGGAGCAGCGTCTGGATGCCCTGGAAGATATAGATCTCCGGCAGCCCGCTGAGTTCGGGGCTGCTGGGCACCTCGGATATCGCGCCGGAAATCAGGCCGACCAGCCCCGAGCGGTTCGACCGCATCGTGCGCGCGGCATAGGAGGGGACATAGCCAAGCTGCTCGATCGCCGCCTCCACCGCGCGGCGGGTGGTCTGTGCGACCGGGGTCGCATCGTTCAGCACCCGGCTGACGGTCTTGGGTGAGACGCCGGCGATCTTGGCGACGTCATAGATCGTCGGCATTGCCCCTCCCTCAGGGTTGGATGGCCCGAATTGACATCGAAGTCATGACAACGGTGTCATAGCCGAATTCCGGGATTTGAGTCAAACGTGCATCGGCGTTTGAGCATCAGCCACGATGAGCGTCACTGAGGATGACACCGAAGTCATTCGGAGTTGACGGGGGGCGGCGCCGGGCGCAGTGTTGCCGGGCGCAATCGTCAAGCCGAGGTCCAGGTGTCCAAACCGCTGCTGTTGTTCGACCCGTATTTTCGAAGTCGGGCGGAGCTGTTCTCGGACGCGACCTTCGCGGCGTTGGGGGATCTGTGCCGGATCGAGGCGGCGGCCGACGGTCCGATGGACCCGGCCGTCATCGATGCGGCGCTGCCGCAGGCCGCGTTCTATGTGGGGGCGCGGCCGGCGCTTACGCGGGCCCAGATCGAAGGCGCGTCGCATCTGCGCGCCGTGATCGAGGTTTCCGGCGCGTTTCATGCCGAGTTGGACTACAGCGCTTGTTTCGATGCGGGGGTGGAGGTGTTGTCCTGCGCGCCCGGGTTTCGCCGCGCAGTGGCTGAGATGGGGTTGGCCATGATCCTGGCAGCCGGCCGCGGGCTGGTGGCCGAACACGAGGCGTTTCGGGCGGGGCGGGAGGCCTGGCTCGACGACCGGCCGGCGACGGATTTCTCGCTGTTCGGGCAGCGGGTCGGGTTCGTCGGATATGGAAACATCGCCCGCGAACTGCATCGCCTGCTGGCGCCATTCGCGCCGGATGTGTCGTTCTACGACCCCTGGGTGGCGGAGGCGGGCGATGCGGCCCGGCACGACGATATGGGCGCGGTGTTCGCGCAGAGCCGCGTTGTCGTGGTCACCGCCGCGCCGACATCCCAAAACCGCCATGGCATCGGTGCGGAACAGATCGCCCGCATGCCGCCGGGCGCGGCATTGGTGTTGCTAAGCCGGGCGCATGTGCTCGATTTCGACGCGGCGCTGGCGGCGGCGCGGGCCGGGCGGATCACCTTTGCGACCGATGTCTTTCCCAGCGAACCGGTGGCGAAGGATCACCCGCTTCGGCGCCAGCCCGGCGTCGTCCTGTCGCCGCACCGCGCCGCCGCGGTGCCCGGCGGGCGGCATCCGATCGGCGATATGATCCTGCATGACATCGGCGCGCTGCTGTCCGGTGCGGGCACGCGGCTGCTGCAACCGGCCGATCCGGCGCGTCTGACCGCCCTGATCGCCGCCCAGCAAAGCATCGAGGCCGACGGGCGCCTGCCCGCCACCTGAACCACGCGCATGACGCCCACCGCAGGGTGCAAAGGCCCGGACCCGCGGGCTTGCCCGCGGCCTGGCCAATCGGCCAGGAGGATCGCAACAGCGATCCTGTCCGGGCGGGTTGGCGCTGCGCCCGGGGGCGGCGCTAGAAGGCGACCTGTACCTTGATGGCCTGGCTGCGGTCCGAGGCGAGGTCGAAGGCGGCGACCACGTCTTCGAAGGGCAGCGTTTGGGTAATCAAGGGGGTGACGTCAAGCCGGCCCGCTTGCATCATCTCGACCGCGCTGGAGAATTCGTGGTGAAACCGGAACGAGCCCTTCAACGCCAGCTCCTTCGCCGTCATCGCCTGAACCGGCAGGGTCATGTCGCCGCCGAGCCCAAGCTGCACGATCACGCCCCCCGGGCGCATCGCGGGGATGGCGGCGGCGAGTGCCGAGGCCACGCCGCTGCACTCGAACAGCACGCCGAACCGCCCTTTGTCGGCCGTGAACGGCGCCAGCCCGTCCGGCGTCTCGGCCACGTTCACCGTGCCATCTGCGCCCACGCTGCGCGCCTTTCGCAAGGGAAAGTCGGCGATGTCGGTGGCCACGATCTCCACCGCGCCGAAAGCGCGCGCCACCAGCACCGCGAGCAATCCGATCGGCCCGCAGCCCGTCACCAGCACGCGTTTGCCGGCCAAGCTGCCGGCTTGCCGCGCGGCATGCAGCACGACCGAAAGCGGCTCCGCCATGGCGGCCTCCCCCGCGCTCAGCCCGTCTGCGGGCACGCACTGCCCCGCATCGGCCACCAAGCGCTGTCGAAACGCCCCCTGGATATGCGGGAACGGCATGGCGGACCCGTAAAAGCGCATCTTCAGGCAATGGTTCTGGCGCCCCTCGGCGCAAAAGGCGCAGGCGCCGCAGGGTCGCGAGGGCGACACCGCAACGCGCTGCCCCACCTCCAACCCGGCCACCTCCGGCCCCAGCGCCGCGACCCGACCGGCGACCTCGTGGCCCAGGATCATCGGCTGGCGCAGCCGCACCGGGCCAAAGCCGCCGTGGTTGTAGTAATGCAGGTCCGACCCGCAGATGCCGCCGGTCTCCATCTCGATCAGCACCTCGCCCTGGCCGTGTTGCGGCTCCGGGTGGTCTTCGATCCGCAGATCTTTGGCGGCATGAACGGTGACGCTTTTCATTCTTGCACCTCTGTTGGCGGATGGCGTGTTGGCAAATGGCGGCGGGCTGGCCGGAGTACTTGACTGTTACCGGTAACATGTTATCCGTAAGCCAACAGCGCCGTCAATGGGCGCGCGGGGAGGCGAGCGACATGACCGATTTGTTTTCACTGGCGGGCAAACGGGCCCTGGTCACCGGATCGTCGCAAGGCATCGGTTTCGCGCTGGCCGGCGGTCTGGCCCGCGCGGGGGCGGAGATCGTGCTGAACGGCCGCAACGCGGCCAATCTGGAAGCCGCGGCCGCGACCCTGCGCCAGACCGGGGCGGTCGTCCATCTGGCGGTCTTCGACGTCACGCAGGCGGATGCGGTGCGCGGCGCCATCGACGGGTTCGAGGCCGATACCGGCGCCATCGACATTCTGATCAACAATGCCGGCATGCAGCACCGCACGCCCCTGGAGGATTTCCCGGCCGAGGCGTTCGAGCGGCTGCTGCAGACCAATATCGCCAGCGTCTTTCATGTCGGCCAGGCGGTCGCGCGGCACATGATCGGGCGCGGCGCCGGCAAGATCATCAACATCGCCAGCGTGCAGACCGCGCTGGCCCGGCCGGGCATCGCGCCCTACACCGCGACCAAGGGCGCGGTCGGCAATCTGACCAAGGGCATGGCGACCGACTGGGCCAAGCACGGGCTGCAATGCAACGCCATCGCGCCGGGCTATTTCGACACGCCGCTCAATGCCGCGCTGGTCGCGGACCCGGAGTTTTCCGCCTGGCTGGAAAAGCGCACGCCCGCGGGCCGCTGGGGCAAGGTGGAGGAACTGGTCGGCGCGGCGGTGTTCCTGTCGTCGCCGGCGTCGAGTTTCGTCAATGGGCACACGCTTTACGTCGATGGTGGCATCACGGCGTCGCTGTGACGCGGCGCTATGTGCTGATGGGCGTGTCGGGCTGCGGCAAGACCAGTGTGGGCCGGGCGTTGGCCCGGCAAGGTGCCCTGGCCTTTGTCGATGGCGACACGCTGCATCCGCAAAGCAATATCGACAAGATGGCCAGCGGCGTCCCGCTGGACGATGCCGACCGGGCGCCGTGGCTGGGGCATGTCGGCCGCGTGCTGGCCGGCCATGACGGCCCCGTCGCGATCGGCTGTTCGGCGCTGAAGCGCCAATACCGCGATCTGATCCGGCGCGAGGCCGGCGCGGCGGTGCACTTTGTGCACCTGGCCGCGCCGCGCGCGGTGCTGCAGGCCCGGGTCGATGCGCGGGCCGGCCATTTCATGCCGCCGGCGCTGCTCGACAGCCAATACGCCGCGTTGGAGCCGCTGGAGCCTGACGAAAGCGGGCAGGTGATCGATATCGCGCAGCCCTTCGACCAAGTCGTCGCGGCGGCTGCGGATTATGTGAAAGGGACGATGAAATGAGCGAAAGCGTTGCGCTGATCGGCGCGGGGGCGATGGGTGGCGCCATCGGGACCCGACTGCTGGAGACCGGAAACAGCCTCAGGGTATTCGATCTCGACCCGGGTCGCGTTGCGGCGCTGGTCGAAAAGGGCGCCGTCGCGTGCGGCTCGGCGGCAGAGGCCGCGACCGGCGTCGGCTTTGCGATCACCAGTCTGAACGCGGGCCATATCGTGGAGGCGGCGGTGTTCGGGGATGGCGGGGTCGCCGCCGGCGCGGCGCCCGGCACGCTGATCATCGACATGTCCTCGATCGCGCCGGATGCCACCCGAAAGCTGGCCGGCATGGCGGCCGACCGCGGCCTGGCGTGGGTCGACAGCCCGCTGTCGGGCGGTGCGCCAAAGGCGCTGACCGGCGAATTGACGCTGATGGCCGGCGGCAGTGCGGAAGATGTCGAACGCGCGCATCGGGTGTTGCGGCATGTCTCGGCCAATTACACCCATATGGGCCCCGCGGGGGCGGGTCAGACCACCAAGCTGATCAACCAGGTGCTGTGCGGCCTGGGCTTTCTGGCCGTGGCCGAGGCGACGCAGCTTGCGCTGGATGCCGGGGTGGAGGCGCACAAGATCCCGCAAGCCCTGCGCGGGGGGCGCGCCGACAGCGCGCTTTTGCAGGAATACATGCCCCGCTATGCCGCCAAGGATTACCGGCGCACCGGGCGCATCGACAACATGGTCAAGGATCTGAACGCGGTGAACGACCTGGCCCGCCAGACCGGCACGGCGATGCCGATGACCGGGCTTTGTGCGGAGATCCACCGCATGCTTACCGCCGCCGGCCTTGGCGGCGAGGATCAGGCGGCGGTGATGGAGTTTTTCCAAGGCGCAAAACAGGAGTTTCCGGCATGATCACGCGATTTGCCCTGTTCGAAGGCAGCGTCCGGCCCGGTCAGCAGGCCGCGTTCCGGCAGGCCGTGCTCGACCGGCTGGTGCCGCTGTGGCGGCAGTTTCCGGGCCAGACGGATGTGCGGGTGATGTTCGGTGAGGATCGCGACCCGGGTGCGCCGGAATTCCCGCTGATCCTGGCGATCAGCTATGCCGACCGGGCCGCCATGGCGGCGGCGCTCGACAGCCCGGCGCGGCATGAGTCGAAACAAGTCACCGCGGAGATCGTGGCGGCGCATTTCGACGGGCGCATCCACCACCACGTGACCGAGCGGCACGAGTATATCGGCTGACCGCGCATGGGCGGCCGGGTCACCATGCGCGATCTTGCGGCGGCGCTGGGGGTGTCGCCCATGACCGTCAGCCGCGCGTTGCGCGATGACGCGGCGGTCAGCGCTCAGACCAAGGCCCGGATCCGCCAGGTCGCGGATCGGCTGGGCTATGTCTATGACGGCACCGCGACCGCATTCCGCACGCAGAGAAGCGGATTTGTCGCGGTCACGCTGCCTTCGATCAACAACGCCAATTTCGCAGAAACCTATCGCGGCCTGTCGAACGCGATGGACGGGCGCGGCATGCAGCTGTTGCTGGGGGCGACGAACTACCGGGTCGAGAAGGAAGAGGAACTGGTCCGCCAGTTGCTGACCCGCAACCCCGAGGCGCTGGTGATGACCGGCGGGCACCATACCGAGGCGACGCGCGATTTGGTCGGCGGGCGCGGGCTGCCGGTGATCGAGATCTGGGATCTGCCGGCGCAGCCGCTGGGCCATGCGGTGGGGTTTTCGAACGCGGACGCGATGGCGCTGATCGTGGCGCACCTGGCCGCGACCGGGCGGCGCAAGCTGGCGTTTCTGGGCGCGTCCGACGGCGCCGACAGCCGCGGGGCAGAACGGCGCGCGGGCGTGCTGGCCGCGGCGCGGCGGTTCGGGTTGGCGGACATGGCGATACTGGATGCCGGCCCAGCGCCGGTATCGATGCGCCACGGCGCGGCCCGGATCGAGGCGCTGGGCCGGGATCTGCGCGGCTTCGACGCGCTGATCTGTGTCTCCGATCCGGTCGCGTTCGGCGCGCTCAGCGCGTGCCGGCGGCTGGGGGTCGATGTGCCGGGCGATCTGGCCATCACCGGCTTCGGCCAGTTCGAGGTCGCCCAGGTCTCTGCCCCGCAAATCACCACGGTCGATGTCGGTGCGCGCCGGATCGGCGAAGCGGTGGCAGAGATGCTGATCGGGCTTTTCACCGGATCGGACGTGCCCGCGCGGGTGGATGTGGGCGCCCGGCTGGTCGTGGGCGGCACCAGCTAGAGCGAAAACGGATCGGATTGACACAATCTGATCCTAGGATTTCGCTCAAACCATTGAATTTGGAGCCAAATCCTTTCTTAGACAGATCCAGTCTGAAACGGCCCTGATCCTATCCCTGATCCGCCGGGCGCACCGTGGTGCCCGGGATCAGGTGGAAGCCGATATCGCGGCAGGCCGCGACCGGTTCGTTCGACAGCCGCGCCAGCATCGCCTCTGCCGCCGCCTGGCCCAGCTTCAGATGCGGCACATGCATCGAGGTCAGCCGCCGTGGCATCACCGAGGCGATCGGCAGATCGCCCCAACCGGCGATGCCAATATCGCCCGGCACCTCCATCCCGCGCGCGGTGACGTATTGCAGCCCGCCAAACGCCATCGCGTCGTTTTGGTAGAACACGCATTCGATGCCGGCGCGGCTCGCCAGCAACTGTTCGGTTCCGTAAAACCCGGTGTAGTAGGTGGCAGTGTCGTGCAGGCAAAGCTGGCGCGCGACCCGCCCGCCGCCGCCCTCGATCGCCTTGGAAAACCCATCCAGGCGGGTCGTGGCGGCGTTCGCGGTATCGTGCGAGGTGCCGACATAGCCGATATTGCGATAGCCGCGGCCGATCAGATAGCGGCCCATGTCGAAGCCGCTGTCGAAATGGTTGATGCCGACGCTCATATCCAGGGGCGAGGAGTTCAGATCCCAGATCTCCACCACCGGAATGCCGGCATTCTTCAGCATCTCGGTCGCGCGGGGCGAGTGGTAGCGCCCGGTCAGGATCAGCCCGGCGGGCTGCCAGGACAGCACGGTGCGGATCCAGTCCTCTTCCGCCTGCTGTGTGTGCTGGGTCAACCCCAGCACCGTCTGATGGCCGAACGCGCCCAGCTTGCGGTCGATCCCCTCCAACACCTGGGCGAAGACCTCGTTGCCCAGATCGGGGATCGCGACGCCCACGAAGGTGGAGCTTTTGTCGCCGGCAAACACCGTGGCCAGGCGATTCGGCAGATAGCCCAGCTCTTCCACCTTGGCCATCACCAGGTCGCGGGTCTTGTCGGAATAGCCGCCCTCGCCACGCAGTACGCGGCTGGCCGTCATCTTGGACACACCTGCGGCATGCGCCACCTGAGATAGGCTTACCTTATTGGTTTTGATGGATTTTTCTGACATTCAGATGTGTTTGCGTTACGGGTAACTTAAAGCTTGACAGATGCCTGTCTTCGCTCAAGCATTAGCGGAACGTTACGGGTAACTCAACCTGAGTGAACAAAGCCCGGACGCGGGGAGGATGCGGGATGGAGAACCTGGCCGCGGGTCTGTTCTTCGATGGTATCGACAAGCATTTCGGCGGCACCTATGCGCTGAAAGACGTCTCCCTCTCTGTCGGCCGGGGGGAGATCGTGGCGCTTCTGGGCGAAAACGGCGCCGGCAAATCGACGCTGATCAAGGTTCTGGGCGGCATCCATCAGCCCGATGCCGGCCGGGTGCTGATCGACGGCGCGCCCTATCACCACCGCCCGGCGGGGTTCGGCGAACGCCAGAAGGTTGCCTTCATCCACCAGGATCTGGGGCTGATCGAGTGGATGACGGTGGCCGAGAACATCGCCCTGGCGCTGGGCTTCGCCCGCAAGGGCGGGGTGATCCGCTGGGGCGCGGTCGAACGCTTCGCGGCCGAGGCGCTGAGACGGGTCGATTGCGATTTCGACCCCACGACGCGGGTCGAGGATCTGTCGCGGACCGAAAAATCGCTGGTCGCCATCGCCCGCGCGCTGGCCGTCGACAGCGAGTTTCTGGTGCTGGACGAACCCACCGCCTCGTTGCCCGCGGACGAGGTCGAGCGGCTGTTCGCCGCCATCCGGCCCTTGCGCGACCGCGGCGTCGGCATGGTCTATGTCAGCCACCGGCTGGACGAGATCTTTCGCATCGCCGACCGGGTCGCGGTGCTGCGCGACGGGGTGCTGGTGGGCGTGCGCAGCATCGCCCATACCACGCCGGAGGAACTGGTGCGCAAGATCGTCGGCCGCAAGACGCGAGAGACGGTCAAAAGCTCTGCCGCGCCGGGGGCGGAGGTGCTGCGGCTCGATGCCTTCCGCGCGGGCCCGGTCGGGCCGCTGGACTTCACCCTACGCCAGAACGAGATCGTCGGCCTGGTCGGGTTGCGCGGCGCGGGGCACGAGGCGATCTCGCGCGCGCTGTTCGGTCTGGCGCCCTTTGCCGGGCGGGTCAGCCTGGCCGGTGAGACGCCCGATCTTTCCACACCGCAACGCGCGCTCGATGCCGGCATCGGGCTGGTGGCGCGGGACCGGACGGAGGAATCCGTCGCGCTGTCGCTGAGCATCCGCGAGAACACGTTTCTCAATCCCCAGGGCGTCGGGCGCAGGCTGCTGAGCCTCTTGTCGCACCGGGCGGAGGCCGATCAGGCGGCCATCATCGGCGCCGAGTTGGGATTGTCGCCCAACGATCCCGATCTGGCCATTGACGCGTTGTCCGGCGGCAACCAGCAGAAGGTGGTGATCGGGCGTTGGCTCGCGACCAAACGGCGGCTGCTCTTGTGCGAGGATCCCACCGCGGGCGTCGATGTCGGCGCGAAATCAGAGATCTATGCGCTGCTGAGCCGGGCGCTGGCCGATGGCGTTGGCATCCTGGTGATCTCCACCGATTTCGAGGAGATCGCCACGATCTGCCACCGCGCCATCGTGTTCAGCCAGGGTGCGATGGTCGACACGCTGTCGGGCACGCGGCTGACCACCGAAAACCTGATCCAGGCGGCTTCGGCCGGGAACATGGACGGCAGAAAGGACGCGCCCCATGCAGTCGCTTGAAAGCAGCGCGCTGGAACCCACGAAGGCGGATCTGCGCGGCCTGTCGCGCGGTCGGCGGCTGCTGCGGTTTCTGCCGGCCTATGGGCTGGTGATCCTGACCCTGTTTCTGATCGGCCTGTTTTCGATCCTGCTGCCCAACACCTTTCCCACGATGCTGAACCTGCGCGCGATCATCAGCGACAAGGCGATCATCGCGCTGCTGTCGCTGGGTGCGATGATCCCGATGGCGGCGGGGCGGATCGACCTGACCGTGGGCTACGGGATCGTGCTGTGGCACATCCTGGCGATCAGCCTGCAGACCGTGCTGGGCGTGCCCTGGCCGCTGGCGGTGCTGCTGGTGCTGGTGCTGGGCGGGGTCACCGGCTTTCTGAACGGGTTGCTGGTCGAGGTCGCCAAGATCGACAGCTTCATCGCCACGCTGGGCACCGGCACCGTCCTTTACGCGCTGGCGCTGTGGCATACCGGCGGGCGGCAAATGGTGGGTGTGCTGCCGGACGGGTTCTACGGGCTGTCCACCACCTTTGTCTTTGGTCTGCCGATCACCGGGTTCTATCTGCTGGCGATCACGCTGGTGATGTGGGTCGTGCTCGAATACACGCCCATCGGCCGGTATCTTTACGCCATCGGCGCCAATCAGCGCGCGGCGCAGTTGAACGGCATCCCGACGCGCAAATACGTGATCGGCGCCTTCGTCGCCTCGGGCGCGCTGACCGCGTTGGCCGGCGTGTTGCTGGCGGCCAAGCTGCGCATCGGCCAGGCCAGCGTCGGGCTAGAGTTTCTGCTGCCCGCCCTGGTGGGCGCGTTTCTGGGATCCACCACCATCAAGCCGGGGCGGGTGAATGTCTGGGGCACGATCGTCGGCGTGGCGATCCTGGCAGTGGGCATTTCGGGGATCCAGCAATTCGGCGGATCGTTCTGGGTGGAGCCGCTGTTCAACGGCGTCACCCTGCTGATCGCCATCGGCATCGCAGGTTACGCGCAACGCCGCAAAGGCGCGGAGCGGCGCCCGGCCACGACCATACAAGGGGAGGAAACCAAATGAGAAAATCCACAGTGATCGCAACGCTTCTGACCTCGACCGCGTTGGCCGCGCCGGCGCTGGCCGAGGGCTGGGACGGCCCGACCAGCGGCCCCACGGCGGCGGACGGCAAGTCCATCGTGGTCGTCGCCGCCGATCTGAAGAATGGCGGTATTCTGGGCGTCACCAACGGGGTCGAGGAAGCCGCCGACACCATCGGCTGGGATGTGCGCGTGCTGGATGGGGCCGGGTCGGTGCAGGGGCGCACCGGCGCCATCGGCCAGGCGCTGGCGCTGCAGCCCGACGGCATCGTCATCAACGGCTTCGATGCGGTGGAACAGCAGGCGGCGCTTGAGGGCGTGGTCGCCGCCGGGATCCCCATGGTGGCCTGGCATTCCGGCCCGAAGATCGGCTGCGACGCGCCGGGGGGGATTTTCGCCAATGTCTCCACCGACGCGATGACCGTGTCCGAGGTCGCCGCCGAATGGGCGATTGCCGATGGCGGCGCGGATATCGGCGTCGTCATCTTCACCGACTCGACCTATCAGATCGCCATCGACAAGGCCGACCGGCTGAAGGAAACGGTGGAGCAAGCAGGCGGCACGGTGCTGGAATATGTCGACACGCCGATTGCCGACACCTCCACCCGGATGGGGCCGCTGACCACGACGCTGTTGCAGAAATACGGCGACGACTGGACCCATGCGCTGGCCATCAACGACCTTTACTTCGACTTCATGGGCCCGTCGCTCGCCGCCGCCGGGCTGGCCCCGGATCAGGGCCCGCAGGCCGGGTCCGCCGGCGATGGGTCGGAGGCCGCGTTCCAGCGCATCCGGTCCCAGGGCTACCAGGCGATCACCGTGGCCGAGCCCCTGAACCTGCAGGGCTGGCAACTGGTCGATGAGTTGAACCGCGCGATCCAGGGGGAGGCCTGTTCGGGCTATGTCACCTCGCCCGCGTTGGTGACCAAGGCGGGGCTCGACAAGTTGGGCGACAGCAACGCGTTCGACCCCGACATCCCCTATCGCGACGCCTATGCGGAGATCTGGGGCAAGTAGGCCCGGTCGTGAACGGGGTCCCGGTTCTGCCGACCGGGACCTTCCCAAAAAGGAGAACGCCCATGGCCGACCCGCTTGTCCAAATGCGCGGCATCACCAAACGCTTCGGCGGCGTCACCGCGCTGCAGGGCGTCGATCTGAACGCCCATGCCGGAGAGGTGCTGGCGATTGTCGGCGACAACGGCGCGGGCAAATCGACGCTGATCAAGATCCTGACCGGGGTCTATCAGCCGACCGAGGGTGAGATGTTCCTCGACGGCGTGCCGATCACCTTTTCCAGCCATGCCGAAGCCATCGCGTTGGGCATCGATGCGGTCTATCAGACGCTGGCGCTGGCCGATCATCTGGATCCAGCGGCGAATATGTTTCTGGGCAACGAACTGACCCGCCGCTTTCTGGGCGTGACCCTGTTGGACAACAAGCGCATGCGCTCGGAAACCGAACGGGTGCTGATGGAACGCCTGGGCGTGACGCTGAGATCGCTGGACGCGCCCACCGAAAGCCTGTCGGGCGGGCAGCGGCAGGCGGTGGCGATTGCGCGCGCGGTCTATCACGACGGGCTGCGGGTGCTGGTCATGGACGAACCCACCGCCGCGCTGGGCCCGCAGGAAACCGCGCGCACGCTCAAGCTGATCCAGACGCTGAAAGGGCAGGGGCTGGCCGTGATCCTGATCAGCCATTCGCTGGATGACGTGTTCGAAGTGTCCGACCGTATCCATGTCCAGCGCCGCGGCCGCTGCGTCGGCGTGGTCAAGACCGCCGAAAGCTCCACACAAGATGTGCTGGGCCTGATCGTCGGCGCAGAGGAGGCCGCGCAATGACCGCCACCGCCACCAACACCGCGACCGCCACCGCCCCGCGCCGCCTGTCGGAACGTATCGAGCCCTATATCGCGATCATTGGCCCGATGGTGATGATCCTGGCCATTCTTCTGTTCATGGGCGTGGCCGAACCGGCGCGCTATTTCCGCGCCAGCAATCTGAACCTGATCCTGCTGGACGCCGCGCTTTACATGCCCATGGCGATGGCGATGACCTTTGTCATCACGCTCAGGGGGATCGATCTGTCGATCGGCTCCATCGCCGCGCTGTCGGGCATTCTGATGGCTTTTCTGATCAAGCAATACGGGTTCTCGGTCTATCTGGCGGTGCCCATCGCGCTGGTTCTGGGGGCGCTGATGGGGCTGGTGAACGGGCTGATCATCACCCGGTTCAACGTCCCCGACCTGATCGGCACGCTGGCGATGGATCTGGTCTATCGCGGCTTTGCGCTGGTCCTGGCCAAGGGGTTGGTGCTGGCGCGGTTTCCCGACTTTCTGGTCGAGATCGGGCGCGGGCAGATCCCCGGTTTCGTGCCCATTCCGGTGCTGATCGGCATCGCCACGATGATCGCGGGCTATATGCTGCTGACCCGCACGCATTTCGGCCGATACACCGTCGCCATCGGCTCCAACCCCGAGGCGGCGGAGCTGACCGGCATCGCGGTCAAGCGGCACAAGGTCTATGCTTATGTGCTGTGCGGCGCTTGCGCAGCGCTGGCGGGCGTGATGCTGACCGGCAAGCTGAACGCGATCCAGGCGACCTCCGCCCCCTATTTCAACCTGCATGTCATCGCCGCGGTGGTGGTCGGGGGTACGTCGCTGTTCGGCGGGCGCGCCTCGATGCTGGGCTCGTTCGCCGGGGTGCTGCTGCTGAGCATGATGATCAACGCGCTGGTGACGCTGCGGATCGAGTTCTTCTGGCAATCCGTCGCCTCGGGCGTGGTGATCGTCAGTTCGGTCGCGCTTTACGCCTGGATGCAGAAAAAGGACCGGGACGGGTCTGGCGGCTGGCTGGCCGGCCTGCAAACCCCGGACGGGCAGAAAATGCTGCGCTTCAGCGCGGCGCTGATCGGTTTGCTGATCGCGCTTTTGGCGATCGGCGGGCTGTTCGCGGTCGACCCGACGCCAAGCGGGTGACGGCGCCGGCGGGGTGGCCGGGTCGGGGGGACAGCCCCGACACCGGCCGATGGCCCCGCCAATCATGGAAAGGGAGGAACCGACATGAAGCTATTGACGACACCGGCTCTGCTGGCAAGCCTGGCGCTGCCCGGCGCGGCGCTGGCGCAGGCGCAACTGCCGCTGAAATCGCTGCCCGACATCGCCGAGCGCGATTACTGGGTCCCCGAAGAGGTCAACGCCGAGGGCAAGCTGGAGGCGTTGCAGGCCGTGGTCGGCGGGCAGGCGGAGCCGTTTGCCGGCACGCTCGACGCCCCTGTGCAGATCGCGTTGATCTATCCGTCGGCCGACACCTCGGACTTCTGGGCGCGCAACTATCTGGCGCTGACCAAGCGGCTGGAAGAGTTGGGCATCGCCTATGAGACCACCGAGTTCGCCTCGCGCCAGATCGAGCATTCGTTGCAGTCGACCTATGCCAATCAGGTGGCACAGGACGCCGATCTCTATGACTACGTCATTTTCGGCCCCTCGGAACTGGCGATCCAGGCCGACAATATCGACAAGCTGTCGGGCAATGACGGTTTCAGCACCTATGTCTGGGCGTTTCACACGCCGCTGAAGGATCTGGGCAACCAGCCCGATGTCTGGTTCGACTTCTCGTCCGCGGCCGGTGCCCTGGTGATGTGCGACTACATGATCGAGCGCCTGGGCGAGGGTGTGACCATGGCGATGAACCGCGGCATTCCGGGCATCACCGACAACCAGCGTTCGGGCGATTTCAAGGCCTGCGTGGAGGAAAAGGCCGGCTGGACCACGGCCTATGAGCATTACGGCGAATACCAGCGCGAAGGCGGGTTCGAGGGCACCTCGTTGATCCTGCAGGCCTACCCGGAGGCCACGATCATCCACAACGCCAACACCGCGATGGCGATGGGTTCGGTCGAGGCGCAGGTGGCGATGGGCAAGGAAAAGGACATCTTTTCCACCGGCTGGGGCGGCACCGGGCTGGAGTTGGAGGCGATCCGCCGGGGTGAGCTGGACGCCACGCCCATGCGCATGGGCGATGATGTCGGCGCGGCCACGGCCGAGGCGATCAAGGCCGATCTGGAAGGCCGGGCGGATGCGCTGCCCTTCGTCTTTCTGGGCCGGATCACGGTGGCCCATGACCAGATGAGCGTCGAGCAGATCGACGCGCTGGAACAAGAGGCGTTCCGCTTCTCCGGCGTCGGCGCGCTGAGCCGCTGAAACCGGCCCCGGGCGCGGCGGCCGACGCCGCGCCCTTGAACCGCGCGGGGGCATCGGCCATTGTTGTGACCGATAACACAAGGCCCGCCACCCGCGTGACCCAACTGCCCAGATCCCCCGTCACCATGCGCGATGTGGCGCGCGCCGCCGGCGTGTCGCGCATGACCGTTTCGCGTGCGCTGAAGAAAGACAGCCCGATTTCCCAGGAAACCCGCGACCGCATTCTCAAGGTCGTACGCGAAATGAACTACGTGCCCGACCAGATGGCGGGCAGCCTGACGACCAAACGTTCGGGTTTCGTCGCGGTTCTGGTGCCGTCGCTGAACAACCTGCATTTCGCCGAAACGGTGCAGGCTCTGACCGAGGAGTTGGAGGCGATCAACCAGCAGATCCTGCTGGGCTATACCAACTATTCGACCGAGCGCGAGGAGCAGCTGGTGGAGACCATGCTGCGCCGCCGGCCGGAGGCGTTGGTCTTGTCCTATGATGGCCATTCCGACCGCACCATGGCGCTTTTGGGCGAGGCGCATATCCCCGTCATAGAGTTGTGGGAGCGCCCGACCGCGCCGCTGCAGCACACGGTGGGCTTTTCCAATCGCAGCGCGGCAGCGGCGATGACGCGCGGGCTGATCGACCGCGGCTATCGCAACATCGCCTTTCTGGGCGAGGCCGAAGACGCCTGGACCCGGGGCGCGGCGCGGCGCGCGGGTTGGCACGATGCGATGACGACGGCCGGGCTGTCGACGCGCCGGCTGATGAAATTCGGCAAGCCGCCGCTGTCGATCGAGGCCGGCGCGCAAGCGGTGCCGCGCTTGCTGAGCGACTTTCCCGACACCGATTGCATCTTTTGCGTGTCCGACGCGCCGGCCTTTGGCGCGCTGTCGGCACTGACCGGTTCGGGCCGGACGGTGCCGGGGGATATCGGTCTGGCCGGCTTCGGTAATTTCGAAGTGTCGCGCTTCGCCACGCCGGCGATCACAACCGTGCGCGTCGACCCCAAGCGGATCGGCCGTGCCACCGGCCGGCTGCTGGCCGACCTGTTGGACGAGTCGCGTCCCCATGGCGGCGCAACGCGGCACTTGCCGGTGGATGTGGAACTGAGTTTTCGCGGCTCGACACGCTGAACGACCTGAATTCAATGCCTTAGCTGATGAGAAATCCCTTGTGTTACCGATCACAGTTGCTAGTGTGACCGGTAACAAAAAGAACGGGGAGGACACGGAGGACAATGCCGGCGATCCATCTGGATAAGCTCGTCAAACGCTATGGCGATGTCGAAGTGCTGCACGGCATCGACCTTGAGATGGCGGAGAACGAGTTCACCGTGCTGGTCGGCCCGTCGGGCTGCGGCAAGTCCACGACGTTGCGCATGATCGCAGGGCTGGAGAGCGTCTCCGACGGTGAGATATGGGTCGGCGGCAAGCCGGTCAGTCATCTGGAACCGAAGGACCGCGACCTGGCGATGGTGTTTCAGGATTACGCGCTCTATCCGCATATGAATGTGGCGCAGAACATTTCTTTCGCGCTGCGACTGGCGCGCCGGCCCAAGGCGGAAGTGGATCAAAAGGTGCGGGCCGTCGCCGATATGGTCGGTCTGACAGCGTTTCTGCACCGCAAGCCCGGCGCGCTGTCCGGCGGCCAACGCCAGCGGGTCGCGATGGCGCGGGCCTTGGCCAAGGACAGCGGCATCTTTCTGTTCGACGAACCGTTGTCGAACCTGGACGCCAAGCTGCGCGGCCAGATGCGCGCCGAATTGGCGGTGATGCGCCAGCGGGTCGAAAAGAACATGATCTACGTGACCCATGACCAGATCGAGGCGATGACGCTGGCCGACCGGATCGTCGTGATGCATGGCGGCGAGATCCAGCAGCAGGGCACGCCGAAAGAGCTGTTCCAAAAGCCGGTGAACAAGTTCGTGGCGGGGTTCCTGGGCTCGCCGCCGATGAATTTCCTCAGCGGTGAAATCGTCGAACGCGACGGCCAGATTTTCGTCCAGGGTGACGCCTTTGCGCTGCGCCTGGACGGCGCCGCGTCTCAGGCGGCGCGCGCGCACGGCGCGCCCGGGGTGACGCTGGGCATCCGTCCGTCCGACTTGCGCTTCGACGCCGATGCGACGCCGGATACATCGCTGACGCTGCATGTCACCGTGTCCGAATACATCGGCGCGCAGTCGGTGCTGCTGTGCCGCTGCGGCGCCGCGCAGGTGATGGTGGAATTGAACTCCGAAACGCCGGTGGCGCTGGGCCAGACGCTGACCTTCGCGGTGAACCCGGGCGGCATGCATCTGTTCGACCGCAACACAGAGAAGACACTCAGCTAAACAGCCAATTCACAGGGAGGACGCAAATGCTGAACATCTTGAAGAGAACGGCACAGGCCGGGGCGGTGGCCGCGTTGATGGCGGGCACGGCGCTGGCCAATCCGTACGCGGAATACGAGGGCACGACGCTGATCGTGAACTTCCCCGCGCACCCCCACTACAACGCCGCGATGAAGGTGCTGCCGGAATTCACCCGCCAGACCGGCATCGAGGTGGAAGTGGACCAACTGCCCTACCTGAAGATGCGCGAGCGTCAGACGCTGGAACTGGCCCAGGACGAGGGCGAATACGATCTGATCTCTTACGTGGTGTTTTCCAAGGCCGACTACGTTTTCGCCGATCAGCTTGAGAACCTGGCGAAGTATTTCATGGATCCCAAACTGGCCGATCCGAACTACGACGCGGGCGACCTGATCGACGGCTATGTGGAGAACATCGGCGTGGCCGGCGGCTTCAAGGGGTATCTGCCCGGGCCGACGGGGTCGCTGTTCGGCATCCCGTTCGGATCGGAAACCAGCGTTCTGGCCTATCGCAAGGATATCTTCGAAAAGCACGGGATCCTGACGCCCGAGACCTATGACCAGTTGCTGGACGCGGCCTGCACGATCCCGGAAGTGGAGCCGGGCATGGGCGGCATGGCCTCCCGCGCGGCCTCGGGCCACCAGGCAAGCCACGCGTTCCTGCTGCATCTGGCGCCGCTGGGCGGCCGGGTCTTCGACGATGCCTGGAACCCGATCATCAACAACGAAGCCGGTGTGGCCGCGGCCGAGGCGCTGAAGACCATCGTCGATTGCGGGCCCGAGGGCGCGCTGAATTTCGGCCCGTCGGAGGCGGCGGCCTCTTTCGCCGCGGGCGATTCGGCGATGTTCCTGGACAGCATCGCGTTCATGCCCGGGTTCGAGGATCCCGACCGGTCGCAGGTCGTCGGCAAGGTCGGCTATGCGATGCATCCCGAGGGCGTGCGCCGCGGCAGCCAAACGGGCGGCTTCGGGATCGCGATCCCCAAGAATGCCGAAAACAAGGAAGCGGCGTTCCTGCTGATGCAGTGGCTGACCTCGAAGGAGGGCGATCTGATGGTGGCGATGGAGGGCGGCAACCCGTCGCGATTCTCGACCTATCAGAACGCGGATCTGAACGCGAAATACCCGTTCGCCGCGACCTTTGGCGAGGCGCTGCAATTCGCTGATCCCGATTGGCGCCCGATCATCCCCGCCTGGGGCAAGATCAACGCCGATATCGGCACCACGATGTCCCAGGTCCTGACCGAGGGGCTGGACATCCAGGAGGCGCTTGACGGCGTCGCCGAGCGGACCCGCGCGGTGATGGAGGAAGAGGGCTACTACACCTGGCAGTGACCCGGCCCCGCGGGATGGGGTCAAACCCCATCCTACGGACCGCCCGCACTGTTGATCCCGTGGGATGGGGGCAGGCCCCATCCTGCGGCCCGCCCGCCGCTTCGATCCCGTAGGATGGGGTTCAACCCCATCCTACAGACCGCCCTTCGCAACCCGTAGGATGGGGTTCCACCCCATCCCGCACCCCGGAGCAAGCCGCGCCCCATGTCCATCGCCCGCGTAAACCGGCTGACCCCCTATATGTTCATGGCCCCCGCCGTGGTCATCATGGCGGTCGCGTTGATCTATCCGCTGGGCTACATGATCTGGGGCAGTTTCCGGGACTGGAACCCAAGCCAGGCCATCGGCGAGGCCGAATTCGTCGGCCTGCGCAACTACGTCTTTCTATGGGGCGATCCCAGCTTTCGCGAAAGCCTGTGGGTCACGCTGAAATTCGCCTTCTTCGTGGTTACCATCGAAATGGTGCTGGGCGTCGGTCTGGCGTTGCTGCTGGACCGCAATATCCGCGGCATGTCGGTGCTGCGCACGTTGTTCATCCTGCCGATGATGATCGCGCCGGTCGTAGTCGGGCTGATGTGGCGCTATATGTACCACCCCAGCGTGGGCACCTTTAACCGCACGCTGGAGTGGCTGGGCCTGCCCGGGGTCGACTGGTTGGGGCAGAACGCGCTGATGAGCGTGATCATCGCCGATATCTGGCAGTGGACGCCCTTTATCTTCATCCTCGCGCTGGCCGCGCTGCAATCGCTGCCGCGTTCGGCGCTGGAGGCCGCGCGCATCGACGGCGCCACCGCTTGGCAGCAGATCTGGCATATCAAGCTGCCGCTGATGATGCCGGTGCTGATCGTCACCGGGCTCTTGCGCCTGATCGACGCCTTCAAAGTGCTGGAGGTCATCCTGGTGATGACCGAGGGCGGCCCGGGCCTGTCGACGGAGATCCTGGCGCTGCGCATCTCCCGTACCGCGACTGAGTTCCGCGAGCTTGGCGTCGCGGCGGCGATGTCGAACTACCTGCTGCTGCTTCTGTTGGCGCTGACGCTGGCGATGTTCGGCTTTACCCGCTGGCAGGAGGCGCGCGCCAACCGGGTGCGCATGGCCGCCGAGGAGGACAACTGATGGCCCAGCCCCCGGATCGCCCGAACCCGGCCTTCTACGCCGTCATCGCGCTGCTGGTCTTCATGTCCGTGGGCCCGGTCTTTCTGATGTTCGTCAACAGCTTCAAGCTGGATGTGGACATTATCAGCGGCGCCACCGGGCTGATCTTTCTGCCCACGATCCAGAACTACGAGACCGCGCTGTGTGATATCCTGCCCTACGAACCCGAGCATATCGAATTCTGCTCGCTGAAATTCGGCGGCGCCTTCATCAACTCGCTGATCATCGCGCTGATCTCCACCTTTCTGACGCTGGTGATCGGCTGCATGGCGGCCTATGCGCTGGTGCGGTTCCGGTTCATGGGCCGCGACACGGTCAGCCTGACCACGCTGATGGTGCGTATGGTGCCGCCGGCGGTGCTGCTGGTGCCGGTCTTTGGGCTTTGGAACAACGAGTTCTGCCTGGACCGTGACGGGTTGATCGGCGGCGCGATCCGAGACGCCTTTGGCGGGCGCGGCGATGTCTGCCTGGCCGGCACCCATACCGGCATCATCCTGGTCTATATCGCGATGAACCTGCCCTTCGTGATCTGGATCCTGCAAAGCTTCATCGTCCAGATCCCGCCCAGCCTGGAAGAGGCCGCGCGCGTCGATGGCGCCGGGCCGTTTCAGGTGTTCTTCCGCGTCGTCCTGCCGCTGATCAAACCGGGACTTGCGGCGGCGGCGATCTTCACCTTCCGCATCGCCTGGAACGAATACCTGCTGGCCTCCGCCCTGTCGGACCGCGACACCCGCACGGTGCCGATCCTGATCGTCAACAACATGAGCGAGTTCAACGTCGAATGGGGGGTGATCATGGCCACGGGGATGCTGCTGGCGATCCCGCCGATCATCTTCACCCTGTTCGCCAGCCGCCAGATCATCACCGGCATGACCGCAGGTGCGGTCAAGGGCTGATGGAATGGCTCTTCAGCCCGATCGACCCGTCGCGGGCGCATGAGGTCGGCGCCGCGATCAGTTGGCACGGCCGCATGATGGTGCTGGCCTGGGGTATCCTGGCGCCCCTGGCGGTGCTGGTCGCACGGTTCTTCAAGATCCTGCCGGGGCAGGACTGGCCGCGCGAGTTGGACAGCCATGTCTGGTGGCGCAGCCATTGGATCGGCCAGTCCGCCGTCGCGGTGCTGACCGTGGGCGGGCTGATCCTGGTCTGGCTGAACGGGCGCGGGCCGATCAGCCTGCACACCGCGCTGGGCTATGCCATTGTGCTGCTGTTGCTGGCGCAGGTGCTGCTGGGGCTGTTGCGCGGCTCCAAAGGCGGGCCGACCGCGCCGGCGCGCGACGGCAGCCTGCGCGGGCATCACTACGACATGACCCCCTGGCGCCGCGCGTTCGAGGCGCTGCACAAATCGTTGGGCTACGGGCTGCTGGGATTGGCGGTTGTCGCTCTGCTCAGCGGTTTGTGGAAGGCGAACGCGCCGGTCTGGATGTGGGCGGCGATCGGATTTTGGTGGGCGGCTCTGGCGTTGGCGTTTTGGGCACTGCAGAAACGCGGCATGGCGGTCGATACCTATCAGGCGATCTGGGGCGACGACCCCAGCCACCCCGGCAACCGCCGGCCCGCGCCCGGCTGGGGGGTACGGCGACCGGGGGACATTTTGACGGAGGGACGCAATGATGTTCGGAATGATCGAGGGCACCGGGTTCGAAGCCATTGAGCCCGCGTTCGAGGGCTGCCTGATCGGCCATGCCCGGGTAGAACGGCTGTGGACCGGGGCGCGCTGGTCCGAGGGCCCGGCCTGGTTCGCCGCCGGGCGCTACCTGGTCTGGTCGGACATCCCCAACGACCGGATGCTGCGGTTCGACGAAACCGATGGCTCGGTCTCTGTCTTTCGCCAGCCGGCGCGCAACTCCAACGGAAACACGGTCGACCGGCAGGGGCGGCTGGTGAGTTGCGAACACCTGGCCCGGCGCGTCACCCGCACCGAACACGATGGCAGCGTGACGGTCATCGCCGACAGCTATCGCGGCCAGCGGCTGAATTCGCCCAATGACGTGGTGGTGAAATCCGACGGCTCGATCTGGTTCACCGACCCGTCCTATGGGATCCTGATGGATTACGAGGGCGCGCGCGCCGAAAGCGAGATCGGTGCCTGCCATGTCTATCGTGTCGACCCCTCGGGAGAGATCGCGATCGCGGCCGATGATTACGTCAAACCCAACGGGCTCGCCTTTTCGCCCGACGAGCGGCATCTCTATATCGCCGACACCGGCATCACCCATGACCCGGCCGGGCCGAAGCATATCCGCCGGCACGCGGTCGCCGACGACAACAGCCTGACCGGCGGCGAGGTCTTCGCCACCTGTGCGGCCGGCCTGTTCGACGGGTTTCGTGTCGATCGGGAGGGGCGCATCTGGAGTTCCGCCGCCGATGGCGTGCATTGCCTCGACCCTGAGGGGCGGCTGATCGGCAAGGTGAAGATCCCCGAACTGGTCGCCAATGTCTGTTTCGGCGGGCCAAAGCTGAACCGGTTGTTCATCTGCGGGACGACGTCGCTTTATTCGGTCTATCTGAACGTCAATGGCGTGTCGCCGCTATGAGGGTCACCGAACCCGCGCTGCGGCTGACGCATGAAGCAGCCCTGGCGATGCTGGCCGCCGCGGTCGCCAAGGCCGAAGAGATGGGCCAGCCGCAATGCATCGCCATCGTCGATGCCAGCGGGGTGACGGTGGCGCAGTTGCGCATGACCGGCGCGAAGTATCTGAGCCTTAAGAGTGCCCGGGCAAAGGCGCGCACCGCGGCTTCGATCGGCGCGCCCAGCGGCGACATTCCGGCCGCCGTCGGCCCGGCGATCGCCGCCGCGACCGGCGGCGCCGGCACCGCATTGGCCGGCGGTCTGCCGATCTTTGTGGAGCGCGCTTTGGTGGGCGGCATCGGCATCGGCTCGGGCAGCCCCGACCAGGATGTCGCGGTGGCGCGGGCGGCGCTGGCGGCGCTTTCCTGAAAACCGGCCCGGCCTCCGGGGCCGGTTTGCATTTTTGAAAGTCCGCTTGCGTTTCGCCGCGTTGATCCAGGCTGCCCCGCGTGTTGCCGTGCGATGAAATCGCAAAGGGTGACGCATGCAGTTTCTCGACCAAGAAATCGCGCCGCTGGGCATGGGCTGCTGGCCCATCGGCGGGGCGATGTTTTCGGGTGCCCAGTCGCTGGGCTACGCCAATAGCGACGACGCCCAGTCGATCAAGGCCATCCATGCGGCGTTGGCGGGCGGCATTACGCTTTTCGATACCGCCGCCGCCTATGGTGCCGGTCATTCGGAGCGGCTGCTGGCGCAGGCATTGAAGGGTCGGCCCGAAGCGCTGGTGGTCACCAAGATCGGCATCGGCATTGACGAGGACAGCCGGCAATTGTCGTTCGGGACGTTTGCCGCCGAAAGCGTCGCGCCGGCCGTGGAGGGCTGTCTGCGACGGCTGGGCCGGGATCGCATCGACCTGCTGCTGCTGCATGTCAATGAAATGCCGGTGCCCGAGGCGGCGGCGGTGTTCGACGCAATGGATGACGCATGCGCGGCCGGAAAGATCCGGGCCTACGGCTGGAGCACCGACATCTCCGAAAGTGCTGCGGCGATGGCCGGGCGGGCGCGTTTCACGGCTGTGGAGCACGCGATGAACGTGTTCTTCGATGCGCCGCGGATGCAGATGACGGTTCGCGACCACGGGCTGGCCGCGCTGCTTCGCTCGCCGCTGGCTATGGGGCTGCTCAGCGGGAAATACGACGCCAAAACGACGATGCCCAACGGGGACATACGCGCCGCGCGCGAGGACTGGATGGAGTACTTCCGCGATGGCAAGGCGAACCCGGCCTTTCTGAAGACGCTGGATGCGGTGCGCGATCTGCTGATGACCGATGGCCGCAGCCTGGTGCAGGGGGCTTTGGGCTGGCTGTGGGCCAAACGCGCGGCGAATGTGCCGATCCCCGGTGCCCGCACCGTGGATCAGATCGAGGGGATCGCCGCTGCGCTCGCGTTCGGGCCGCTGGATCCGGGCGTCATGGAGGCGATCGAGGGATTGGTCGAACGCCGCCCGGAGGAGCCCGATCGCCCGCGATAGGCCGGCCGCCTGCAGCGCCGCGTCTACCGACAAAGAGACACCTACGGGCCACGCCGGGTCCCGCGATAGCCCCAAGCGGGGCACGCCCGGACCCGCGGGCTTGCCCGCGGCCTGGCCGCTGGCGGCCAGGAGGATCGCTTGCGATCCTGTCCGGGCGGATCAGCGCCCGGCGGCGGCCGCGGCGGGACCGGAGAGCGGCTTGGTCATGAACACGCTGTTGGCGTCCTCGACATAAGTCCCGAAGGGCGGGCAGGGCGTGAAACCGTGGCGCGCATAAAGCCCGCGCGCCGGGGCATAGGCGTCCATCGATCCGGTCTCCAGCCACAGCCGCCCCAGTTCGCGCGCCCGGGCCGCCGCCTCCAGATGCGCAAGCATCGCCGCGCCCAATCCGCGTCCGCGGGCGGCCTCGGCCACATGCATGGATTTGATCTCCGCCCCCTCCGCCCCTTCCGCCGGGTCGATCAGCTGAAGCGCACCGGTGGCCAGCGCGGCCTCCCCCTCCCAGGCAACGTAAAGCGTGATGCCCGGCGCGCGCAGCGCCTGCGCCGTCAGCGTGTGCGCGCTCGTGGCCGGGGAATGGGCATGGGAATGCGCCCGGTGCGCGGCGATCAGCGCCATCACACGCGGGTCTTGCAGATCGTCGGGCCGGATCTCCACCGTCATTTCGTTATCCCGTCAGCCGTCCGGCGGCCCGCCGGCGGTCACTCCGCCGCCAGCGGCGCCCGGGCTTCCTGCAGCCAGCCCCACATGCGCAGCGGCGTCAGCGGCATGTCCACGCGCCGCACACCCTCCTGCCATACGGCATCGAGCGCGGCATTCGTCACCGCCGCCAGCGCGCCCACCGTGCCGGCCTCGCCGCAGCCCTTCATGCCGACCGCATTCGCAGTCGACGGGATCAGTTCGGTGTGGAACGGGATGAACGGCACGTCATCGGCGCGCGGCATGCCGTAATCCATGAACGACCCGGTCAGAAGCTGCCCGGTTTCGTCATAGACGGTGTGTTCGGTGATCGCCTGGCCAATGCCCTGTGCCACGCCGCCGTGAACCTGGCCTTCGACGATCATCGGGTTCATCAGCACGCCGAAGTCATCCACCACGGTGTATTTCACACACGCGGTCACGCCGGTATCGGGGTCGATCTCCACCTCTGCGAAATGCGCGCCATAGGGGAAGGACCGGGCGGGCACCGTGTTTTCCAACTCGGTGATCAGCAGATCGGCTATCTGCCGTTCGCGCGCCACATGGGCAAGATCCATGATCGAGATCCGCCGGTCGGTGCCCGCCACCGAGAACACACCATCCTCGAACACCAGATCGGCGGCCGCGACCTCCAGTTCCTCTTCCGCCAACGGGCGGAACTTCTCCACCATGCGGTCGGCGGCAGCGTTGATCGAGTTGCCCTGCATGGTGCCCGACCGCGACCCGCCGGTGCCGCCGCCCTTGGCGATGCGGTCGCTGTCGCCCTGGACGAAGCGGATCTTCTCGAACGGGATGCCCGCGCGGCTGTGCAGGAACTGCGCGAACACGGTCTCATGGCCTTGGCCGTTCGACTGGGTGCCGACGAACAACTCCACCATGCCATCCTCGGCAAAGGCGATCTTGGTGGTCTCGTTCTGGTCGCCGAGGATCGATTCGATGTAGAACGACAGCCCGATGCCGCGCAGCTTGCCGCGCGCCGCACTCTCGGCGCGCCGTGCGGCGAACCCCGGCACATCGGCCTCCGCCTCGGCGCGGGTCAGCAGCCGGTCGAAATCGCCGACATCATAAAGCTCTTTCGAAAAGGTCGTGTAAGGCATCGCGGCGGCGGGAATGAAGTTCTTGCGCCGCAGATCCAGCGGATCGACGCCCAGATCCTTTGCGGCGAAATCGATCAGCCGCTCCATGACATAGATCGCCTCGGGCCGGCCGGCGCCGCGATAGGCGTCGATGGGCGTGGTGTTGGTATAGATCCCCTGCACCCCGAACCAGGCGGTTTGCACGTCATAGACGCCCGTCAGCACCTTCAGCGCCAATTCGGTCTGAATGAACTGCGCGAAGGCCGAGTTATAGGCGCCCAAATTGCACACCGAGTGGATCCGGACCGCGGTCATCTTGTGATCGGCGTCGAACGCGGCCTCGGCCACCGTGACCAGATCGCGGCCACCATTGTCGGTCAGCATCCCCTCGCCGCGATCCGCGATCCAGCGCACGGCGCGGTTCAGATCCTTTGCCGCCAGGCAGGTGATGAACTGTTCGGGATAGTCGAAGGATTTCATGCCGAACCCGCCGCCCACGTCGGGCGTGGTCACGCGCACCGCCTCCGGCGCCATGCCCAGCTTCTTGGCCAGCGCGCGTTTGGTGCCCCACACGCCCTGGCCATTGACCTGGTGGTGCAGCCGGCCGTCGACCATCTCCGCCCAGCAGCCGCGCGGCTCCATCGCGTTGCAGATGATGCGGTTGTCGACCAGATCCAGCCGCACGCAGCGCGCCGCCGCGGCAAAGGCCGCGTCCGTGGCGTCGGCGTCGCCGTAATGCCAGTCAAAGGCGATATTGCCCGGCGCGGCCGCGTGGATCGCGCCGCCGCCCGGGGCGGTGTCGACATGCACGTCCAGATCCTCGAAATCGGCGAGGATCGTCTCTGCCGCATCGCGCGCCGCGGCCGGGGTCTCGGCGACCACGGCCGCCACCGCCTCGCCGGCGAAGCGCACGCGATCCTCGGCCAGAATGGGGCGCACGGGGGCTGCCGCAGACCCGCCATCGGGCAGGCTGAGCACCGAGAAATTCATCGAATTCTCAAGCTTGTCCGCCAGATCGGCGGCGGTGTAGACCGCCAGTACGCCGGGCATCTCCCGCGCATCTGCGACATCCAGTTCGGTGATCTCGGCATGCGCGACAGGGGCGCGGAAGAACACCACATGGGCCGCCCCCTCGGGCGCGCCATCATCGACATACCGCCCGGTGCCGGTCAGGAACCGCACGTCTTCCTTGCGCCGCGCAGGCTGGCTTACGCCGAATTTGCTCATCGTTATCTCTCGGGAAATCCGCGTTGGCTATGTGTAAATTTAGCAGCCCCACGCGCGGTGTCGAGCGCGGCTTAGGGCGCGCGCGGCGGCGCCTTTGGATCGGGCAGCTTGTGCCCCTCCGCCACCCGGTCGGCACGCGCGCGCTCTGCGGCGTCGCGGCGGTCCGCGGCGGTGCCGGCGTCGGCGCGGTTGGCCTCTCGCGCCTTTTGCTTGCGCACGGTGCGCAGGTTGACGACCCGGCTCATGGTTTGGGGCCCACCATCTGTTCGGGCCGCACGACCCGGTCGAAGGTCTCGGCATCGACAAAGCCCAGCTTGATCGCCTCCTCCTTCAGGGTGGTGCGGTTCTTATGCGCGGTCTTGGCCACCTTGGTCGCGTTGTCATAGCCGATCTCGGGCGCAAGCGCCGTCACCAGCATCAGGCTTTCCCGCATCAACTGGTCGATCCGGTCGGCATCGGCCTCGATCCCTACGACGCAATTGTCGGTGAAGGCGGTCGCCGCGTCGCCCAAAAGTTGGATCGATTGCAGCACGTTATAGGCCATCATCGGCTTATAGACGTTCAATTCGAAATGGCCCTGGCTGCCGGCAAAACCCACCGCGGCGTCATTGCCCATGACATGGGCGCAGACCTGGGTCAGCGCCTCGCACTGGGTCGGGTTGACCTTGCCCGGCATGATCGACGATCCGGGTTCGTTTTCGGGCAGCATCAACTCGCCCAGCCCGCAGCGGGGCCCGCTGCCCAGAAAGCGGATGTCGTTGGCGATCTTGAACAGGCTGGCGGCCACCGTCTTCAACGCCCCCGACATCTCCACCATCGCGTCATGGGCGGCCAGCGCCTCGAACTTGTTGGGCGCGGTGATGAAGGGCAGGCCGGTGATCTCTGCCATGTTCGCGGCCACCGTTTCCGCCCAGCCGGTGCGGGTGTTGAGCCCGGTGCCCACGGCCGTGCCGCCCTGGGCCAGCGCATAGATGTTCTCAAGTGCGGCGCGCAGCCGTTTGATGCCCTGTTCGACCTGGAACGCATAGCCGCCGAATTCCTGGCCCAGCGTCAGCGGGGTGGCGTCCTGCGTATGCGTTCGGCCGATCTTGATGATGTCCTTGAACGCCTCCGCCTTGGCGGTCAGCGCGAAATGCAGCTTTTGCAGGCCGGGCAGGGCGACGTCGTTGGCGCTGGTCGCGGTGGCGATATGCATCGCGGTGGGGAAGGTGTCGTTGGAGCTTTGCCCCATGTTCACGTGGTCGTTGGGATGCACCGGCTCTTTGGAGCCGATGGTACCGCCCAGGATCTCGATGGCCCGATTGGCGATTACCTCGTTGGCGTTCATGTTCGACTGCGTGCCCGACCCGGTCTGCCAGACGACCAGCGGGAAATGCGCGTCCAGATCGCCGGCGATGACCTCTCCGGCCGCCTGGACGATGGCCTCGCCCAGCTTTGGGTCCAGCGTGCCCTGGGTGACGTTGGCCTGGGCGCAGGCCTGCTTGATCACCCCCAGCGCGCGCACCACGGCCACGGGCTGGGTTTCCCAGCCGATGGGGAAATTCATCAGGCTGCGCTGGGTCTGGGCGCCCCAATACTTGTCGGCGGGAACCTCCAGGGGGCCGAAGGAGTCGGATTCGGTGCGGGTGGCGGTCATGGGATCCCTCCGGGTGTTGTTTTCGGCTGATTAGCGGCTGCCCGCGCGCTTGTCACCGCCGCCGTCACCGCCGCTCAGGTCTTGCGGAACCGGTCCAGGCTGACCACATCGGCGCCGCCGCTTTCCGCCGGCTCCGGCGCCTTGTCGCCCGATGGCGGCCCACCGGTGGGCGTGCCGTCTTCGTCATCGGTGCCGTCGAACCGCAGCCCGAACTCGACCGAGGGGTCGACGAATGTCTTGATCGCGTCGAACGGGATCACCAGCGTCGTCGGCTGGTCGTTGAAGCTGAGCGTCACCGCGAACCGGTCGCCGATCACGTTCAGATCCCAGAACTCGTGCTGCAGGACGATGGTCATCGCTTCGGGATTCGCGGATTTCAGGTTGTCCGGGATGTCGACACCCGGATGGGCGGTGTCGAAAGTGATGAAGAAATGATGCTCGCCCGGCAGTCCTTCCTCGGCGACGCTGCCCAGCACCTCGGACATCAGCCCGCGTAGCGCCCTGTGCATCATATGCCCGTAGTCGATCCGTTCGGCCATCTGTCCCCCGTTTGGAACAAGAGCATAACGGATTCGCGATGTGAGGGAAGGGGACGAATCCGCGGCCGCAGTCGCACCCGGCGCATTTCGGCCGCGCCGTCGCCGCCATTGTGCATCTTGTCACATTGGGATTGCGGCGGTCCCACGGGCGCGCCCGGACGTGGCGGGGCGCATTTTCGCACCGGGGCCACCCGCGCCACGGTCGCCGCGCGGACGGCAGCGCGCGGTAGTCCGCGAGAGACGCTTGCGGGGCCGCCCGCCCCGGTTCGGCGGGCGAAGGTCGGACCCTTCCGGCATGTGCGCTGGTTTTCGGGCCGCAAAGCCGCCCGCACCCATTCAATGTTTGATCTCTTCATGGGCGCGCGCGGGCAGCCGCATCGCAAAGCGCAGGGAGCGCCCATGCATCTGGGGCGAGGATGTGTTCGCCCAAATCGAGAGGAAAATGCAGGCTTCTGTTGCCAGGTGCCTGCGAACCCCGCCCAGACTGGCTAGAGCCTGGGACTTAAGATTTCGGTCTTGCGCACTGCTTACGCAGCGAGCGCGACCGGAGCACGGTTGTCATTGGCAACTATCATGCTTGAGCCGGTAACGGTGGCGTCCTGCCGGGTGAAAGCTAACGTCTTTAGACGTCCGTCGATCCTGTTTCGGCCCCGTTGTCCCGCCAATGAGGGAGCTTGGTGGAGCCGCCGGGTACCGCCCCCGGGTCCGATCCGCTTATTGCACGCGCGTTTATCACCATATTCCCTTGCGGGACCCCACATATATAGCTGCGAAAGGGTGAAGGAACAACTGCCGCCGGGGCGGTTTGCGCCGGGCATGTCAGAAGGACGGGATCCCCGCGTGATCCTCCGTTGACGTCAACGGAATGAACAATGTTCACGATTGCGTGATTTTGGCTGTTCCATAGCCGAAAAATGACTCAGAACACTGTTCAAGCGACGTTCACGGCGCTATGACCTGTCCTCACGATCCCTTGACCCCCAGAGAGGACCCCGTGATGACCGCAACCACCCAGACGCGACTGATCGACCGGATGCTGGCCGAATATGGCGAAAGCCATCAGGACGAAACCAACAAGGCGGTGCACTGGGTTTGCGTGCCGCTGATTGCCTGGACCGTGATTGCGGCGCTTTGGTCATTGCCGGTGCCAGCTGCCTTCTCCGCGGTGCCGGGGCTGAATTGGGCCGTGATCGGCGTCGCCGCGACGCTGGTCTACTACATCCGTATGTCGCCCAGCCTCGCCGCCGGCTTCGTCGTCTTCGCCGGGGTCTGCGTCGCCGCGATCCTGCTGCACCAGGCGGTGGCGCCATGGCCGCTTTGGGCCTTTGCCGCCGTTGTGTTCGTGCTGGCCTGGGTCGCGCAGTTCTGGGGCCATAAGATCGAGGGCAAGAAGCCGTCTTTCCTGAAGGATCTGCAGTTTCTGTTGATCGGTCCGGCCTGGCTGATGAGCTTCATCTACCGCCGGCTCGGCCTGCGCTACTAAGCGCGGCTCGACCCGCCCGACCGGCGCCCTACTGCCTGGGCGTCGGCGCATCACGGGCGGGCCAGGTTGGTTAGACCCTTCCCCCTCTGCCGGAGCATTTCCATCCGGCCACGCGGGCCTGGTTTCAGGCCCGTTTCGGCGCACCGACGGCCGCGCCACGCCGCTGTCCGCCGCGCCCCGGGTCGTCAGTGTCCCTCTGCACAAGGCCGGGGCCATGACGTCGCGCGCCCGACCCCGATCGGCGCGGCGCGTCGGGCTTTCGGCGACGCAAAACCCGATCGAAGAATTCGGCCGGTTTCTAACGGGTGGCGCGCCCTGTACGATCGTCGCCAAAGCCACCCCGCGCGTCCGCGACATCCGGATCGAGACGCCAGACGCGCCGCTGGGCGCCAAGCTGCCTGGCGATGCGATGCAGGATCTCTATGACCGGATCGCCACCCTGGCGGAAAGCCACCGCGGCACGATCGGCTTCGTCAACGCCCGCCGGCAGTGCGAACGCGCCGCCCATCATCCGGCCGAACGGCTGGCGGCGGGGCGGGGAATGTCGCCGCGCACCATGCAGCCTGTCCCAGCCGCTGGGGCTGAATGCTTAGGCGCGGCCGAAGGCGGGTGGCGTGCGGGTGCTGGTCGCGTCCGCCTCGCTGGATTTGGGCATCGATATCGGTCCGGTCGATCTGGTGGTGCAGCTTGGTTCGGTGAAGCGCGTCGCCACTGGCTTGCCGCGCATCGGGCGGTCGAACCAGCATCTGGGCGAGGTGCCCACGGCGCGGATTTTTCCGCTCAGCCGCGATGAACTGGTCGCGGCGGCGGCGCTGATGCGCTGCATCGACCGCCGGGACCCGGACCGGATCGCGATCCCCGACCACCCGTTCGACATCCTGGCGCAGCAGATCGTGGCCGCGGTGCCGGCGGAGGATCAGACCGCCGAGGCATTGTTGGAATTGGTGCGCCCGGGCCTGTCCCTACCGCGCCCTGTTCGACGCGGTGCCGGCGATGCTGGCCGCCAGCTTTCCCACCGAACGCGGCCGCCGCGGTACGCGGGTCCATGACGACCGCGCCGGTGGCGCGCTGCGGCCGCGGCCCGGGGCCGGGATGATCTGCCTCGCCGCCGGCGGCGGCATCCCCGACAGCGGCGACTACCCGGTGCGGCTGGACCCCCAGGGCGTCGTCGTCGGCGTGATCGCCGCGGACTTTGCGATCCACCAACCGCCTGGCCATGTCATCTAGCTAGGCGGCAACACCAGCTGCATCCTGCAGGTGCCGGCCACTATGGTTCGCATGGAGCCGGCGTCGGGTCAGGCGCCCCACATGCCGGTCTGTTTCGGCGAGGCGCCGGCCCGCCGTGCGGAATTGTCGGCCGAGGTGTCGGCGCTGCGCCGGCAAAGCGCCGCGGGTGCGCCCGACGCGGCAGAGCAGACGCGCGCCGCGGCGCCTTGGCTCTATGCGGCCGCCGTGCGCCAACTGTTGAAGTTCGGACTTGCGACGCAGGTGGCGCTGGGCGCGGTGCCCAGGCAGACCGTGCCGCACAGCCCCTTCGGCGCCCGCATCGACCGCGCCTGTGCGCCGGCCTTGCGCCAGACCCTGGCCGGTCGCCTGCACGAGGCAATGGATGTCGCCGGTCCGCGCGGTGCCCTGCGCGGCTTTGCCGCCGGCCGGATCGAGGCGCGCTGTGTCGAACGCCTGCCGCCCTCGCCACCGGCGATGGCGGCGGTCACCGCCGCGCCTCCTGCTGCTTTCGATGATGCGCCGCCGATGGATCGGCGTGCCCCCCAATTTCGGCAGCGGTCCCCGGCCCCCGGCGCCTGTCGCTAAAGGCAGAGACGGCGGTGCACCCGAACGCGGTGGCGCGTGTGGCTAGACCAAAACCGTTTCAGACTGAGTCAGTCTGAAAAGGGATTTTGCTCCAGATTCAATAGTTTGAGCAAAATCCTAGGATGAGATTGTCTCGATCTGATCCGTTTTTGCTCTAAGAATCCGACCCGCACCGGCATGCGCACCTGGACCGACCGCCGCGTGCTGGCGCGAACCGACCGGTTGACCCGCAACAAACTGCGCGCCGAAATCGAACCCGTCGGTTTGCGGGACTACGATCGCTTCCTCCTCCGCTGGCACGGGCTCGCCGCGCCGCTAGCAGGCCGCGATGCGCTCGCCGTCACGCTGTCGCGCCTCGACGGGCTGGAACTGCCCGCCGCCGGGTGGCGGGCAGAGATCCTGCCGGCCCGCACCTCCGACGACGACATGGATACGCTGGACGAGTTGTGCCGGACGGCCCGCTTTGGTTTGGGCCACCTGAGCCTGGCCGAGGCCAAACGCCCGCGCCTCAGCCGCGCAACGTCCATCGCGCCATACGACACCGATCGCCTGCCCGGCTGCAGCGGCACCCGCATGCTGCTGCCCGACCCCGCGCCCGTGGCTGAGGGCACCAGGATCACCCCCTGGTCGAGGATTTCGCGCCCAGTGGGCAAGACCGCGCCGCGCCGACCCGCTGCACCGCGCCCGCGGGGCTGTCGATCTACGGCTGAACCGGTTCGGCGACCGGTGCATGCGCCGCGCGCCCGCCCAGGAACCGCCCCGCCAGCCGCTGCGTCAGCCCGCTGGTGGAAAAACGCGTCGTCGATCCCGAATCGAACGCCGCTCCACCCAGGATCTCCCGTGCCACCCGTTGGCCGCTTTCGATGGCCGGGCCGATGCCCTCGCCCAGATCCACCGTTGCCAGCCCCAGCGCATCGCCGATCAGCCAGGCGTCGGCGGCTGCCCGTACCGGCAGCGGGCCGCCGGTGTGCAGATAGTAGGGGTGGCCGCGCACCTTCAGATCCGCCACCGCATCCGCGGGCAACAGGCGGGTGCGAACCAGGCTTTGCAGGAAGTCGGCGAAATGGGCGTGGATGGTGGTGTCGCGGCGCTTGAACCACTTGGCCTTTGCGCCGATGCCTATATTCACCCAGTCGCCGGCCTTGGGCACGAACCAGGCATAGCCCGCAATGCCGCCGCGGAAGAAGTATAGGTGACAGCGGTCGCCTCGACCGGGCACCTGGAACTCGTGTTCCAGGGTGACGATCTGGCGCCCGCGCGGACGGGGTGCGTCGAACACCTCGCGGCGGACCGGGCACATCGTGCCGCCCGCGCCGATCAGCAGCCGGCAGCGATAGGCGCCGTCGATCTCGAACCCGTCGGCCGTGCGGGCAATGTCGCGCACGCGGTGGGTGACGACAGGCGCCCCCGATCGCTGCAGATGCCAGGCGTCGAACTCATAGCGGCGGATCGCATAGTTGCGCCCCGGTGTCGGTAGGCCCGGCACCGGCACCGGCAGCCGCGGCAGATGCGTGCGGATGCGCATCGGCAGAATGCCGGCGCCATAGGTTTCGGGGCCGATATCCAGATCGCGCAACACCTTTTCGGTCACCCAGCCGGCGCAGAGCTTGTCGCGCGGAAAACGCGCGGCATCGAGCACCAGAACCTCGCGCCCCGCCGCCACAAGGGCCGTGGCGCAGCTGGCCCCCGCCGGGCCGCCGCCTACGATGATGATGTCCGCCGAATGCATGGTCGCGAACCTACCCGGCACGCCGCGCCGGTGCAATCGGCCGCGAACCGGGGCGGAAATGCCACAGCCGGCGTGCTAGAACCACATTGAATCGATGTCCGGCCGCTGGCCTTTAAAAAAACCGGGGGAAACAAAAATGCGCCTTCAAGCCCTTGCCGTCGCGGCGCTCGCCGCCCTTGCCGCGTGCGACATTCAGCCGGTCTCGGTGGCGGACGGCCCCGCCGCATTTACCCCGGTGATCTGGAAAACCGACACGCCGGCCGCGGCCCGCCGCCAGGATCGCCTGGCGTGCAATCTGTCCGCAATCGGTGCGAGCCCGTTCGCGACCCCCGAGGAGATCGCCGCCCTCGACGCGCGCGTCGATCCGGGCGCGAAGACAAGCTTCGTCAACCGCTGCATGGCCAACAAGGGCTACACGCTGGCCGAGGGCCGGGTCTGTTCGGCCGGCGACCGCGCCCGCGGCCAGCTTGTGTTCGGTGCCAATCTCGACAGCCTGCCGCCGCTCGACAGCGTGCGCTGCTTCGACCCGGCGGCAGGCGGCTTCATCCTGGCCTAGGCGCCCGCCCGGCGCGGCCCACCCAGGCGGACGCCGCGCCGGCGACACCCCGCCGCGCCGGGCGTCCTGATCTCCCCAGGCTTCTTTGTTCCAAAAATATTCCCGCCGGAGGCATCGACGCCTGCCGCCCGGTGCAGGTCTCGCCAGTTCGCCCCGAAATCCGCGGCGCCCCTACCGCTCCTGCAACGCCAGGCGGACGCCCAAGGCGCAATAGATCCCGCCGACAATCTTGCCCTGCCATCTTAGGACGGCCGGATTGCGCCGCAGGAACGCGCCAAGACCGCCGGCGGCGATCGAGTAGACGATCGTGCTGAGAAAACCAATCAGCGCGAACACCACGCCCAGAACGGTCAGTTGCACCATGACCAGACCGTTCTCCGGCACAACGAATTGCGGCAGAAAGGCGAGAAAGAACTGCGCCGTCTTGGGGTTCAGCACCTCGGCCAGGATCGCTTGGCGAAAGGCCTGCGGGGCCGTGATCGGCAGCCGCCCCTGACCCGGATCGAGCGCGGCTTTCTCGAAAATCGCCCGCAGGCCGAGGTAGACCAGATAGGCGGCGCCAAGATATTTGACGATGGTGAACAGCGTCGCGGAGGCGGCGATGATCGCCGAAATCCCGATCACTGCCATGATGGTATGAAGAAAATCGCCTGCCGTTATGCCCGCACCCGTGGCGATGCCGACCCTCGTCCCCGAAGTGGTGGCCCGCGCGACGGTCAAAAGCGTTGCCGGGCCGGGAATGAAGACGAAGCCCAGGACGATCACCGCATAGGTGAGCAGGAGCGCGGGGTCGATCATTCCAGGTCCTCCATGGCCGCGTGAGGGCCAAGCAATCCACAGCGGCGGGGCCGTGGCAACCCCGGTTGGCCGGTGTTTTCGCGGCCTGCACGCCGTTTCTCATCGGCCCGGCGCCCGCAGGCCCTGCCGCCCGCGCCGCACCGCGTATGGCGCGGCGGTTCACTAGGGCGGCAGCCGTTCGGGCTCAGGGTCTGCGGCTATCCTGGTCGAACAGCGCGGCGAGTTGTTCGGTCATTGCGCCGGCCAGTTGCTCCACATCGGTGATCGTCACCGCGCGCTGATAGTACCGCGTCACATCATGGCCGATGCCGATCGCGATCAACTCCACCATGCGCCGCTTTTCGATCATCGCGATCACGTCGCGCAGGTGCTTTTCCAGGAAACTCGCCGGGTTGACCGACAGCGTGCTGTCATCGACCGGCGCCCCGTCCGAGATCACCATCAGAACCTTGCGCTGTTCGGGCCGGCCGGCCATGCGCCGATGCGCCCATTCCAGCGCCTCGCCGTCGATGTTTTCCTTCAGCAGGCCCTCTTTCATCATCAGACCCAGCGCCGGACGCGCGCGTCGCCAGGGGGCGTCGGCGGGCTTATAGACGATGTGGCGCAGGTCGTTCAGCCGGCCGGGCAGGGGCGGGCGGCCCTCTGCCAGCCAGCGCTCGCGGGCCTTGCCGCCCTTCCAGGCGCGGGTGGTAAAGCCCAGGATCTCGCATTTCACCTGGCAGCGTTCCAGCGTGCGCGCCAGCACGTCGGCGCAGATCGCGGCGATGGAAATCGGCCGCCCGCGCATGGAACCGGAATTGTCGAGCAGCAGCGTCACGACCGTATCGCGGAACTCGATATCGCTTTCCTGCTTGAAACTCAGCGGCGTCGTCGGGTTGGCCACCACCCGTGCCAGCCGGCCGGCATCGAGGATCCCCTCTTCCAGATCGAAACTCCAGGATCGGTTCTGCTGCGCCTGCAGGCGCCGCTGCAGCCGGTTGGCCAACCGGCTGACCGCGCCCTTCAGCGGCTCCAGTTGCTGGTCCAGATAGGCGCGCAGCCGTTCCAACTCCACCGGGTCGGCCAGATCCTCGGCCGCGATCTCTTCGTCATATTGCGTTGTGTAGACGGTGTAATCGGGGTCGGCCTCGCTATGCGGCGGGGGTGCGCGTTCTGCTGGCGGGTCGCCCTCATCGGCGTCCAGATCGTCGGCCATCTCGGCCTCTTGATCCTCGTCCAGGCTGACCTGCGCGGCCTGGCTCTCCATCTCTTCGGAGGCGGTTTCCTGATCGCGGCTTTCCGGGTCGTCGCTTTGATCCTGGTCGTCCCCGGTGCTGTCGGGCGGATCCTCGGGCGCGTCGTCGTCCTGCGGCTCGGCGGTGTCGTCGCTGTCGTCGTCCAGATCGGGGTCGTCGCCCAACTGGTCGCCATAGCCCAGATCGCTGATTACCTGGCGGGCGAGCTTGGAGAACGCGCGCTGATCGCCCAGCACATCGCCGATCCTGTCGAAACTGGCGCCGGCCTGACCTTCCAGAAAGCCGCGCCACAGCTCCATGATGTTCTCCGCGCCCTTGGGCAGGGGGCGGCCGGTGGCCAGATGACGCACCAGATAGCCCGCGGCCTCCGCCAGCGGCGCGTCGGCGGCTTTGGTGACCTGGGCATAGCCCTTGCGCCGGCATTCCTCGCCGATGCGGGCGTCGATATTGCCGGCGGTGCCGGGCATGGCGCGGGCGCCGATGGCCTCGCAGCGGGCGGTCTCCATCGCCTCGTAAAGCGCCGCGGCGATCTCTCCGCTGGGGGCATAGCGATTGTGGGTCGCGGGGTTGTGGAACCGCTTGCGCAGCGCGAACGCGTCTGCCGTGCCGCGGGCCAGCAGCACCTCGTCGCGGGTCATCCGGCGGCTGACCTGCGGCAGCCGCGCCGCATCGTTGGTCAGACCCGGCGGATCGACCGAAAAGCTGACCGCCAGATCGGCGTCGTTGGCCATGGCCTTGGTCGCCTCCGCCAAGGCTTTCTTGAACGGATCGGCGGGATTGTCCGGCGCCTTTTGCGGCGCCAGCGTGTTGCTTCCGCGGACGGGTTTGGACGAGGCTGGCATGCGCCTTTCTTGCGCCCTCGTGCCGCCGGGCACAAGGGGTCAGATGGCAACGACGACCTTGCCGGTGGAGCGGCGGCTGCGCAAAAGCTCCAGCGCTTCGTCGGCTTGGTCCAGCGGCAGCGTGTGGCTGACATGCGGGCGCAGTTTTCCGTCCGCGAACCAGCCCATCAGCGTGGCGAAACTGTCGCGAACGACATCGGGGCGCAGGACGGCGTAGCCGCCCCAATAGAAGCCCAGGACGGAGATGTTCTTGACCAGCAGGATGTTCGCGGGCACCTGCGGGATCGTGCCGCTGGCAAAACCGATGGGCAGGATACGACCATCGGGCTTCAGCGCCCGCAAGCCCGCGTCGAATTGCGCCCCGCCGACCGGGTCATAGACGACATCGGCGCCGCCCAGCGCCTTAACCTCCGCCCTTATGTCGGCGCTGTCGCTGTCCAGCAGATAATCCGCACCGGCGCGGCCGGCCACCGCCAGTTTCTTCGCCCCGCGGGCGCAGGCGATCACCCGGGCGCCCATCAGCTTGCCCAACTCCACCGCGGTCAGCCCCACGCCGCCGGCGGCGCCCAGAACCAGCAGCGTCTCTCCGGGTTGCATCTGGGCCTTGTGCGCCAGCGCCAGATGGCTGGTGCCGTATGCCACCGGAAAGGCCGCCGCCTCCACATCCGACATCGCGCCCGGCACGGGGGCGCAGCGGTCGGCGGGCACCAGCGCGTATTCGGCAAAACCGCCGGCACCGCCATAGGCCACGACGCGGGTGCCCGGTTCCGGGCCGGCCGCATCCGGGCCCAGCGCATCGACGGTGCCGCAGATTTCCATGCCCGGGCTGAAGGGCGGCTCGAACTTTTCCTGATAGGTGCCGTTCACGATCAACGTGTCGGCGAAGTTGACGCCACAGGCGCGCACCCGCAGCCGCACCTGGCCCGGGCCGGGTTCCGGCGGGGCAATATCGTCCATCACCAAGGGCTTGCCCAATTCGTGCACCCGCATCGCCCGCATGGCCGTCTCCTTGCTCAACCGCCCCGATTTTGCGATCTTACGTTCGGGTCACACAGAACGACCGGGGGGACAAGCTATGAAATTTCTCAAACGTTTTCTGGCCTTCATCATCGTCGTCGTGGTGCTCGCGGCGGCCGGCGCCTATCTACTGCCGCGCGAGGTCAGCGTGGCGCGGTCGATCGACATCGATGCGCCGCCGGCGGAGGTGTTCGCCCATGTCAACAGCCTGCAGGCCTTTGCGGAGTGGTCGCCCTGGGGCGATATCGACCCGGACATGACGCAAAGCTTCTCCGGCCCCGAAACCGGCGTCGGCAACCGCATGGAATGGCAGAGTGCGGACCAGCGCGTCGGTTCCGGCAGTCAGGAGATCACCGAGAGCGTCGCGGACACCCGCGTTGCCACCGCGTTGGATTTCGGGCCGATGGGCACCGCGGATGCGGCGTTCGAACTGGAACCGGCGGGGCAGGGAACCCGCGTCACCTGGGGCTTCACCAGCGATCTGGGGATGAACCCGATGGCCCGTTACATGGGGCTGATGATGGATGATTGGGTCGGCGGCGACTACGAGCGTGGGCTTGAGAACCTGAAGGCCGCGGCCGAGGGCACCTGATAGCCGCTGGACTTCGCCGCCCGCGCGGCCTAAAGCCCCGCCGCGAACAGGCAGGGCAGCGGCCATGAAACTCAGAAACATCGCGATCATCGCCCATGTCGATCATGGCAAGACCACGCTTGTGGACGCGATGCTGGCGCAGTCCGGCGCCTATCGCGACAATCAGGCGGTGCAGGAACGCGCGCTCGACAGCAACGACCTGGAACGAGAGCGCGGCATCACCATCCTGGCCAAGGCGACCTCGGTCGATTGGCAAGGCGCGCGGATCAACATCGTCGATACGCCGGGCCATGCCGATTTCGGCGGCGAGGTGGAACGCATCCTCAGCATGGTCGACGGCGTGGTGCTGCTGGTCGACGCCGCCGAGGGGCCGATGCCGCAGACCAAGTTCGTCACCGCCAAGGCGCTGGCGCTGGGCCTGCGTCCGATCGTGGTGCTGAACAAGGTCGACAAGCCGGATGCGGAGCCCGACCGCGCGCTGAACGAGGTGTTCGACCTTTTCGCGGGGCTGGATGCGGACGAGGATCAACTCGATTTTCCGGTGCTCTACGCCTCTGGCCGCAGCGGCTGGGCGGATGCGGATCTGGACGGCCCGCGGCAGGATCTGGCGGCGCTTTTCGAATTGATCCTGGCGCATGTGCCCGCCCCCGCGCAGGCGGCGCAGGCGGACGCGCCCTTTGCCATGCTCGCCACCACGCTGACCGCCGATCCTTATGTCGGCCGCCTGCTGACCGGCCGCATCGAGGCGGGCCGCGTGCGCCCGGGGCAAACCTTACATGCGCTCAGCCGCGACGGGGCGGAATTGGAACGGTTCCGGGTGTCGAAGATCCTGGCCTTTCGCGGCCTGACCCAGACCCCGCTGGAAGAGGCCGCCGCCGGCGACATCGTCGCCCTGGCCGGCATGACCAAGGCGACGGTGGCGGATACGCTGTGCGACCCGGGCGTCGATGCCGCGATCCCGGCGCAGCCCATCGACCCGCCCACGATCTCGGTGACGTTCTCGATCAATGACAGCCCGCTGGCGGGGCGTGACGGCGACAAGGTGCAAAGCCGGGTGATCCGCGACCGCCTGCTGCGCGAGGCGGAATCGAACGTCGCCATCCAGGTGTACGAGGCGCCGGGCGGCGAGGGGTTCGAGGTCGCCGGCCGCGGCGAATTGCAACTGGGCGTGTTGATCGAGAACATGCGCCGCGAAGGGTTCGAATTGGCGATCTCCCGCCCGCGCGTTCTGTTTCGCATGATCGACGGCCGCCGGCACGAACCCATCGAAGAGGTCACCGTCGATGTGGACGAGGCCTATGCCGGCGCGGTGGTCGAAAAGCTGAGCCAGCGCAAGGGCGAGTTGAAGACCATGGCGACGGCGCCGGGGGGCAAGACCCGGATCGTGGCGCATGTGCCCTCGCGCGGGCTGATCGGTTATCACGGCATCTTTCTGACCGACACCCGCGGCACCGGGGTGCTCAATCGGGTGTTCCACGACTGGGCCACGGATCGCGGCGCGGTGCCGGGGCGCCGCGCGGGGGTGCTGATCTCGATGGAGACCGGGACGTCGGTTGCCTATGCGCTTTTCAATCTAGAGGACCGGGGCGCGTTCTTCATTGGCGGCGGCGAACAGGTCTATCAGGGCATGATCCTGGGCGAACACAACCGCGACACCGATCTGGAGGTCAACCCGCTGAAGGGCAAGAAGCTGACCAATGTCCGTGCTGCCGGCAAGGACGAGGCGGTCACGTTAACGCCGCCCCGGCGCATGAGCCTGGAGCAGGCGATTGCCTATATCTCTGACGATGAACTGGTCGAGGTGACTCCGAATCACTTGCGGTTGAGGAAACGTCACCTCGACAGCCATGAGCGGAAACGCGCCGCTCGGGCCGCAGGATAAGGAGGTGACTTAAACGTCAGGAATTATGTATGAATGGTGATCGGGGGAGGGAATGCGCGCCAAACGCGAGGCGCCGGGATTTAACCCAGAGTTGTCGTAGTTTGCTGGGACTCGCGAAATAGTGTACTAGGTGAGTGGGGCTGAAGGCGCCGTGCAGTGGAATTGGTGCGGTTCTGCTGTGAGAAATCAAACTGTGAAGAAGCAAGCTTAGGTTTGGTGAGATTGGCGATGGAGGCCTCTGTATTGGGGGAGAACGATGAAACATCCTGTTGATGCGCATGTCGGACAGCGCATACGGCACCGTCGCTGGATGCTGGGTATGACCCAGCAGCAGTTGGGTGATGAAGTAGGCATTAAGTTCCAGCAGATCCAGAAATACGAGACCGGTATGAACCGCGTCAGCGCGTCCCGTCTGTGGGATATCGCGCAGGCGCTGGATGTCGGGATCGATTTCTTCTTCGAGGGGCTCGATGCGGAATACGCCGAGGAGACCGCGCGCAGCGAGGCGATGCCGCGCGATGTCTTTGCCGACAAGGAAGCGATGGAGCTGATCCGCTCCTACTACGCGATCCCAGAAGCGCAGCGGCGGCGGCTTTTCGATCTGGCGCGCGTGCTCAGCGACGTCGCCTGAGACCGGGCGCGGCCGGCCCGACCGCGGGCGTCGTTGTGGGGGCGACGCCCGCTTTTCCGGCACTTTCAGCGCATCGGGGGCGCCCGCCTGTGGTCAGCCCCCGGTCCTGCGCCTAGACTGAGCCACGTGGCTCAGCATTTGTCAGATCCCGATCCGCTGCTCGATATCGCGCACCGCCTGGCGGAGGCGGCGGCACGGCATACTCTGGCGCATTTTCGCACGCCCCATCTGCTGGCCGAGGACAAGGGCGGCGCAAGTTTCGACCCGGTGACCGCGGCCGACCGCGCGGCAGAGGCCGCTATGCGCGCGGTGCTGGCCGAGATGCGGCCCGATGACGGGATCATGGGCGAAGAGACCGCCGATCTGCCGGGCACCAGCGGGCTGACCTGGGTGCTGGATCCGATCGACGGCACCCGTGCCTATATCTCCGGTCTGCCGGTCTGGGGCACGCTGATCGCGCTCGACCGCGGCGCGGGTCCGGTCCTGGGGCTTATCGACCAGCCCTTCACCGGCGAGCGGTTCGTCGGCAGCGCCGGCGGCGCGGTGCTGCGCCGCGGCGGGGCGGCGACGCCGCTGCACACGCGCGCCTGCGCCGAATTGGGGCAGGCGACGCTGTTCTCCACCTTTCCCGAGATCGGCAGCGCGGCCGAAAGGGCCGCTTTCCAGGCCGTCAGCAGCCGGTGCCGGCTGACCCGCTACGGCACCGATTGCTACGCCTATGCGCTGCTGGCGATGGGCCAGATCGATCTGGTGATCGAGGCGGGGTTGAACGCCTATGACATTCAGGCGCCGATCGCGCTTGTCGAGGCGGCCGGCGGGATCGTGACCGACTGGTCCGGTGGGCCGGCACATGCGGGCGGGCGGGCTATCGCGGCCGGGGACGGGGCTGTGCACCGCGTGGCGCTGGAGATCCTGCGCGCGCATCTGTGAGGCCGCGGCCGGTGAGAGATTTCGAGCCTCCGGCGGGGAGTATTTGAGGAACAAAGAAGCCGGCGGCGCGAAAATGTCGGGATGCCGGTTCGCCTCCGCCCGGCGCGGCGGGGTGGGTTCTTGGGAGGCACACGCCGGGCGCGGCGTTCGTTCGGGTGGGCCGCGCTGGGCGGGGGCGGCGCGCTGCCGTTCGGGGCTCAGGCGGAACAGAAGGCGTCGATTTCCCGCCAGATGCGGGTGCGGATCTGGGGCGTTTCCATCAGCGTCTCGTGGCGGGCGCCGTCGAGTTCGACAAGTCTGGCGCCGGTTTGCCGGGCGCTGTGCCGGCGGATGGCGCCGGGTGCGACGACACGTTCTTCGCCGCCGAGGAAGGTCAGGATGGGCGTGTCCGGCGCCGGTGCGGCGGCGAGCGCCCGGATCTCGGCCAGTGTTGCCGCCACCCAGCCCAGCGATGCGCCGCCCAGCTGCAGGTCGGGATGCGCGCGCAACAGGGTTTGAAACCGAGCGTATTGATCGGGGTCGGAGGTCAGGTCATTGCCGTCATAGGCATCGCGCAGCGCGACCGGCTCCAACCCGTGCCCGGGCAGCAGGCGATGGCCCAGGCGCAGGCGCGGGGCGGCGGCCAAAAGCGGCTCCAAGAGCCATGAGACCAGCGGCGGGCGCGGCAGATCCCAAAGTGGGGCGCTGAAGACCGCGCGGTCGAACAGACCGCGCCCGAGCGCCCGCAGCCCGATCGCCCCGCCCATGGAATGCGCCAGCAGCAGCGTCGCCGGCGGCAGCCCCGCGGCCGCGACCCCGGCCAGCAGCGCGTCGAGATCCCGCTGATATTCGGCATAGGCCCCGACATGGCCGATGCGCCGGTCGGCCAGGGCGCGATCCGACAGGCCCTGGCCGCGCCAATCGACCATGGCCACGGCAAAGCCGCGGTCGCGCAGATCGCCCGCGACCTGGCCGTATTTTTCCAGAAACTCGGTGCGCCCCTGTCCGACCACGACCGTCGTGCCGTCGCCGGCCCAGAAGGCCGCGCGCAGCCGCACGCCATCGGCCGCGGTCAGCCAGTCGATCCGATCCGGCGGCGGCCCGCCCGCGCGTACCGCGTCATAGGGTGGTGCGGTCAGGACAGGATCGCGCCGAGCTTCATCGCCTGACCCATGTCGCCCTCGATGGTCAGCTTGCCGGACATGTAGGCCGAGGTCGGGTTGGTATCGCCCGACATGATGCCCTGAAACGTCTCTGCATCCGCGCCCATGACCAGATCGGCATCCGCGTCGTCGGCGCTGACGCTGCCATCCTCGGCGATGCGCACCGCGCCCTCGCCTTCGATGTCGAACCGCGCGGTAAAGCCGATATCCTCGCCGCTCACTTTCTCCGACAGCGCCGACACGGCGGCATTGATAACGTCGCTCATGGCCAATCCCCCAAGTTCAGGCGAGGGTCACCCCTCGCATTTCGCCTCGCGCATGCTAATCTAGCGGTTATGGGTAAGATGCAACCTTTGCTTTGCGCGCTGGGCCTGAGCCTGCTGACGATGGGTGCCGCGGGGGCGCAAAGCGTCGACCAGTTGACCGAGGACGCCGCGGAGTTGGAGCGGCTGCTGGACGCGCTGCGCGCGCCGGATCTGGAGACCTGGGAGGCGACGGAAAACAAGATCATCGGCATATGGGCGCGGTCCGGCTCTGCCACCGCGGATCTGATGCTGGAACGGGCGCAGACGGCGTTGGAGGAAGAAGATTACAGCCTTGCCGTCGAGCATCTGTCGGCACTGATCGACCACGCCCCCGACTTCGCCGAGGCCTGGCACACCCGCGCGACGGCGTTCTATCACCTGGGCGAGCACGGGCTGGCCCTGGGCGATTTGCGCCAGGCGCTGGCGCTGAACCCCGACCATTTCGGCGCACTGACCGGATTGGGCGTGGTGCTGGAGGAACTGGGCGATTACGACGCCGCGCTGGCGGCGATGCGCATGGCCTATGCGCTGAACCCGCATCGCGACCGCGTAGGCGCCGCGATCGAGCGGTTGCGCTACGCCCTGGGCCGGGCGACGCTGTAGCCGGCCGGGAGGTCCCGGGTCAGGCCCGGGACGCGCTGCACGCCCCTTTGGGCGCCACCCTGTCGCCGAGGTTGCGATGCCTTTCAACAAGATACATGTGCCGGATGACCTTCCCGCGGCGACCTGCCAGGCGATCAATGACGCGCTACATCGCAGCCTGGTCGAGACCTGCGGATCGGCCGAGGACGATAACTTCTGCCTGATCTGCCGCTACGGTCCCGACGACCGGATGCTGCATCCGACCTTTCTGGGGCAAAGGGACCCCGCCGCGACGATCGTCATAGAGATCGCGCTGCTGGCGGGGCGGACCGATGACCAGAAGGAAGATCTGTTTCGACAGGTGCGCGGCCGCCTGGCCACGGCCGGGGTAAAGCCGGAGAACACGATTATTTTTCTTATGGAGAACAACCCGATCGATTGGAGCTTCAGCCCGGCGGGATCGGTGAAATCGGCGCTGTCTCTCTGAAGCGTCCCCCGGTCTGCGCCACGGCGCGATCCGCACCTGGCGGGTACTGGCCCGATGCCGCCCAGAATGCTAGGCCAAACCCAGCGGCCGAATTTCAGGACCTAAGATGACCCAACGCCCGGGGCCCGTGACCGCCGTTCTGGGGCCCACCAATACCGGCAAGACCCATTACGCCATCGAGCGGATGCTGGGCCACGCCTCGGGTGTGATCGGCCTGCCGCTGCGGCTTTTGGCGCGCGAGGTCTATGACCGCATCGTCGCCGCCCGCGGCCCCTCCGTCGTGGCGCTGGTCACCGGCGAGGAGCGCATCGTGCCTCCGCGCACGCAATACTGGGTCTGCACGACAGAGGCCATGCCCACGGGGCTGGGCGCGGCGTTTCTGGCGGTGGATGAAATCCAGCTCTGCGCCGATCCCGAACGCGGCTATGTCTTCACCGACAGGCTGCTCAACGCCCGCGGCACGGCGGAGACGCTGTTTCTGGGCGCGGAGACCATGCGCGGCCGGATCGCCGCGCTGATCCCGGGCGTGCGGTTTCTGTCGCGCAGCCGGTTTTCCAAGCTGAGCTATACCGGCGTCAAAAAGATCAGCCGCATGCCGCCGCGGTCGGCCATTGTCGGGTTTTCCGTCGACGGGGTCTACGCCATCGCCGAGCTTGTCCGCCGCCAAAAGGGCGGTGCGGCGGTGGTGATGGGCGCGCTCAGCCCGCGCACACGCAACGCGCAGGTGGCGCTTTACCAGAACGGCGACGTCGATCATCTGGTCGCGACCGACGCCATCGGCATGGGGCTGAACCTCGATATCGCCCATGTCGCCTTTGCCGGGACCGCGAAATTCGATGGCCGCCGGCATCGCCACCTGGCGCCGAACGAGTTGGCGCAGATCGCCGGCCGGGCGGGACGGTTCACCGCAGACGGCACGTTCGGCGTCACCGGCGAGGCCGGGCCGCTGGACGAGGACACGGTGGCGGCCATCGAAAGCCACCGCTTCACGCCCATCCGCAAGCTGCAATGGCGCAACGACCGGTTGGAATTCGGCACCACCGACCGCCTGATCGCGTCGCTGGAGGCGCCCTCGGGCCACGAGGATCTGATCCGCGCGCGCGAGGCCGACGATTTGCGGACGCTTAAGTCGCTGTCCGCGGTGCCGGTGGTGCGCGACCGGATCCAGGGCGGGCCGGACGTGCGGCTGCTATGGGATGTCTGCCAGATCCCCGATTTCCGCAATGTCGCGCATGCCGAACACGACACGCTGTGCCAGCGCATCTTCGAATACCTGGGCAATGACGGGCGCATCCCCTCCGACTGGCTGGCGGAGCGGATCGCGCGCATCGACAAGCCCAATGGCGATATCGACGCGCTGGCCAAGCGCCTGGCCTATATCCGCACCTGGACTTATGTCGCGCAACGCAAGGGCTGGGTCGACGACACGGACCATTGGCGGGAGGAAACCCGTGCGGTAGAAGACCGTCTGTCGGACGCGCTGCATGCGGCGCTGACGCAACGATTTGTCGATCGGCGCACCAGTGTTCTGATGCGCCGGTTGAAGCAGAAGGAGAGCCTGGTGGCGGTGGTGAATGACAAGGGCGAGGTCCATGTCGCCGAACAATTCGTGGGCCGGCTCGAAGGCTTTCGGTTCCGGCTCGACCCCGCTGCGGGGGCGGAAGAGGGCAAGACCCTGCGCGCGGCGGCGCTGCAGGCGCTGACGCCGGCCTTCAACCTGCGGGCGGATCAGTTCTACAACGCCCCCGATACGGAGATCGACCTGACCGAACAGGGCGGGCTGATGTGGGGCGAGTACGCCATCGGCCGGCTGCAGGCGGGCCCGGATGCGCTGAGCCCCGAGATCGTGCCGTTCGTCGATGACGAAGCCGGGGCAGAGATCGCCGACAAGGTGCGCCGCCGGTTGGGCCATTGGCTGGACCGTCGGGTCTCGACGCTCTTCGAGCCGCTGGTGGCCATGCGCGACGATCAATCCTTGGACGGTCTGGCGCGCGGCGTCGCCTTCCGGCTGGTGGAGACGCTGGGCGTGGTGCCGCGGGCGGAGATCGCGGCCGACATCAAGGCGCTCGACCAGACCCAGCGCGGGATGCTGCGCAAGCACGGCGTGCGCTTCGGCCAGTACACGATCTTTCAACCGGTGCTGTTGAAACCAGCGGCCACACGGCTGCGGCTGGTGCTGTGGGGCCTCGCGGCGGGGCTGGAGGAGTTTCCGGCGGCGCCCCCGCCCGGGCTGGTCACTGTGCCGGCGATGACCGATGCGCCCAAGGGCTATTATCCGATGGCCGGCTACCGGCTTTCGGGCGCGCGGGCGATCCGCATCGATATGGCCGAGCGGCTGGCGGATCTGCTGCGTGCGCAGGACAGCCGCGCCGGGTTCGAGGCGACGCCCGATATGCTGTCGATCAGCGGCCTGACATTGGAGCAGTTCGCCGATCTGATGCAGGGGCTGGGTTATGCCGCTGCGCGTGGTGAACGGCCGAAACCGCCGCCCGCGCCGCGCCCTGCGGCGGCGGACGTGCCGACGGGGGAGACCACGGCAGCCGATCCCTCGACGGGGCCAGAGGGCGCCGCCGCCGCCGAGGATACACCGCCGGCAGCGGCTGCCACCTTGGGCGATGCTCCGACAGAGCCGCTGGCAGACGCTCCGCCAGCCGCGCGAGCCGACCGGCCTGCAGAGACTCCAATTGCCGAGGTGCCGATGGCCGAGGCGCCGGTGACGGACGCACCAGAGAGCCCGGCGGCCCCAGCCGCCGGCGAACAGGGCCCCGCGCCGGCGCCTGGCCCCGCGCCTGCCATCGCGCCTGAGACGCCCCAGAGCCCCCCGGAATCCCAGGAGCCCGAAGCCGTCCGGCAAGCCGTGGAAACCGCCCCGGCGGACACCGCCGGTTCCGCCCCGGCGGAGGACGCGGAACCCGAAACCGAGGTCTTCTACACCTTCACCTGGGCCCCGCGCCGCAGTGGCGGCGAGCCGCGGGGCGGCCGCGCGCAGGGCAAACGCCGGCCCGGCGGCGCCGGTAAGCCCCAGGGCAAGCCCAAACAGCACCGCGGCAAGGGCGGTGGTGGCGGTGCGGCCAAGGCCGGCCCGCCGCCGCGCCGCGACAAACCGATCGACCCCGACAGCCCCTTCGCCGCGCTTATGGCGCTCAAGGAAAAGGGGTGATCGAACCCGCGCCCGGTCTGCGGCTGGACAAATGGCTGTGGCATGCGCGGTTCTTCAAAACCCGCTCCTTGGCGGCGAAGACTGTTCAAAGCGGCGCGGTGCGCCTCAACGGCGACAGGGTGCAGAAACCCGCGGCGCAGATCCGGCCGGGCGACACGCTGACCTTTGCCCAGGCCCGCAGCATTCGCGTGGTCACCGTGCTTGCGCTGGGCACCGGTCGCGGTCCGGCGCCGGAGGCACAGACGCTCTACCGCGAAATCGCGGCGCCCGATGGCGCGGCCAAGCCGGGGCCGCGCATCGGGCCACGCCCGACAAAGAAGGATCGGCGCGCGGTCGACACCGTCCAGCGCTTTCCCCCTTGAACTCGCCGGTGGTGGTGGGCAGATAAAGATCGCATCCTCGTTAAAGGGCAGCGCCTGTGACCTATGTGGTGACCGACAACTGCATCGCCTGCAAATACACCGACTGTGTGGAAGTCTGCCCGGTGGATTGCTTCTACGAGGGCGAGAACATGCTGGTCATTCATCCCGACGAATGCATCGACTGCGGGGTGTGCGAACCCGAATGCCCCGCCGACGCGATCCGTCCCGATACCGAGCCGGACATGGAGACCTGGGTCGATTTCAATCGCAAATACTCGGAAAAGTGGCCCGTAATCGTGACCAAGCTCGACCCGCTGCCCGAGGCCGAGGATCGCGACGGCGAGACCGGGAAACTGGAGAAATACTTCTCCGAAAACCCGGGAGAGGGCGGCTAGATCGATTCGTAGCGCTTTGGATCGCGCGAACGTGTTTGATTCGCGAGGCACCCAAAACGCCATAAAACCGCGTTTTTCCGCTGCGAATCACCCCTAGCGGCACGGTCTGCGTGCGGCGCAACCTTTAATACTTCGGCGAAGTTTGTTATATTCCTGACATATACAGGCGTCGGTTCGCACAATCACCTCTGGGAGAGCAACAAGAGGGGTGAGGAACCATTTCACGCGAGACAGTCTATTGTTCGGGCTAGGGTGCGTTATGCGCCCCCCGCGCATTGTCTCGCTGCGAAATGGGTGGATCGCCGCCGCCGGTAACCGTGAGAGGCTGCATGTCCAAGAAGAAAAACGCCGAATTCCGTCCTAACGATTTCGTGGTCTATCCCGCGCATGGCGTGGGCCGGATCGTGTCGATCGACGAACAGGAGGTGGCCGGGATCACGCTGGAGATGTTCGTGATCACTTTCGACAAGGACAAGATGACGCTCAGGGTGCCGACGCACAAGGCGACGTCGGTCGGCATGCGGTCGCTGTCGACGCCCGATATCGTCGGCAAGGCGATGGATACGCTGAAGGGGCGCGCGCGGGTGAAACGCGCGATGTGGTCCCGCCGGGCGCAGGAATACGAACAGAAGATCAATTCCGGCGATCTGATCTCGATCGCAGAGGTGGTACGCGACCTGCATCGCAACGATGAACAGCGCGAGCAGTCCTATTCCGAACGCCAGCTTTACGAGGCGGCGCTGGAGCGGCTGACACGCGAGGTCGCGGCCGTCGATGGGATCGATGAATTGAAGGCGCAGCAACGCGTGGATGCGCTGCTGGAAAAGCGCGCCGCCTGATCCACGCCTGATTGCCAGGCGCGGCGACCGCCGCAAGGAAACCCGAAAAGCCCGCGCCGGCCCGGCGCGGGCTTTTTCCGTGCGCTCGCGCACGACGCGGGCCATGGCCCGCGCGGGTTTCCGGCCCCGTTGTCGGCGGGGGGCGCGCTTACTCCGCGGCTTTGAGTTTGAAGCCCTGCTCGACCATGTCACGCGGCTCGATCGGGTAATCCCCGGTAAAGACCGCGTCGTAATAGGCCGGCGCCTTTGGGTCGCGGCCCTCCGGCACGCCGACGGCGCGGTAGAGCCCGTCGATGGACACAAACCGCAGCGAGGTGACGCCCAGATAGCCGCGCATCTCCTCCTCGGTCATCGAAGCCGCAAGCAACTCGTCGCGGTTGGGCATATCGACGCCGAAAAAGCAGGGCCAGATCGTCGGCGGGCTGGCAACGCGGAAGTGCACCTCCGCCGCGCCGGCCTCCAGGATCATGTCCTTGATCTTGCGGCTTGTGGTGCCACGCACCACGCTGTCGTCCACCAGCACCACCCGTTTGCCGCGCATCAGCGACCGGTTCACGTTCAGCTTCAGCCGCACGCCCATATTGCGGATCTGCTCGGTCGGTTCGATGAAGGTGCGGCCGACATATTGGTTGCGGATGATCCCCATCTCGAAGGGAATGCCCGATTCGTGGCTGTAGCCGATCGCCGCCGGGGTCCCGCTGTCGGGCACGGGGCAGACCATGTCCGCCTCCACCGGCGCTTCACGCGCCAGTTCCACACCGATCTGGCGGCGGGTCTCATAGACCGAGCGGCCGCCGATGATCGAATCCGGGCGGCTGAAATAGACATGCTCGAAGATGCAAGGCTGTGGCCGGATCGGCGCGAACGGGTGATAGCTGGCGATGTGGTTTTCGGTGATCACCACCATCTCGCCCGGGGCGATTTCGCGGATGAACTCGGCGCCGATGATGTCGAGCGCGCAGGTTTCGGACGCCAGCACATGCGCCTCGCCCAACCGCCCAAGCACCAGCGGGCGTATGCCCAGCGGGTCGCGCACGCCGATCAGCTTCGACCGCGTCATGGCGACGATGCTGAACGCCCCCTCAACCTGGCGCAGCGCCTCTTTGATGCGTTCGGGGATGGTGCTGTGCATCGATCGGGCCATCAGGTGGATGATGCACTCGGTGTCGCTGGAACACTGAAAAATGGAGCCGCGCTCGATCAACTGCCGGCGCAGCGCACCGGCATTGGTCAGGTTGCCGTTATGGGCGATGGCGCAGCCGCCCATGGCGAACTCGGCGAACAGCGGCTGTACGTCGCGGATCTGGGTCTGGCCCTTGGATCCGGCGGTGGAATAGCGGACATGGCCGATGCCGATCTGCCCCGGCAGCGTGTCCATGATGGCCTGGCTGGTGAAATTGTCGCGAACATAGCCGAACCGCCGGGCAGACGCGAAGCCGGTGTCGGGCTGATAGGTGACGATGCCGCCGGCTTCCTGCCCGCGATGCTGAAGCGCATGCAGGCCGAGCGTCACGAATTGCGCCGCATCGGTGGCACCGATGATACCGAACACGCCGCATTCCTCGCGCAGCTTGTCGTCATCATGGGAGTGGCTTGGCAGGGACATCGCGCTCCAAGGGCTGGCCACCTGCGGTATACAAGCCGACGTGCCGGAGGGAAAGGGCCCCGTGCGGTGCCATTGCCGATTGGGCGCGCCGGGCGTTCCGTCGCCGGCGTGCCGGGATGGGGTGAAACCCCATCCTACGGTGCCGCGCCCGAGAGCCAGGCCGGGATGACACACACGGGGGGGCGCCCGGTATCCCCACGGCGCGAAGCGGATCGTAGGATGGGGTTTCACCCCATCCCGGCCACCCACGCTATTGCGTGGCCGCGTCGCCCCCGGTCGCATCATCGCCGCCGGCACCGGGCGTCTCCGCCGCGGGGGCATCGCCGCCACAGGGGCCGGTGAGCTGCTCGTAACGGGCGGCGAACCACTCGAACCCGTCTTCGGGCAGCGCCTCGGCCAGTTGCTGCTGGCTTTGCGCCAGGATTTCGACGGTCTTGCTGTCTTCGACCATCGGGATGCCTTCGCCGCCGGCGATCAGCCGGTCATAGACGATCAGCGCCACCACGATCAGCAGCGCCCCGCGCGCCAGCCCGAACAAGAAGCCCAGCCCCTGGTCGAATGGCCCGAGCGCGGAATTCTGGATCGCGCCCGAGATCAGCGGCGTGAAGATCGAGACCACGATCAGGGCCGCGACGAACACCAGCCCGAAGGCCGCGATGATCGCCAACTCGCAGTTCCCGCCGATGATGTCGGCCAGAACCGGCACCTCTTTCATCAGCGGTTCGACATCGGGCGCGAACAGAAACGCCACGATCGCCGCCGCGACCCAGCCGATTATCGACAGAACTTCGCGCACGAACCCGCGCGAATAGGCCAACAGCCCGGATACCGCGAGGATGAACGCGGAACCGCCATCGACCAGAGTGAAGCCTTCCATGCCCGACCCTCGAACGCTTAGTTTTGATCTTCTATGGCACCAAACATGCTGTCGATAAAGGCTTTTAGGCTGGGGTGACTGCTTAGCTGCAGACCTGTGTCTTCCAGGAGTTTCAGCCTTTCGGGCACGATGGCGGCGGTGAAACCGAGCTTTGCCGCCTCACGGATGCGGGCGTCGGGTTGGGCCACCGGGCGCAGGCTGCCGGACAGACTGATCTCGCCGAACAGCACCGTCTCGGCCGGCAGTGCCACATCCTGGCGCGCGGACACCAGCGCCGCGGCCACCGCCAGATCGGCGGCCGGTTCGCCGACCCGCAGGCCGCCGGCGACGTTGAGATAGACGTCGAGCCCCGAAAACGCGATGCCGCAGCGCGCCTCCAGCACCGCCAGCACCATAGCCAGACGCGCCCCGTCCCAGCCCACCACCGACCGGCGCGGGGTGGCCAGGGGCGAGGTTGCCACCAGCGCCTGGATTTCCACCAGAACCGGGCGGGTGCCTTCGATCCCGGCAAAAACCGCGGCGCCGGGGGTCTGGGTGTCGCGGCCGGTCAGAAACAGCTCGGACGGATTGGCGACTTGCGCCAGCCCGCCGCCGGTCATGGTGAAGACGCCGATTTCGTCGGCCGGGCCGAACCGGTTCTTGACCGCCCGCAGGATACGGAACTGATGGCCGCGGTCGCCCTCGAAATAAAGCACCGTGTCGACCATGTGTTCGACAACGCGCGGCCCGGCGATCTGGCCGTCCTTGGTGACATGGCCGACCAGGATGACCGCGGTGCCGCGGCGTTTGGCGAATGTCGTCAGGTCATGGGCCGCGGCGCGCACCTGACTGACCGAACCCGGCGCGGCGCCGACATCCTGCGACCACATGGTCTGGATGGAATCGATGATCGCCAGCGCGGGCCGGGTTTTGTCGAGGGTTGCTATGATGTCGGCAAGATGGGTTTCGGCGCCCAGGTGCAGCGGCGCCTGGTCCAGGCCCAGCCGCTGGGCGCGCAGGCGCACTTGGGCCGCGGCCTCTTCGCCGGAGATATAGACCACCTCCGCGCCGGCGGCGGCGAAGTCGGCTGCGGCCTGCAAAAGCAGCGTGGATTTGCCGATGCCCGGATCGCCGCCGACCAGGATCGCCGAACCCGGGACCAGCCCGCCGCCGAGCACGCGGTTCAATTCGGCGATGCCGCTGGTGCGGCGGGTGAGCGGGGCGTCGGCTTTGTCCAGGGTGCTGAGCGCGATGGCGCGGCCCTGGGCCACGGCCCTGGGCCCGGCGGCGATGGGGGCGTCCTCGGCAATGGTGTTCCAGGCGCCGCAGCCCTGACATTGGCCGGCCCATTTCTTGTGCACCGTGCCGCAGTCCGCGCAGACGAAGATGGAGGACGATTTGGCCATCGGCCCGATGTCTCACGCGCGCCGCGCAAGGTCCAGGGCTCAGCCGCCGAAGGGCAGCCCCGCGGCCAGCGCGGCGCCAAAGCCCACATGCGTCAGCGGCAGAAGCCGGTTCCAGCCGCGGTCGAGGATCAGCGCCGCCGCCGCCGCCGGGATCAGCCCCAGGCCCAGGATCTGGGACAACGTCCAAAGCCCGCCGCTGAGCGTGGCCATCGCGGCCACGGTCAGCCCCGCCGCAAGGCCATGCGCCCAGCGCAGGCCGCCGGTCTGGCGAAAGGCCTGGGCGGCGGCAAAGAAGGTGGCGGCGAAGATGCAGGACGCCACGAAGATGCCGGCCAGAAGATGGACGACGACCTCCATCAGCGCGGCTTGGTCGCGTGGGTGACCGCCAGCGAAAGCAGCACGCAGGCGGTGAAGAACCATAGGCCCCAGGCGGTTTCCACCCGGCCCACGCCGACGCCCTTGGCCACGACGATATAGACCGCGATCAGGAATACATCAGCCATCGCCAGCTTGCCCAAGACGCCCAGTGCCGGCAGGGCATAGGGTGTGAGCGCGCCCCAGTGGATGGCCGCCAGAAGCGCGGTTTTCAGCATCGGCGCGATCATGGCGAACAGCGCGACCAGAAGGGCAAGCGCCAGATCGTCCTGCCAGAGCGCACGAACCCCGGTGATCACCGAGATCTCGTCAAGGTCGAAGAAGGGCAGCAGCCCGGCCCGCGCGAGCGGCGCGAACCAGGCAAGCGGGAACAGGACCAGAAGCGACAGATTGGCCAGACGCAAAACCATTTGTGTCAGATAGGCGATGCGCGGCGCGCTGAGAACCCGGGCCGTCGCGCGGGCGGTGGCGGCCGAGAGGGGCATCGAACCCCTCTCGGCCGCTGGGCGCCCGTTGGCGGGCGATGCGGCCCGGTAGGATGGGGTTCCACCCCATCCTACGGCGGCGGTGTGCGCGTGCGGCGGCAACCGGAGATGTCTTAGCGCACCGCCTCGATCGGGCCCTCGGCGCGGCCGTGGAGGAACTGATCCAGATAGGGGTCGCCGGAACTTTCCAGATCCGCCACCGGCCCGGACCATTGCACGCGGCCGTCATGCAGCATCGCTATCTTGTCGGCAATGGCGCGCACGCTGGATATGTCGTGGGTGATGGTGATCGCGGTGGCGCCCATCTCCACCACGATTTCGCGGATCAATTCGTTGATGACGCCCGACATGATCGGGTCGAGCCCGGTCGTGGGTTCGTCGAAAAAGATGATCTCGGGGTCGGCGGCGATGGCGCGGGCCAGGCCGACGCGCTTTTGCATGCCCCCCGACAGCTCCGCCGGGTAGAGATCGGCCACGTCCGGTTTCAACCCAACCCGGCGCAGCTTTTCGATGGCGATCTCGCGCGCCTCTGCCTTTGGGCGTTTGCCGCGGCCGCGTTGCAGGCGGAAGGCGACGTTCTGCCAGACCGTGAGGCTGTCGAACAACGCGCCGCCCTGGAACAGCATGCCGAAGCGCGACAGGAACGTATCCCGCGCACCCTGGACCGGTGCGCCGTCGACCGTGATGGTGCCGCTGTCGGGCACCACCAGGCCCAGGACGCATTTGATGGTGACCGATTTGCCGGTGCCCGACCCGCCTATGATCACCAGGCTTTCGCCCCGCGCCACGTCCAGCGTGACCCCCCGCAGCACTCGTTTGGGTCCAAAGGCCTTGTGGACATCCGTCAGGGCGATCATCGCGGTCATGCGGAAAAGAAGATCTCGGTCAAAAGATAGTTGGACGCCAGGATCAGGATCGAGGCGGTGACCACCGCATTGGTCGTGGCCTGGCCCACGCCCTGTGCCCCGCGACCGGAGTTATAGCCGTGGTAACAGCCCATGATTGCCACGATGAAGCCGAAGACCCCGGCTTTGACCAGGCCCGAGACGATATCGGCGGCGACCAGAAAATCGAGCGTATTGGCCAGATAGGCGGGGCCGGAAAAGCCCAACCGGCTGATGCCCACCAGATAGCCGCCCATGATGCCGATCGCGTCGCCGATGGCGACCAGCACCGGCAGCGACAGCGTCGCGGCCACGACCCGGGGCACGACCAGGAACTTGAAGGGGTTGGTCGACAGCGTGGTCAGCGCGTCGATCTGTTCGGTGACGCGCATCGTCCCGATCTCCGCCGCGATGGAGGCGGAGACCCGGCCCGCGACCATCAGCCCGCCCAGCACCGGCCCTAGTTCGCGGACCATGCCGATGGCGACGATCGAGGGCACCACCGACTCGGCGTTGAAGCGCGCACCGCCGGCATAGATCTGCAGCGCCAGCGCACCGCCGGTGAACAGCGTGGTCAGCCCCACCACCGGCAGCGAGAAATAGCCGATGCGCAGCATCTGGCGGGCGATTTCCGGCAGATAGATCGGCGGGCGCAGGATATGGCTGAGGGTCAGCGCCACGAACAACGTCAGATGGCCCACGGCCTGCGCCAGGCCCAGGACAGACCGGCCGATGGAGGCGAGAAATTCGTCGATCAGTCGGACAAGGATCATGGGGGCCCGGGCGCGGTTCAGCCGCCCTTGTAGACGCGTTCGTAACGGGGGCCAAGGGCGGTCAGGATCTCGTAGGGGATCGTGCCGGCGGTGGCGGCCAGATCGGCGAGCGTCTGGCCCGCGCCGAACAGGCCGAGCGTGTCGGGCGGGTCGGGCAGCCCGGTGACGTCGACGGTGATCAGATCCATCGACACCCGGCCGATGGCGGGGCAGGGCGTGGTGCCGGCGAACAGCGAAAAGTTCGACCCGAGATTGCGGAAGATGCCATCGGCATAGCCGGCGGAGATCGTGGCGACGCGGGTCGCGCGGGTGGCGGTCCAGGCGGCGCCGTAGCCCACGCTTTCGGCCGGGGCGACGCTGCGGATCTGGATGACCGGAATGTCCAACGCGACCGCCGGCCGGGCGCCGGCGAACGCGCTGCCGCCGTAAAGCCCGATCCCGGGGCGGGTGTGGGCGAAATGCGCCGCCGGCCCCAGCAGGATACCGGCGGTGGCGGCAAGCGACAGCAGATCGGGCGCGAAACCGGCGGTCATCCGGGCGAAAGCGGCGATTTGCGCGGCGTTTTGCGGATGCGCGCTGTCATCGGCGCTGGCCAGGTGGCTGACGACCCGAGTCAGGTGCAGCGCGGAGAGATCGGCGGCGGCCAGGTCCTCTGCTTCCAACCCCAGACGGTTCATGCCGCTGTCAAGCTGCAGTCCGCACGGGGCGCCGGGGAAATCGGCGGCGAAGGCCGCGATCTGTTCGGGCGTGTTCAGCAGCGGGCGGAAGCCGGTCTCTGCGCAGACTGCGCGATCGGCCCCGGTGTAGCCGGCGAAGACATAGATCGCCGGGCCGGGGCCGATGGCGGCGCGCAGGGTGCGCGCCTCCTCGGCGATGGCCACGTAGAAGTCCGCAGCCCCGGCAGTCGCCAGCGCGGCCGCCACGCGTGCCGCGCCCAAGCCATAGGCATTGGCCTTGACCACCGCGCCGGTGCGCGTGGCGGGGCCGGTCAACGCATTGAGCGCGCGCCAGTTGGCGACGATGGCGTCGAGGTCGATGGTCAGGCGCGCACGGGTCATTGCTTGGGGCGGGTTCGGGGACAAAGGATGAAGCGGGGGCGGGATGGGGTGGAACCCCATCCTACGGGGCGGGGGCGGGATGGGGTGCAACCCCATCCTACGGGAGGGAGCGCGACGGATGGGGTGGAGGCCCCGTAGGATGGGTTTTCAACCCATCCGGTCGCCCCGCCTGCCGACGCTTTGCGCACTCAGCGGAAATCGGCGCCATCGCCCTGATAGCCGCGGGCGAGATTGGAGAAACGGGTGTATTTGCCCTCGAAATGCAGCACCACCGTGCCGATCGGCCCGTGGCGCTGCTTGCCGATGATCACCTCGGCCTTGCCGTGCAGTTCCGCCATTTCCCCCTGCCACTTCATCATCGCCTCGATGTCGTGTTCGCCGGGCTTCTCGCGTTCCTTGTAGTATTCCTCCCGGAAGATGAACATCACACAGTCGGCATCCTGCTCGATGGAGCCGGATTCGCGCAGATCCGACAATTGCGGCCGCTTGTCTTCGCGTGATTCGACCTGCCGCGACAGCTGCGACAGCGCGAGGACGGGGATGTTGAGTTCCTTGGCGATGGCCTTGAGCCCCTGCGTGATCTCCGACACCTCGCCCACTCGGTTGTCGTTGCGGCCGCTGGCGGGGCGCAGCAGCTGCAGATAGTCCACCACCAGAACGTCGAGCCCCGACTGCCGTTTCAGCCGCCGCGCCCGCGCCGCGACCTGCGCGATGGACAGCGCCGGTGTGTCGTCGATGTAAAGCGGGCACTGATCCAGCGCCTTTGCGGCCTCGATGAAACGGCGGAACTCGGCCTCGCCCAACTGGCCCTTGCGGATAATGTCGGATTCGACCTCCGCCGCCTCCGACAGCACGCGCGAGGCCAACTGCTCGGCCGACATCTCCAGCGAAAAGAACCCGACCACGCCACCATCCGTCGGCGCGTCGCCGTCCTCGGCCGGCGGGCGGTAGGACTTTGCGATGTGAAAGGCGATGTTGGTGGCCAGCGAGGTTTTGCCCATGGCCGGGCGTGCGGCCAGGATCAACAGATCCGACGGATGCAGGCCACCCAGTTTCTTGTCCAGATCGGTCAGCCCGGTGGAGATGCCGACCAACTGCCCCTCGCGGGCGTAAGCCGCGTTGGCTTGTTTCACCGCCTCGGTCGCGGCCGATACGAATGCCTGGAAGCCACGATTGACCGCGCCCTGTTCGCCCAGCTTGAACAGCTCTTGCTCGGCCTCCACGATCTGATCCTTGGGCTCGCTGTCGGGGCTGACGGCGGCGGCCTTGTGGGTGATTCGGTCGCCGATCTGCATCAGGCTGCGGCGGATCGCCAGATCATAGACGACCTGGGCGTAATCGGGCGCCGCGAAGACGGATATCGCCGCGCCCGCCAGCCGCACCAGATAGGCCGGGCCGCCCAGCTGTTGCAGACCCGGGTCATCCTCAAGGAACGGCTTTAGCGTGACCGGCGACACCAGCGTGTTCTTTTCGATCCGGCCCTTGGCGATGTCATAGATTCGCGCATGCACAGGATCGTAGAAATGGTCGGCGTCGACGATCGAACTGACCCGGTAATAGACGTCGTTATTGACCAAAAGCGCGCCCAGAAGCGCCTGTTCCGCCTCGATATTGTGCGGGGCCTGGGTCGGTGCGCCCGGGGCTGCCTCAGGCTCTGTCGCGGGGCCGTCTGCCATGTCTGCTCTCTGTTTCGGGTTCTTGATGTTGGGGAGCGTTTAGCACGGAATTGGGTTATCCCCGGCCTGTGAAGATCGGGGATAACCCCGGCGTTGCGCGCCCACGGCCAGTGTGGTGAATGGGCGCGCAGTCGGCAAGGGGGCAGCAAGGGGCGAGCATGGGGCGGATCGTGATCTCCACGCAGCGGTCGGGGCTGAACTGGGTCCGCTATGTGATCGAGGCGCAGACCGGTCTGCGCACGCCCGGCAAGACCGTGCTGATCGACGCCAAGGATCAGCCGAACGAGGTCTTCACCCGCAGCCATGACCCGCTGCAGCGCAGCGTCCGCACGCATTGGTGGGCGCGCCGCCCGGGCCCGGCGCTGAAGGCGATCGACCCGGCTCATACCGGCGGCGACACGGTGGTGCTGCTGGTGCGCGACTATCGCGAGGTGTTCGTGCGGGCCTGCCGCAAGAGCTATCGCCGCTATGCCGCGTATCTGGGCAATCTGGAGTTTTATGACCTGGCCGCGACCCGGCGGAAGGCGGTATTCCACTACGAGGACATCGTGAAGGATCCGGCCGCGATGGCCGGACTGATCGCGTTTCTGGGTCTGGAAGGGCGGGAAGGTTCGGTGCGCGCGGCGGATCTGGCGCGCGATTGGGACCGGATGGGCCAGGCCAGCCGCGGCATCTATGACAAGAACCAGCGCGCCGCGGGCGGGGCGCAGACCCGGCGCGAGCCGTTCAACTTCCGATTTCACCAGGCCAATCTGAGCGCGGAGGATCTGCGGCGCCTGAAAGACACGACACGGGCCGCCGTGGCACCCGGGTCGTTGGAGATCCTGTGGCGGTATTTCGAGGATTGAGACCGGGGCTGGTCTGATCCCAACCGCCGGCATCGAGGCCGCTTTCGGCTTCGCCCGGTCCCCCAGTTCGCCGGGGACCCTGGCCGCCCCGCCGGACCGGAGGCCCCGGGTCAGGCCCGGGGCGCGTGGTTTTGGTGGCGGCGGATGCGCCGAAGCGGAATCGACCTGCGGCGTCAGCCTTCGCGGTCTTCTTCTGCCTCTGCCCGATCCTCGGGCACGTCGACGGGGCCGGACTCGTCGCCATCGTCATCCAGCGCCGCGGCGCCGACATCGTCGAACAACTCCGCGATGTCGAACTCGGCTTCGGCATCCGCCTCGGCCTGCAAATCCTGAATGGATTTGCCCGACGCCTGCAACTCGGCCTCTTCCTCGGACCGGGCGACGTTGATGGTGATGGTGGCATCGACCTCCGGGTGCAGCACCACGGTGACATCCACCAGACCCAGTTCCTTGACCGGGCGGTCCAGGCGGATCTGGTTTTTGTCGACCGAAAACCCCTCTTCGGTCGCCGCATCGGCGATGTCACGGGTGGTGACGGAGCCGTAGAGCGCGCCGGCATCGGAGGCGGAGCGAATCAGCACGAATTGCTGACCCGACAGCCGGTCTGCCAGGGCGTCGGCCTCTTTCTTGGTTTCCAGGTTGCGGGCCTCAAGCTGCGCGCGATCGGCCTCGAACCGTTTCAGGTTTGCATCGGTTGCGCGCAGGGCCTTGCCCTGGGGCAACAGGAAATTGCGTGCGTAGCCTTGCTTGACGGAGACGACATCCCCCATCTGGCCCAGCTTGGCGATGCGTTCGAGCAGGACGACTTCCATGGCTTCCTCCTCAGCGGACGGCGTAGGGCAGAAGCGCCAGGAAGCGCGCCCGCTTGATCGCGCGCGCCAGCTCGCGCTGTTTCTTGGACGACACCGCGGTGATGCGGCTGGGCACGATCTTGCCCCGCTCCGAAATATAGCGCTGGAGCAGCTTCACGTCCTTGTAGTCGATGCGCGGGGCGTTCTGGCCGGAGAAAGGGCAGGACTTGCGGCGGCGGAAAAACGGTCTGTTTGCCATGAGTTATACCTCTTTCTTCAGTCGCGGCGTGGGCGGTCGCCGCGGTCGCGGCCGGCGCGGCGTTCATCCTTGGCGGCCTTGGCCTGCAGAACCGCGGACGGGCCTTCCTCGTGCTCGTCGACCTTGATCGTCATCACCCGCATGACATCGTCATGCAGCCGCATCAGCCGCTCCATCTCCTGCACGGCCGGCGAGGGGGAGTTCGATTTCAGAAAGCCGTAATGGCCCTTGCGGTTCTTGTTGATCTTGTAGGCCATGGTCTTCAGGCCCCAGTATTCGGAGCCCGTGACCGCGCCGCCATTGTCGGAAAGAACCTGGCCGAAATGTTCGATAAGCCCTTCGGCCTGCGCGTTGGACAGATCCTGACGCGCGATAAAGACATGCTCGTAGAGCGCCATGCCATTCGCCTTTGTCCCATGCGCTTCACCGCAGGATCGGTGCAGTCCCCGACGATCCTGCTCGAGAGGCGCGCGGTTGATGCCTTTCGGGGAACCGCGGCCTTATACAGCTGCCCGGGTCGATTGCAAGCGGCGCGGTGGGCGGCTAGACCGGAGCGACAATGGGGCCGCTGGGGAGGGGCTAAGAGTGAGCAGAGCGTTTATCTTTCCGGGCCAGGGCGCGCAGACGGTCGGCATGGGCCGCGATCTGGCCACGGCCTATCCGGCGGCGCGGGCGGTGTTCGACGAGGTCGACGAGGCGCTGGGCAAAAAGCTGTCGGCGCTGGTCTGGGACGGCGATATCGAGACGCTGACCCTTACCGAGAACGCGCAGCCGGCGCTGATGGCCACGTCGCTCGCGGCGATGCGGGCGTTGGAGGCCGAGGGCATCGCCGTGGACAGCGCCGCCTTTGTCGCCGGGCATTCGCTGGGCGAGTATTCGGCGCTGTGCGCGGCCGGCGCGCTGAGCCTGGCCGATACGGCGCGACTGTTGCGCACGCGGGGGCGGGCGATGCAGGACGCGGTGCCCGTGGGCGCGGGCGCGATGGCGGCGCTGCTGGGCCTGGACATCGACGCGGTGCGCGAGATCGTGAAGGCGGCGGCGGATGGCGATTGCCTGAGCGCGGCCAACGACAACGATCCGGGCCAGGTGGTGGTGTCGGGCACCAAGAATGCCGTGGCGCGCGCGGTCGATCTGGCCAAGGAGCGCGGGGCCAAGCGCGCGGTCATGCTGCCCGTCAGCGCGCCGTTTCACTGCGCGATGATGGCGCCGGCGGCCCAGGCCATGGCCGAGGCGCTGAGCCATGTCGACATCGCCGACCCCAAGGTGCCGCTCGTCCCCAATGTCTGTGCGCATGGGGTCAGCGACGCGACGGTGATCCGCAATCTGCTGCTGGATCAGGTCACCGGGTCGGTGCGATGGCGCGAGAGCGTGATGTGGATGATCGGCCAGGGCGTGGACGATTTCATCGAAGTGGGTGCCGGCAAGGCGCTGTCGGGCATGGTGCGGCGCATCGACCGCGCGGTGAGCGCGCGCGCGGCCGGCACGCCCGATGACGTCAAAGCGGTGGCGGGCGCATGACCCTGGCTGAGGCGATCGCGGCACAGCCGGCCTGGATCGGGCTTTGGCTGAACTGGCTGTTGTTCGGCGCGTTCATCCTGCCCCTGGCGTTGCTGATCTGGCGACCGACGCGGCTGGCCGCGGTGCTGACGGTGGCCGCCAGTGTGGCGGGCGCCGTCGCGGTCAACTGGATGTATGGCGAGATGGGATATGTGAGGCTGCTGGGCCTGCCGCATATCGTGCTTTGGACGCCGCTGGCGGTTTACCTCTGGCGGCTGATCCGGCGGGAGGACGTGACCGTCTGGGCCAAGCGGGTTCTGGCCGTTGTGCTGGGCACGATCCTGATCTCGCTGGCTTTCGACTATACGGATGCAATTCGGTACGCGCTGGGCGAACGCACGCCCGCGGCGCTGCCGGCGGAGTAGGCATGATGTTTGACTTGAGCGGGAAGGCGGCGCTGGTCACCGGCGCCTCGGGCGGGATCGGCGGCGCGATCGCGCGGGCGCTGCATGCGCAGGGTGCGACCGTGGGCGTGTCCGGCACGCGGACGGACCCGCTGGAGGCGCTGGCGGCGGAACTTGGCGACCGGGCGCATGTGCTGCCCTGCAACCTGTCGGACAAGGACGCGGTCGAGGCGCTGCCGAAACAGGCGGCGGCGGCGATGGGCGCGGTGGACATTCTGGTCAACAACGCGGGCGTGACCCGGGACAATCTGTTCATGCGCATGTCGGATGAGGAATGGGCCACGGTGCTGGAGGTAAATCTGACCTCTACGATGCGGCTGTGCCGCGGCGCGCTGCGCGGCATGATGAAGGCGCGCTGGGGGCGGATCATCAATGTCAGTTCCGTCGTGGGCGCCACCGGCAATCCGGGGCAGGGGAACTATGCCGCATCCAAAGCCGGCATGGTCGGCATGTCGAAGTCTCTGGCCGCGGAAGTGGCCAGCCGCGGGGTGACGGTTAATTGCATCGCGCCAGGGTTCATCGAGACCGCGATGACCGACAAGCTGACCGATGCGCAAAAGGAAAGAATCCTGCCCGCGATACCGATGGGCCGGATGGGCGCGGGCGATGAGATTGCCGCAGCAGCGGTGTTTTTGGCGGCGCCGGAAGCGGGTTACGTAACCGGTCAAACAGTGCATGTGAATGGCGGCATGGCGATGTTCTAGGCATGCCTTCGGTGCGGCTGCGGGCTTGAAAACACATCCCCGCATTTGCATTTGCCATCATCTGAGAGTGTGGTAAGAGCGCCCCGCGTACGCCAAGGGCACCCCCATGGCGTGACATGAGCAGGGCATTTCGAGTGCGCGGCGCGGCGCTGCGCCGCAACATGGATCACAGGCCAAGCCCAACGAAATGGGCGGCGAAGGATGAGGAAGACCAGATGAGCGACGTCGCCGAGCGCGTGAAGAAAATCGTTGTGGAACACCTGAGCGTGGAAGAGGAAAAGGTCACCGACAATGCCTCTTTCATCGATGATCTGGGCGCGGACAGCCTGGACACCGTGGAATTGGTGATGGCGTTCGAAGAGGAGTTCGGCATCGAGATCCCGGACGACGCGGCCGAGACCATCCAGACCTTTGGCGATGCGGTGAAGTTCATCAAAGAAGCTGCCTGATCGCGCCGCACCGGCGCTGGGCGTGATGTATGGGCACCCAAGCGGTGCCCATTTTGCGTTTCGCTTGCGGGTTGCGCAACGAACGGGTGAGGGCGCTTGCCGTCGGCAGGGCGGTCGGCTAACCAATCCGATATTTTGAATTTCTTGGGGGATGCGCGAATGCGTCGGGTTGTTGTGACCGGGCTGGGGGTGGTGTCTCCGCTGGGCTGCGGAACCGAAGCCACTTGGGCCCGCCTGATCGAGGGCCAGTCCGGTGCCGGGCCGATCACGCTGTTCGATGCGAGCGGGATGGCCACGACCTATGCCTGCGAGGTGCCGCGCGGCGACGGGTCGGACGGAAGCTTTGACATCGACGCTTGGGTGTCGGCGAAAGATCAGCGCAAAATAGACCCATTCATCGTCTTCGGTATGGTCGCGTCCGATCTGGCCCTGGACGACGCGGGCTGGCACCCCACGGATACGCGGGATCTGGAACGCACCGGCGTCATGATCGGGTCGGGCATCGGCGGACTTGGCACCATATACGAAAACTCGGTCGCGTTGCATGAACGCGGGCCGCGACGCGTTTCGCCGTTTTTCGTGCCCTCGGCGCTGATCAACCTGGCCTCGGGCCAGGTGCAGATCAAACATGGCTTCAACGGCCCCAATCATTCCATCGTCACCGCGTGTGCCACCGGCGCGCACGCGGTCGGCGATGCCGCGCGGCTGATCATGCTGGATGATGCCGATGTGATGCTGGCGGGCGGGGCAGAGGCCTCGATCAACCCGCTGGGGATCGCGGGGTTCAATGCATGCAAGGCGCTGTCGACCAAGCGCGGCAACGATCCGCAGGGTGCCTCTCGCCCGTGGGACGCCGAACGCGACGGGTTCGTGATGGGCGAGGGCGCGGGCATCCTGGTGCTGGAAGAGATGGAGCACGCCAAGGCCCGGGGCGCGAAGATCTATGGCGAGGTGGTGGGCTATGGGCTGTCCGGCGACGCCTATCACGTCACCGCGCCGTCCGAGGATGGCGACGGTGCCTATCGGGCCATGGTTGCGGCGCTGAAGCGCGCGGGGCTGAACCCCGACGATGTGGACTACGTGAACGCGCATGGCACCTCCACCATGGCGGACACGATCGAGTTGGGCGCCGTGACGCGGGTTCTGGGCGAAGACAGCAAGGTCACGATGTCGTCCACCAAGTCCGCCATCGGCCATCTGCTGGGCGCGGCCGGCGCGGTGGAGGCGGCGTTCTGCCTGTTGGCCATGCGCGACGGTGTGGCGCCGCCGACGCTGAACCTGGACACGCCGCCCGAAGGCAACAGGTTGGATCTGGCGGCGAAAGCGGCGGTGGAGCGAACGGTGGACGTGGCGATGTCGAACTCCTTTGGGTTCGGCGGCACGAATGCTTCGGTGGTGTTCGCGAAGGTCTGAGGCGGGCCGAGGGGGGCTTTCATGACGCGTGGCCTTGCGGCGAACGGGATGACGGCGCTGATCGTGCTGATGATCGGCGTGCTGTGGCTGATAAGTTGGGGCCGGGATCAGTTTTCCGGCCCCGGTCCGCTGACCCAGGCGGCCTGCGTGCAGGTGGCGCCCAACAGCCGCATGGGCCAGGTATCGCGGCAGCTGGTGGAGATGGGCGCGGTCACCAACGCGCGGATCTTTCGCATCGGCGCCGATTACACCGACCGCACGGATCAACTGAAGGCGGGCAGTTTCCTGGTCGAGCCCGGCGCGTCGATGGACGAGATCATCGAGGCGATTACGCGGGGCGGGCAGAACACCTGCGGGACGGAGATCGTGTTCCGCATCGGCGTGCGCAGCGACAGCGTGCAGATCCGGTCCTTCGATCCGGCCGCGGGGCGCTATGCCGAGGATGTGGCTTTCGATCCGGCGGCCGCGGCACCGCCCGCCTATGCCACGCTGCGCGACGATCCCGGCACGCGGTATCGGGTGGTGATGGCCGAAGGCGTGACGGTCACCGACGCGGCCGAGGCGCTGGCGGCGGCGGATTTTCTGACCGGCGATGTCGGTGCGCTGCCGGCAGAGGGGATGCTTGCGCCCGACAGCTATGAGGTGCGCCCCGGGTCGGGCCGGGCGGAGCTGATCGCGCGGATGCGGGCGGCGCAGGAGGCGCGGTTGCAGGCGGCCTGGGACGGCAAGGCGGCGGAGGTCGGGTTGCAGAGCCCTGCGGAGTTGCTGACGCTGGCCTCGATCGTGGAGAAGGAGACGGCGGTCGCAGAGGAGCGCGGCGTGGTCGCTGCGGTGTTTCTGAACCGGCTGGACCGCGGCATGCTGCTGCAGACCGACCCGACGATCATCTACGGCATCACCCGCGGTGCCGGGGTGTTGGATCGGGAGATCCGGCGCAGCGACATCGCCGGGCAGACCGAGCAGCGGCTGCATGGGGCGGTGGAGTACAACACCTATCAGGTGGAGGGTCTTCCGCCGGGGCCGATCGCCAATCCGGGCCTGGCCGCATTGGAGGCGGCGGCGAATCCCGACACCACGGACTATCTGTTCTTCGTCGCCGACGGCACCGGCGGTCACGCATTTGCCGAGACTTTAGAAGAGCATAACCGCAATGTGGCGGCCTATCGCGCGCTACAGGCGGAGTGATCGCGGACATATTTCGCGCGCAACCGAAAGTTTAGCGTTGACACAGCGTACGCCTCAGGGTATACCTTGCGGCAAGATGGGCAGAATGTGACGCGGCAGCCGGGCGGTTGGCCGCGTTTTTTATTGCGCGCCGGCAATGGTGCGTGAGGGGCAGCGGCAGACATGGGCAATCAGGCATCCGGCGCCGGGGGCGACCCCGAGCGGCTGGAACAGGCGCGCGCGGTCTATGGCGCGCTGTTTCGGGCGTTGCGCGCGTCCTTGGACAAGCTTGAAGCGGGGGACGAGTCCGTTGGCGATGCGAAGCATCGGCAGGACTTGTATCGCGCGCACTTGAGACAGTTCCAGCAAGTATTTGAAATCGAGGGTTCCCTTGGGACAGGCAGCACACAAGGCGCCGGCGCCATCGACTTGGACGCCGCACGAGATGAGATCCGTCAGCGACTTGCTCGCATCCGCGACCGACGCGGAGGTGACGGCGTTTCTGGATAGCCTCAGCGACAATGCCGTGCTGGCGCTGCCGTATCTGTTCGAGCATTGGGCGCATCGCGGGCATCAGTTGCCGCCTACGGGCGCCTGGCGGACCTGGGTCGTGCTGGGCGGCCGCGGCGCGGGCAAGACGCGCACCGGGGCCGAATGGGTGCGGGCGCAGGTCGAGGGCGCGACGCCCGAGGCCAAGGGCCGGGCACGCCGCGTGGCGCTGGTGGGCGAGACCTTTGACCAGGTGCGCGACGTTATGGTGCACGGCGACAGCGGCATCTTGGCCTGTTCTCCGCCCGACCGGCGGCCGGAATGGGTTGCCACCCGGCGCAAGCTGGTTTGGCCGAACGGCGCGGAGGCGCAGGCGTTTTCGGCCTCCGACCCGGAGGCGTTGCGCGGGCCGCAATTCGATGCCGCCTGGTGCGACGAACTGGCGAAATGGAAGAAGGCGGAGGACGCCTGGGACATGCTGCAGTTCTGTCTGCGGTTGGGCGACGACCCGCGGCAGGTGGTGACCACGACGCCGCGCGCGACGCCGCTGCTGCGGCAGTTGTTGGATGCGGAGACCACGGTGCAGACCGCGGCGCCCACCGAGGCGAACCGGCTCTATCTGGCAGAGCCGTTTCTGCAAGAGATCACGGCGAAGTACCGCGGCACGCGGCTTGGGCGTCAGGAATTGGATGGCGAGTTGCTGACCGATACGGCCGGTGCGTTCTGGGATCTGGCCATGTTGGACCGGGCCCGGATCGAGGCCGCGCCGGAGATGGACCGTATCGTGGTCGCGGTGGACCCGGCCGTCAGCGACGGCAAGGGCGCTGACACATGCGGTATCGTGGTCGCCGGTGTGGTGATGGACGGGCCGGTGCAGGATTGGCGCGCCTTTGTGCTGGAGGATGCCAGCGTACAAGGTGTGGGGCCAACGGACTGGGCCCGCGCCGCTTTGGCCAAGATGGATGAATACGGCGCCGACCGGCTGGTGGCGGAGGTCAATCAGGGCGGCCAGTTGGTCGAAAGCGTGATCCGCTCCATCGACCCGCTGGCGCCCTATCGCGCGGTCCATGCCGCGCGGGACAAGGCGGCGCGGGCGGAACCGGTGGCGGCGTTGTACGAATTGGGCCGGGTCGCCCATGTCGGCACGTTTCGGGCGTTGGAGGACGAGATGTGTCAGATGACGCGCGCCGGGTTTCAGGGCCGGGGCAGCCCGGACCGGACCGATGCGCTGGTCTGGGCGCTGCACGAGTTGATCCTGGGCCCGGCATCGGAGGCGCGCAACCCCAGGGTGCGCAGCCTCTGACCGAAGTGAGGCCCGTTCCGGGCCGGGAATTTACCCCCACGCCCGCCTTTGGCGCGCGCGGGGCCCGTTGGTGCCTTTGGGCCTTGGGGTCCGCGAAGGGCGGCGGCGTCAATTTCGCTGAGAAGACCGGCCAGGAGCCGGTCATGACCGAGCGTTTGGGCGAAAACGCGGCTGTCGAGGCCAAGCCCGGGCAACGCCCGGGGCGGTCGAGCAAAAACGGATCAGACGAATTTGGTCTGATCCTAGGACTTTGCTCAACGTGTTGAATCTGGGCCAAAATCCTCTTTCAGACAGGTCAGTCTGAAACGGTTTTGGTCCGCAGCGCGCCTTGACAGCCGCGTTTTTGCCCGGCGGGCGGCGGAACATTCAGAACTTGGAGCGGAAACGCATGGTTTTCAGGCTGTTTCAAACGGCCCGGCCCGCTGTGGTCGAGCAAAAGGCCTCCGCCGCGGCGGCGGTGGTGGAGATGCATGGGATCGGGCGCGCGGCGTGGTCGCCGCGCGATGCGGCGTCTTTGGCGCGCACCGGGTTCGTGCAGAACCCGGTCGGGTTCCGCTGTGTCAAGCTGATCGCCGAGGCCGGCGCGGCGGTGCCGGTGGTGGTTCAGGATGCCGAGCGCCGCTATGCCGCGCATCCCTTGGTCGATCTGCTGGAGCGGCCCAATCCGGGTCAGGGTCGAGCGGCGTTGATCGAGGCGTTGCTGGGCCAACTGCTGCTGAACGGCGACGGCTATCTGGAAGCCGCCGGCGCGCGGGTGACCGGCGGGCCGCAGGAGTTGCATGTGCTTCGGTCGGACCGGATGAAGTTGGTGCCGGGCAAGGATGGCTGGCCTGTGGCCTACGAGTACAAGGTCGGCGCCAAGGCGCATCGGTTCGACATGCGTGTGGACCATGCGCCGATCCTGCATTTGCGCAACTTCCACCCGCAGGACGACCATTATGGGCTGAGCCCGATGCTGGCCGCTGCGGCCGCGGTGGACGTGCACAATGCGGCTGCGAAGTGGTCGAAGGCGTTGCTGGACAATGCCGCGCGGCCCTCTGGTGCGATCGTCTATAAGGGTGCGGATGGGCACGGGGCGCTGGGCTCGGACCAGTATGCGCGGCTGCGCGAGGAAATCGAGGTCAACCATCAGGGCGCGCGCAATGCCGGGCGGCCGATGTTGCTGGAAGGCGGGTTGGACTGGAAGCCGATGGGCTTTTCGCCCTCGGATATGGAGTTCCACAAGACCAAGGATGCCGCGGCGCGCGAAATCGCGCTGGCCTTCGGCGTGCCGCCGATGCTGCTGGGTCTGCCGGGCGACGCCACCTACGCCAATTATCAGGAGGCCAATCGCGCGTTCTATCGCCTGACGGTTCTGCCCCTGATCCAGAAGGTGCTGGCGGCGCTGAACGGCTGGCTGCCGCCCCGGTTCGGGCCGGATCTGAGCCTGCGCGTGGATTTGGACAATATCCCCGCATTGGCGGTCGAGCGCGAGGCGCAGTGGCGCCGGATCTCGGATGCCGAGTTTCTGACGGACGCCGAAAAGCGCACCATGCTGGGGCTGCCGCCGCTGGCAGAGGGCGCATGAGGTTGCGGGAGGCGCGCGCCGGCGGGTCGCGGTTTCTCTACGAGCCGTTCGACGTCGCAACGGCGCGGATGGAAACCCACGAGCGGGTCAGCGACGAGCGTTGGCTGAACCTGGAGCGGCGGCTAGTGCGGATCGAGGTCACGCTCGACCGGCTGGAGCGACGCATGTGGCTGGCCCTGTCCGGGCTGGCCGGATTCCTGGCCATGGACGTGGCCTACACGCTGATCATGCAAAACATCTGAGGGACGCGGCGATGACCCCCCAATTTCAGGCTCCGGTTCTGGAGACGAAATACTGCGCGCTGGGCAAGGACCTGGCGCTGAAGGATTGCGAAATCGAAGGCTATGCCAGCCTGTTCGGCGCTGCCGATCAGGGCGGGGATATCGTGCAGAAGGGCGCCTATGTCCGGTCGCTGGGCGCGCGGCGCCAGCCGGTGCGGATGCTGTGGCAGCACGATCCGGCGCGGCCCATCGGCGTGTGGACCGACATTCGAGAGGACGGCAAGGGCCTGTATGTCAAAGGCCGGATCCTGGCGGATGTGCAGGATGGGCGCGAGGCGCTGGCGCTGTTGGAGGCGGGCGCGATCGACGGGCTGTCGATCGGCTATCGCACGGTGCAGGCGGAGCGGGCTGCGGCCGGCGGGCGCAAGCTGATCGAGATCGATCTTTGGGAAGTATCGGTGGTCACCTTTCCGATGCTGCCCGAAGCGCGGGTGCAGTCGGGCGAGGAGCCCGGCGACGCATTGGCGCAAGACCTGGCGGAGGCGTTCGCGGCCGCCCGGGCGATGCTGGCCTGATCGGCCGGCGGCCGCGCGGGAGCGCGCGGTCTTCAACCCACATCATTGAGGGATGCTTTGATGCAGGAGACGGAAACCAAGCAGCGGGGCGCAGGCGCCCCGGTTGCGGGTCCTGCCCAAGAGGTGAAAGCCGCGATGGCAGGTTTTATGAGCGATATCATCGCTTTTCGAGGCGAAATTAAATCTCAACTGAAAGAACAGGATCATCGTTTGACCATGCTTGACCGCAAAACCTTTGCCGCCGAGCGGCCCCAGCTTTCGGCCGCGGCCGACCAGGATGCGCCCCACAAGAAAGCCTTTGCCGCCTATCTGCGGTCGGGCGACGACGATGGTCTGCGCCATCTGGACACCGAGGAAAAAGCGCTGAACACCGCCGGCGACGGTGGCTTTCTGGTCGATCCGCAGACCGCGGACACGATCCAGGGCGTGCTGCGCGACGCTTCTTCGGTGCGCGCGATCGCCAATGTGGTGACCGTCGAGGCAACCGCCTATGACGTGCTGGTCGATCACACCGATATCGGCAGCGGCTGGGCCAGCGAAACGGCGGCGCAGACCGAGACCGGCACGCCGCAGGTGGACCGCATCTCGATCCCGCTGCACGAGTTGTCGGCGCTGCCCAAGGCGTCTCAGCGGCTTTTGGATGACAGCGCCTTCGACGTCGAAGGCTGGCTGGCCACGCGCATCGCCGACAAGTTCGCCCGGGCCGAAGGCGGGGCGTTCATCTCGGGCGACGGCGTCGACAAGCCGACCGGTTTCCTAAGCTATGCCGCCGTCGACAACGGGGCCTGGGCCTGGGGGTCGCTCGGCTATGTCCCGACCGGTGCCGTGGGCGATTTCTCCGCCACCGATCCGGCCGACGCGATTGTCGATCTGGTCTATTCCCTGGGCGCGCGCTACCGCGCCAACGCCACCTTCGTGATGAACTCCAAGACCGCCGGCGCGGTCCGGAAGATGAAGGATGCGGACGGGCGGTTCCTGTGGACCGACGGTCTGGCCGCCGGTGAGCCCGCGCGGCTGATGGGCTATCGCGTGCTGATTGCCGAGGACATGCCGGACATCGCCGACGACGCGACCGCAATCGCCTTTGGCGACTTCGGTGCCGGCTACACCGTCGCCGAGCGCCCGGATCTGCGCATTCTGCGCGACCCGTTCAGTGCCAAGCCGCATGTGCTGTTCTATGCCACCAAGCGCGTGGGCGGCGATGTCAGCGATTTCGCGGCGATCAAGCTGCTGAAATTCTCGGTCAGCTGAGGCTGACGAACGCAACAGGAGGGGGCGGTCTCGACGGGGCCGCCCCTTTGCATTTCTGCCCTGTGAGGGAGGCGCGCGTGAGCGGCTATCTGCTGAAGGAACCCGGCGTATCGGTCGAGGCAAAGATCGACTGGCGCGAAGGGTATTTGGAACCCGGCGAGTACATCGACGGCGATTTGGGTTGGGTCGTGGTGCCCGCCCGCGGCGGCGATGACGCGCGGGTCACCCTGCAGCAGTTCGACGACGGCGCCTCTTATGCGTGGATCACCAAGGGTGTGGCTGGCCGGGTCTACATGATCGCGGCGCAGGCGCTGACCAATACGGGCCGGGTACTGGAACGCGCGCTGGTGCTGCGCGTCGCCGCCTGAGCGGAGGGATTTCATGAATCTGATCGAACTGACCACGCCGCCGGTGGCGGCGCTGCCCGTGCGGGCGTTCGCCGATCATCTGCGCCTGGGCTCTGGCTTTGCCGATGATGGCAGCCAAGACCCGGTGCTGATCGCCTTTCTGCGCGCCGCCATGGCCGCGATCGAGGGGCGGACCGGCAAGATCGTGCTGGAGCGCGATTTCAGTTGGGAACTGACCCGGTGGTTTTCGCTGGACCGGCAGGGGCTGCCGGTGGGCCCGGTGAGCGCGGTGCGCGAAGTGGCTTTGGTACAGGCCGATGGGACGGCGACGGTTGTGGATCCGTCGGCTTACACGCTGCGAAAGGATGTCTATCGCCCCGAATTGCGCGCCGCCGCACTGCCGACCATTCCGACCGGCGGCACGGTGCGCATCAGCTTTACCGCCGGGTTCGGCGCCAGTTGGGAGGCGATCCCCCCCGACCTGGCGCAGGCGGTGTTCCTGTTGGCCGCCAGCAACTACGAGGGCCGCGCCGAGGCCGCGGGCCGCGGTGCCACGATGCCCTTTGGCGTTCTGTCGCTGATCGAGCGGTACAAGACCGTCCGGCTGCTGGGGGATGTGCTGTGAACGGGCCGGTTCTGCCGCGAAAGCTGACCCTGGAAACCCCGGAGCGCACCAGCGACGGCGCCGGTGGTCACACGATCGCTTGGACCCCGCTGGGCGTCGTTTGGGCGGAGATGGAGCCGCGCCGGGGGTCCGAGACCGTGGTCGCAGGCGCCAATGCCAGCCGTCAGGCCTGGCGCATCACCGTGCGCGGGGCGCCCAATGGCAGCCCGCAGCGGCCGCGCGCCGACCAGCGGTTCACCGACGGCACGCGCGTCTTCAACATTCTGGCGGTGGCCGAGGCGGATTCCGAAGGCCGCTTTCTGATCTGCAACGCCGAGGAGGGTCTGGCGGTATGAGTTATGTGTTGTCGGCGGCGCTGCAGAGTGCGGTCTATCAGCGGTTGACCCAAGATGCCGCGCTGATGGCGTTGGTCGGTCAGGATGTCTATGACGCGCCGCCGCAAACCGCGCCGGCCGAGGCGCCGGATCTGCACGTGACCTTGGGCGAGGAACGCGTGCGCGACGGCTCGACCAAGACGAGCGACGGCGCGGTACATGATTTCACGGTCACGGTGCATGCCCGCACGGAAGGGTTCTCACACCCGAAAGCCGCCGCGGCGGCGGTGTGCGAGGCCTTGTTGCCCGCCGACCTGGTGCTGGACCGCGGCCACTTGGTGGATCTGCGGCTTTTGAACGCGCGCGCGATCCGCGGCCGGGCGGACCAGCCCCGGCGGGTGGATCTGCGCTTTCGCGCGGTTTTGGAAGACACGGCTTAACCCATTCAAAGGACGACGATTATGGTGGCTCAAAAGGGCAAGGACCTGTTGATCAAGATCGACATGAACGGGTCCGGCAGTTTCGAGACCGTGGCGGGTTTGCGCGCGTCTCGGATCACGTTCAACGCGGAGACGGTGGATGTGACCAATCTGCAAAGCGCGGGCGGCTGGCGCGAGCTGCTGGCCGGCACGGGCGTGCGGTCGGCGGCGATATCGGGCTCGGGCGTGTTCCGCGATGCGGACACGGACGAACGCGCACGGCAGATCTTTTTCGACGGCGACATTCCGTCGTTTCAGGTCATCGTCCCCGATTTTGGCATCATCGAAGGCCCGTTCCAGATCACCACGATCGAGTATTCGGGCAATCACGATGGCGAGGCGGTCTATGAGATGAGCATGGCCTCGGCCGGGGCGCTGAGCTTCGCGGCGATCTGATGGCCAATCCCTATCGCGGTGAAGTGGCGTTGGTCGTCGATGGTCAGTCGCGCGTGGCGCGGCTGTCGCTGGGCGCGCTGGCGGAGCTTGAGGCGGCGCTGGAGGCGGACAGCCTGGTGGCGCTGGTGGAGCGGTTCGAGACCGGTGCGTTTTCCGCGCGCGATCTGCTGCGGCTTCTGTCCGCGGGGTTGGGGATGTCGCTGGAGGATCTGGCGGCGGCAGAGATCGACGGCGGGCCGATGGCGGCTGCCCGCGCGGCGGCAGCCTTGCTGAAGGTGACCTTCGCGCTGCCCGAGCCGGCGCCGTGAGCCGCATCGCCTGGCCCGCGCTGATGCGGTTCGGGCTGAACGAGTTGGGTTTGACGCCCGATGCGTTCTGGGCGCTGACCCCGGCGGAATTGATGACCATGGCGGGTGCCGAAGGCGGCGGTGGCGCGATGCGCCGCGCGGGCCTGGACGCGCTCATCGCCCGCTTTCCCGACACCACACCGGAAAGAGATACCGAATGACGGATCTTGAGACGCAAATCACTGGCCTGGAGGCGACGCTGGACGGGCTGGAAGGCTCCATCGCCGGAGCCGAAAGCATGACCACGGCGTTTAAGACCGAGATGGAGGAGGTGACCTCGTCCATGCGGGTGGCCAGTCGCGACGCGAGCACGCTGTCGCGGTCGCTGGGCACGCAACTGAAGGGCGCGATGGATGGCCTGATCTTTGACGGCGCCAAGCTGTCGGACGTGTTGAGCAGCGCCAGCCGGTCGTTGACCACCAGCGCCTTCGGGACGGCCGTGCGGCCGGTGCAGAACGCGTTGGGCGGGGCGATCGTGAACGGGCTGACCGGACTTTTCAGCGGTGCGTTCGCCGATGGCGGCGCGTTTTCGTCGGGCCGTGTGCGGGCGTTTGCGAATGGCGGCGTGGTCAGCGGGCCGACCCGGTTTCCGATGCGTGGCGGCATGGGACTGATGGGCGAGGCGGGGCCTGAGGCGATCATGCCGCTGGCCCGCGGCGCCGATGGCAAACTGGGCGTGCGCGGTGCCGGCGGCGGCGGCCGGCCGGTGCAAGTGACGATGAATATCTCCACCCCCGACGCCCAAAGCTTTGCCCGGTCGCGCTCGCAGATCGCGGCGCAGATGTCCCGGGCGCTGGGCCAGGGCAACCGCAACCGCTGAGGTAAGCGATGAGTTTTCACGAGATACGTTTCCCCGACACGCTGTCCTTCGGCTCTGTCGGTGGGCCCGAGCGGCGCACCGAGATCGTGACGCTGTCGAATGGCGCCGAGGAACGGGCGACGCCCTGGGCGCATTCCCGGCGGCGCTTCGATGCTGGCTTCGGCATGCGCTCGCTGGACGATCTGCAGACGCTGATCGCCTTTTTCGAGGCGCGGTCGGGTCAGCTTTACGGCTTTCGTTGGAAGGACTGGACCGATTTCAAAAGCGGCCTTCCGTCGGATGACGTCGACGCGGAGGATCAGCCGATCGGCACCGGCGACGGCATCACCACAGCGTTCCAATTGTCCAAAAGCTATCGGTCCGGGACGTCCTTCTACCGCCGGCCGATCGCGAAGCCGGTGGAAGGCACGGTGATCGTGGCCATCGACACGGTGGTGCAGTCGGCGGGCGATGACTACAGCCTGGATCCGACCACAGGCTGGCTGGATTTCGTGACCCCGCCCGCGGCGGGGGCGCCGATCACGGCCGGGTTCGAATTCGACGTGCCGGTGCGGTTCGACACGGACCGGATCGAGAGCAGCGTGGCCGGGTTTTCGGCCGGCGAGGTGCCGTCCGTCCCGGTGATCGAGGTGCGGATATGAGCGGTTCGAACACGCTGCAGGCGAAGCTGAGGTCCGGCATCGCCCATATCGCCCGCTGTTGGGAGGTCACCCGCAGCGATGGCGTGCGCTTCGGTTTCACCGACCATGACGAGCCGCTGAGCTTCGACGGGCTGACCTTTGAGGCCGGTGCGGGGCTGGATGCCGGCACGGTCGAGCGGTCGACCGGGCTGAGCGTGGACAATGCGGTTGCGTTGGGCGCGCTTAGTTCGGACCGGGTGACCGAGGCCGACATTCTGGCCGGGCGGTTCGACAACGCGGTCGTGCGGCAGTGGCTGGTCGATTGGACGGATGTGTCGGCGCGGCGGGTCGTGTTCGAGGGCTCGGTCGGAGAGTTGCGCGCCGGCGGTACCGCCTTCGAGGCGGAGTTGCGCGGCAAGGCGGAGGCGCTGAACCAGCCGGTGGGCCGCTTGTTTCTGCAGAGTTGCGATGCGGATCTGGGCGACCGGGCCTGCGGGGTGGACCTGACCGATCCATCGCTGAGCGCGGAGTCTGGCGTCGAGGCGCACGAGGCGCAGTTGCGGCTGCGGTGGATCCCAAGCGGGGATTACGACACGGGGTGGTTCGCGGGTGGCGCGATCACCTGGCTGAGCGGGGCCAATGTGGGCTTGCGGGCGCGGGTGCGCGCCGATCAGACGATAGAGGGCGCGCGGTGGCTGACGCTGTGGTCGGAAGCGCGCGCGCCGATCGCGCTGGGCGATACGTTCCGGATCACGGCGGGTTGCGACAAGTCATTGCGGACCTGCCGGGCGAAATTCGGGAACCTGCTGAATTTCCGTGGGTTTCCGCACATGCCGGGGGATGACTGGGTCACGGCCTATCCCCGCACCGGCGAGGTGCATGACGGCCGGTCGGCGCATTGGAACGAAGACTGATGCGGCCCGACATCGTGGCGGCGGCCGCGGGCTGGATCGGCACGCCGTATCGGCATCAGGCCAGTCTGAAGGGCGTGGGCACCGATTGTCTGGGCCTGCTGCGCGGCATCTGGCGCGAGGTCTATGGCGCCGAACCGGAGGCCCCGCCGCCCTATACGCCCGACTGGTCCGAACCCGAGGGTGCGGAGCGGTTGCTGGCGGCGGCGGCGCGGCATTTGCTGCCGGTCGACGCCCCGTGCCCGGGCGACGTTCTGGTTTTTCGCATGCGCGCGCGCAGCGTGGCGAAGCATCTGGGTGTGCTGAGCGCGGCGGCGCCTGCGACTTTTATTCATGCCTATAGCGGCAAGGGCGTGGTGGCTTCGCCACTCAGCGCCGCCTGGGCCGCGCGGATCGCGGCGACGTTCCGCTTTCCCTGACAGGAGCATAGTTCATGGCGACGATCGTCTTGGCCGCGGCCGGCAGTGCCGTTGGCGGTGCCTTTGGCGGCACGGTTCTGGGTCTGTCGGGGGCCGTCATCGGCAATGCCGTGGGCGCCACCGTGGGCCACATCATCGACCGCAAGCTGTTAGGTGGCGGGTCGGATCCGGTGGAGGTCGGGCGGCGCGATCAGTTCCGCATTTCCGGTTCGACCGAAGGCACGCCGATCCCGCGTGTCTGGGGGCAGATGCGGGTGTCCGGCCAGATCATCTGGTCGAGCCGCTTTCTGGAGACCGCGACCACCACCGGCGGCGGCGGAAAGGGCGGCCCGTCGCGGCCCGAGACCACCGAATACAGCTACAGCGTCAGCCTGGCGCTGGCGCTGTGCGAGGGCGAGATCACGCGGGTCGCGCGGATTTGGGCCGACGGGCAGGTGATCGATCCGTCCGATTTGGACATCCGCGTCTATCCCGGCGACGACACCCAATTGCCCGATCCGTTGATCGCGGCCAGCCTGCCCGACGGGCTGGCGCCCGCCTATCGCGGCACGGCCTATGTCGTGATCGAGAACCTGGAACTCGGATCCTATGGCAACCGCATCCCGCAACTGGCCTTTGAGGTCGTGCGCCGCCCGGTAAAGGCCGAGGACGACCCGATTTCCGGCACCAGGGCGGTGGCACTGATCCCGGGCACCGGCGAGTACTCGCTGGCAACCGAGCGGGTGCATTTCGCGCTGGGCAAAGGCGAGACCAAGGTCACGAATGTCAACAATCCCGCGCGGATACCGGATGCGAAATTGGCCATCGACAATCTGGTTGCCGAATTGCCCAATTGCGGCGCGACCTCGCTGATCGTCAGTTGGTTCGGGTCGGATCTGCGCTGCGGCGAATGCCGGGTCGAGCCCAAGATCGAACAGAGCGAGCTTGAGGGTGTGGAGATGCCCTGGCGCGCCGGCGGCATCGGGCGCGGTCAGGCGCAGCGGGTGAGCTATATCGAGGGGCGGCCGGGCTTCGGCGGCACGCCGGCGGACGGTTCCGTCCTGCAGGCGATTGCCGAGTTGAAGGATCGGGGGCAGCACGTGATGTTCTACCCCTTCATCTTGATGGATATCCGCGCCGGCAACGGACTGCCCGACCCCTGGGGCAGGGCGGAGCAGGCGCCGGTGCCGTGGCGCGGGCGGATCACCACGAATGCGGCGCCCGGGCAACCCGGGTCGACCGACAAGACCGCCGCCGCGGCGGACGAGGTCGCAGCGTTCTTCGGGACCGTGCAGGCGTCGGACTTCGCCGCGGCGGATGGCGTGATCAGCTACAGCGGGCCGCAGGAATGGTCCTATCGCCGCTTCATTTTGCACTATGCGCACTTGTGCGCGCTGGCGGGGGGCGTGGACTCCTTCTGTATCGGCTCGGAACTGAGATCCTTGACGCAGATCCGGGATGGCGCGGCGAGCTTCCCGGTGGTTGCAGAGCTGCGCGCGCTGGCCGCAGATGTCCGTGCTATTCTGGGACCCGAGGTTAAGATCGGCTATGCTGCGGATTGGTCGGAGTATTTCGGTTATCAGCCCGGTGACGGATCGGGCGACGTTTATTACCACCTGGATCCGCTTTGGGCGGATCCGGCGATCGATTTCATCGGCATCGACAATTACATGCCGCTGTCCGACTGGCGCGACAGTGACGATCACGCCGACGCTGCGGTCGGCTCGATCTATGATCTGGACTATCTGATCGGCAATGTCGCCGGCGGCGAGGGCTATGACTGGTTCTATGCCGATGCGGCGGCGCGCGACGGGCAGGTGCGATCGGTGATCTCGGACGGCGCTTACAATGCGCCCTGGGTCTATCGATACAAGGACATCGAAAACTGGTGGGGGCGGCCGCATTTCAATCGCCCCAGCGGTGTGCGGGAGACCCAGCCCACCGATTGGGTGCCGGAAAGCAAGCCGATCTGGTTCACCGAACTCGGTTGCCCGGCGGTCGATAAGGGCACGAACCAGCCGAATGTTTTCGTGGACCCGCAAAGTTCGGAGAACGCTCTGCCCTATTACAGCACCGGCGGTCAGGACCGGTACATCCAGCAGCGGTATCTGCTGGCGATGCAGACCTATTGGAACGACCCCGCGCACAATCCGGTGTCGCGGCGCTACGATGCGCCGATGGTGGATATGGGCCGTGCGTTCGTGTGGGCCTGGGACGCGCGGCCCTGGCCCTATTTCCCGCAGCGCAACGCCGTTTGGTCGGATGGGCCCAACCATGCGTTGGGCCACTGGATTTCGGGCCGCACCCATATGGTGCCGCTCGCCGATATGGTCGCGGAAATCTGCGATCGGGCCGGGCTGCAGGCGGTCGATGTGTCCGAACTGGCGGGGCTGGTGCAGGGCTACAGCGTGGCCGGTACGGAAACCGCCCGCGAAAGCCTCCAGCCGTTGATGCTGGCCTATGGCTTGGATGTGGTCGAACGCGAGGGGCAGGTCGTGTTTCGCAATCGCGACGCGAGACCGGTGCGGGCACTGGACATCGACACGCTCGCCATCCCGCGCGAGGCGGACGTGCGTTACGAGGTCAATCGCCTGCCCGAGGCGGAGGTGCCCGGGCGTGTGCGTGTGGGGTTCGTGCACGCGCAAAAGGACTATCAGTCGGTGGCAGCCGAGGCGATTTTGCCGGGCGCGGATGTGCATTATGCCTCGGGGTCCGACCTGCCGGTGGTGCTGAGCCATACCGAGGGCGAGGAGATCGCCGCCCGCTGGCTGGCTGAATCGGTGGTCTCGCGGGATCGGATTTCCCTGGCACTGCCGCCATCGGATATGGATCTGGGCCCGGGCGATGTCTTTGCCATCGATCTGGCCGGTCAGGAGCAGCTTTTCCGCATCGACCGCGTTGACGAAGCTGGCGAACGCCGGACCGAGGCGGTGCGGGTGGAGCGCGATGTATATCGCCGCGATCCGGTCGTGCCAGAGTTGATCTCGGCCGATGTCGAGGCGGGGCGCATGGCGCCTTACGTCGAATTCCTGGATTTGCCTCTATTGACCGGTGCCGAGGTCGAGCACGCGCCCTGGATCGCCGCCACGCATGTCCCTTGGGGCGGGCCGCAGACGATCTATACCGCGCCGCAGGACTACGACTATCGCGCGGCCGGTACGATCACACGCAGCAGCGTCGTCGGCACGACGCAGTCGCCGCTTGGCGCGGCGCGGCCCGGGCTGTGGTCGGGTCAGACCGTGGATGTGCGCCTGTCGCATGGCGCGTTGCAGAGCCGGAACGAAATCGAGGTGCTGAACGGCGCAAATGTCTGCGCGCTGCGCCATGGCGGAGCGGGCGATTGGGAGATCGTGCAGTTCCGTGACGCGACTCTGATCGACGACCGGACGTACCGCTTGTCGGGCCTTTTGCGCGGACAGGCCGGGACAGAGCCGATCATCCCCGAGACCTGGCCAGTGGGCACCGACTTCGTGCTGTTGGACGGCGCGGCGGTGCAGGTGGATCTGCCCGAGGACGTGATCCAGTTGGAGCGGCACTTTCGCGTTGGCCCGTCGGAAAAGGGCTATGACGACCCGCTTTATACGCATCTGCTTGCGACGCCGCGCGGCGTGGGGCTGCGGCCCTATGCGCCGGTGCATCTGCGCGCGGTGCGGCGGGGGAGCGGCGATGTGGCGCTGGGCTGGATTCGCCGCACCCGCCGCGGCGGCGATGTCTGGCACACCGATGCCGTGCCGTTGGCCGAAAGCGCCGAGCGGTACCGGGTGACGGTGGTCGTGGCGGGCGCAGAGGTGCGCTCGGCGGAAGTGGCGACGCCCGAATATGTCTACACCGCCGCTGATCAGGTGAGCGATGGCGGGACCGGCGCGGTGACTTTTGAAGTGCAACAGCTGTCGGACCGGTTTGGCGCCGGGCTGGCTGGAAGGATCGAATTCGATGGCTAGAACTTATCACAATGGTTTGCCGCTGGTGCAGGCGGCGCAGGCGCAAAAACACGTGACGCTCAACGGGGCCCTGGCCCGGCTGGACGCGCTGGTGCAGTTGCGCGTCGTCAGTTCCGCGACCGCGACGCCGCCCGCTGCGCCCCAGGATGGCGAAAGCTATATCGTCGCCGCTGGCGCTGGAGGCGACTGGACGGGGCGGGACGGCGATCTGGCGATCTGGGCCAATGGGGCTTGGGAGTTTCTCGCGCCGAAACAAGGCTGGCAGGCCTGGGACGAGGCGGCCGCGCAGCGGTTGCGCTATTCGGGTGCGGCCTGGCAACCCGAAGGGGGTGCGGCGGCGGTCTCCGGTGCCGCAACGGCGCTGCGGATCGTGGAGGTCGATCACGCGGTCTCAGGTGGCAACAGCTCTGTCGTCGCGGCGGCCATTCCGGCCAATATGGTGGTTCTGGGCGTGAGTGGCCGGGTCGTCGAGGCGCTCACCGGATCCGCGACCAGTTGGCGGCTGGGTGTCGCCGGTTCCGACGACCGCTATGGCAGCGGTCTGGGCACGGCGCTGAATTCCTTTGCCGCCGGGCTGACCGGCGGGCCGCTAACCTATTACGCCCCGACCGATCTGGTGCTGACAGGCGAGGGCGGCGGCTTCTCCGGCGGGCGGGTGTTGCTGGCGGTGCATGGGATGACGATCACGCCGCCGGCTGCAGTGTAGACTTTTGTCGCGGGCTGGGGCGGTGATAGGCTTGCGTCATGCTGTCGCCGCTTCGCGATCCCCGGTTCCGCCGCCTGTTCCTGGCGCAGGTCTTTTCGCTGCTGGGCGCGGGCGTGATGACGGTCGCGCTGGGGCTTTTGGCGTTCGATCTGGCGGGAGGCGAGGCGGGTGTCGTTCTGGGCACCGCGCTGACGCTGAAGATGGTGGCCTATGTCGGCCTGGCGCCGCTGGGCGCGGTGCTGGCGGAACGCATGCCGCGGCGGGCCTTTTTGGTGGCGCTGGATCTGGGGCGCGCGGCGCTTTTTCTGCTGCTGCCCTTCGTCACCGAGATTTGGCAGATCTATGTGCTGGTGTTCCTGAGCCAGGCGCTGTCCTCCGCGTTCACGCCGACATTTCAGGCGACGATCCCGGACGTGCTGACCGACGAGCGGGTCTATACCCGTGCGCTATCCTTGTCGCGTCTGGCGCAGGATCTGGAATCGGTCGCCAGCCCGCTGCTTGCCGGGCTGCTTCTGGGCGCCATGAGTTTCGGCGGGCTTTTCGCGGTCACCGCCGGGGCGTTCGTGCTTTCGGCGCTTTTGGTGGGCACCGTGGCCCTGCCTGTGCGCCGCCACACCCGGGGTGGCACGTTTGTGGCGCGGGTCACGCGCGGGTTGCGGATCTATGTGCGCACGCCGCGGCTGCAAGGTCTGTTCGCTTTCTATGTGGCCCTGGCCGCCGCTAGCGCGATGGTTATCGTCAATACGGTTGTTTTGGTGAAAGAGGAACTTGGCCAGGGCGACCGCATGCTGGCGGTGTATCTGGGCGCGTTCGGGCTTGGATCCATGGCCGCGGCACTGGCCGTCCCACGACTGGTGGAACGGGTGGAGATGCGCGTTGCTGGCGCGTGGGGCGGGGCGCTGTGCGCAGCGGGATTGGCCGCTGCGGCGGTAGCGCCGGGGGTATTGGTCTGGGCGGTATTGGGAATCGGGACGGCGTTACCGGCGACGCTAAGCGGCCGGGTGTTGACCCGGTCCTGCCGAGCGGAGGATCGGCCGGCCCTTTTCGCGGCGCATTTTGCGGTTTCGCATCTGGCTTGGCTGGTCGCATATCCAACCGCCGGCTGGTTGGGCGCCTCTCTCGGCTTGCCGGCGACGGCTCTGGTGCTGTCCTGTGCGGCGGCGCTTGCCACCGTTGCCGGGCTATGGTTGTGGCCGGCGCCGGACCCGGCCGTTATGACCCATACCCATGACGCGCGGGAGATGGATCATACCGGTGCCGGGCCGGTCACCCATGCGCATGAGTACTACATCGATGACGCGCATCGCCACTGGCCGCGGGCGAGCTAGCCGGCCTCGATCGGTTCAAAGAAGCGCGCGGCGATCTGGGCGCCGTGACCCGGGCGAAAGATGTCCGGGGTCGACCATTGCGGCGCCTCGCCGGCGAACAGATCCAGAAACGCCATTGCGAGCGCAGGGTCGGCGGCCGTGTTTTCGCGGAAGGACCACCAGGTCCGCAGCTCTGAAAGCTCTGGCACAGTGGCCTGTTTTTCCTGAAAATCTTGCTCAAGAACCAATGCCCGGACATTGAGGCAGAAAGCGACATAGACATAACCTTCGGGCCAGAAATAGGCCGGGTTGGTATCGTCCGCATCGTGTGCCTTCGACATGACGCGCACCGGTTCGTGCCGCAACAGCGTGCGCAGCATCAGCCCGGCCGCGAAACCCACATAGGGCAAACGGTCCTCGGGGTCGGAGGGTTTTTGGTCCTCGAACGCGCGCAGCCATTCAACGAAGACCTCGGCCAGCGCGCGCTGATCGGTATCGAAGACGTTGCCGGTATCCGCCGCGATCCGATCGACCTGCTGCGTGAAGGCGCCGATGAACCAGCGCAGGCGCCGGATCGACTTGCGGACGGGAAGCTGTGGCGAAGTGACCGGAAGTGCCACGGCTTAGACCATCGCCGACAGGCGTTTGAGCGTTTCGGCCAACGCGGCCGAGCCGCCACGCGCCGCGGCCACGTCATCCGCCATCACGGTCACCAAGCCGTCGCTGAGCGTCAACAGCGCCGGCTCTTCCTGGCTGTCCTGGGGCCGGTCGGTCAGCAGCCAGACCAGGATGGTAATCAAAGTTGTTTCGATCTGCGCCTGGTCGGCGTCGTCCAGGCCAATACCTGTGCCGGGCACCCGCCCGACGCTGTGGCTGCGGGCGAGATCTGCGAACAGGTCCGCGGCGCGGTCGGGTGCCGTGGCCGGAGCCTTGTGATACACGGTTTCGGTGGCCGCGAGTGCGGCGACGGTTTCGCTGACCAGAAACGGCGGCCGACCGGAAGCCGGGCGCAGCACTTCGACCGCATAGGACAGAACCCGTGCAATGGCGCCGCGGGCGCCTTCGGGCGGTGGCGTGCCATGCAGGATGCCGTAGACGATGTGGATATCATCGACCGGGATAGCAGCGGTGTGCTGCGGCCGCGCCAGATTTTCCGCGAGTGAATTCAGCGCGTTGCGGATCGGCGGTGGCAGTATTCGACCTGCCGGCTGCAACAGCCTGGCCGACCCCGCGGCCGGCGTTGCCAGCCCTCGCAACACATCGCGCAGTGGCAGCGTCAACGCTGCCGGAAGCGGACCGTTCTGCGACACCGCCATTGTCCCTTTCAATGCAGCAACCGGTGACAGCGTATCACCTCGTCGTGGCTTTTTCCATGAAACCGAGCGTCGCCTCCAGCGAATGCACCACTGCCTGGGAACCCAGCCCCATCGCGTTCTGCGCCGAAGAGGCCTGACCCAGCCGCACGCAATCCACCGGGTTGCGTCCCAGATGCAGTCCAGTCGCGAAGCCGGCGTTGAAGCAATCGCCGCAGCCGCAGGTGCAGACGACATCGATGTCGAATGCGGGCAGATCGAAGCTGAGCCCTTCCCGGTCGCGGTACATCGCGCCTTTCTCTCCCAGTGTCAGAATCACCGCGCCCGTGCCTTGATCGAGCAGGTAGCGGGCGATTTCCTCGAAATCCGTGCGGCCGGACAGCGCCATGGCCTCCTCTTCCGAGGGCATGAAATAGTCGGTATGCGGCAGAAGCGGTGCGACCAGATCCATATCGCCGCGCGTGGCGGCAAAGACATCGAGCGTGGTGGTCGCCCCCTTTGCCTTGGCCGCCGCCATGACCTGCGCCGTGCGGCCTGCCTGGTCCATTCGGTCCATCAGCCCGACCCCGCCGACATGCAGGATGCGCGTGTCGGTCACACGCTCAAGTGCTGCGTCGCTGACGGTGAACCCGGCCGTTGCACCACGTTTGTGCAAGGCGGGCCGGGCACCGTCGGGCCGGGTTGTGACGATGGAAGATGACGTCGCGAAATCGGGGCAAAGCTCCATGTTTTCGGTATCCACGCCGAAACTTCTCAGTTTTTGGATCACCCACGCGCCCATATCGTCGGTACCGATGCCACCCACCGCCTGAACGCTGAGCCCGTGTTTGGCCGCGACGATCGCCGCCGAACCGGCGGCGCCTGAGACGGCGAGCGTGAAATCCTCCACGAAATAGGTATCGCCGCCAGGCGGGATGTTTTCCACCGGGCGGCACAGCGCGTCGAAGGTGTAAAAGCCGATGGAGGTGTAGTCGAAGGTCATGGCTCAGCGGATCCGGGCACCGGTTTCGGAATCGAAGAAGTAAAGGCGCGCGGGGTCGAGCGCCACCGCCTGGGCCGCGCCGATCTCTGCCCGGTAGTCGCGGTCGGCCTTTATCTCCCAGAGCATTTCCCCAGCCGAGAGCGTCAGATAGGTGACATCGCCGGTGGGTTCGACGGCATAGACGGTGCCGGTAAGCGTACCTTGCGCGGCGATGTGGCAATCCTCGGGGCGCACACCCAGCGTGACCCGGCCCGACCGCGCGACCGGCGCGTCGGGCAGGTCGAGACCCGGGGCGGTGAACCGGCCGGCCTCGATCTGACCTTCCACCAGGTTCATGGGTGGGGCGCCGATGAAATTGGCAACGAAGGTGTTGGCGGGGTCGCCATAGATTTGGTCCGGCGTGCCGATTTGCTGGATCGCGCCGCCATCCATGATCACGATCCGGTCGGCAAGCGTCATGGCTTCGATCTGGTCGTGGGTGACGTAGACGGTGGTGATCTTGAGCTGTTTCTGCAGGTGCTTAATCTGCACGCGCATCGCCTGGCGCAGCTTGGCGTCGAGGTTGGACAGGGGTTCGTCCATCAAAAACACCTGTGGCTGGCGGACGATGGCGCGGGCCAATGCCGCGCGTTGGCGCTGGCCGCCCGAAAGCGCGGCGGGTTTGCGGTCGAGAAATGCCTCCAACTCCACCATTCGCGCGGCTTCGCGCACCAGCCCGTCATGGTCGGCCCGCGGCAGCCCGCGCATCCGCAGCGGGAAGCGGATGTTCTCGTAGACGGTCATATTGGGGTAGAGCGCGTAGCCCTGGAACACCATCGCCACGTCGCGGTCACGGGCGTCGATGTCGTTCATGACCTCGCCGTCCATGCGGATCTGACCCTCGGTGGGGTCCTCCAGGCCTGCGATCATGCGCATGGTGGTGGTCTTGCCGCAGCCCGACGGGCCGAGAAAGACGACCAGTTCCTCGTCGGCGATGTCGAGATCCACATCGCGGACGCCCACGACCTGGCCCCAGCGTTTCTGGATGCCAGTCAGTTCTATGCGCGCCATGACCGGCCTCTTTCCTCTTGATCCCGTACAAAGCTCCGGCGCGACGGGGGCGCGGCCCTCATCGCCACGGCGCGGGCGGTGGTCCCGGGTGTCATGCGCCGGCTCATCCCTTCACCGCCCCCATGGTCAGGCCGCGGCTCAGATGCCGCTGGATCGCCACCACCACCAGGAAAATCGGCACGAAGGCCAGGAAAGCCACCAGCGCGATGGCATTGTAGATCAGGCCATCCGACCCGCCGGTGAAGTTCGCCAGCGCCACCGACATGGTATAGGCGTTCGGGGTGGAGGCGATCAGCAGCGTAAACAGAAACTCGTTGATCGCAAAGATGCCTGCGATCACCGCGGCGGTGATGATGCCGGGGCGGATGGCGGGAATGATGATCTCCCAAAGGATCCGCAGATCGGAGGCGCCATCGGTGCGGGCGGCATCCTCCAACTCTTTTGGGATATCCATCATGTAGGACCGGATGATCCAGGTCACGACGCTCAGATTGACCGCCGCATAGATCAGCATCAGCGCCCAGACGGTATCCAACAGCCCCATATTGCGGAACAGAAAGAAGATCGGGATCGCCACGATCGCCGGCGCCATCATCCGCGTGGATAGTATATAGAAGCCGATGTCTTCGCGGCCCCGGAACTCATAGCGCGCCAGGGCAAAGGCTGCCGGGATCGCCAGCACCAGATCTATCAGGACGGAGCCTATGATCGCCAGCACCGAGTTGCGCAGGTACGCGGCCATCGGCCAATCGGACCAGATCATGTGCCAAGCATCCAATGAAAATGTCGGCCAATAGATCGGCTGGGGGGTGATGATCTCTGTCCGCGGCCTGAGACCTATGGTCAGAAACCACAACACCGGAGCCAGGCAGAACAGCGCCCAGCCGCCCAGGATGGCATAGCGCAACAGCCGGCTTTCGCCCCTTTGACGACGAACCGAGGCCATCAGGCCCGCCCCGACCGGAACGCGCGGCGTACCACGACCTGGGCCACTATGATGGTCAGGATCAGCATGATGACGCTGGCCGCAGACGCATAGCCAAAATTGAATGTCTTAAAGCCGATCCGATAGATGAAATAGCTGATGGTCTCTGTCGTGCCGCCCGGGCCGCCCTTGGTGATGATGAAGACATTGGCGAACATCGTGGTGATGTCGATGCCGCGCAGCACCAGCGCCACCGCGATCACCGGGCGCATCAAGGGCAGAGAGATGTTCCAGAAAATCGCCCACCAGCTAGCGCCGTCCAGCCGGGCGGCCTCTTCGACTTCCTCCTCCTGCGCCTGCAGGGCTGCGACGAAGATGATGAACAGAAACGGCGTCCATTGCCAGACATCGGCCAGGATCAACACCCCGCGCGACATCCAGACAGATGACGGGATCGCCAGGTTTTCCGAAATCAGCCCGACCCGCATCAGCAAGTCAGACACAACCCGCCCGTCCAGAAACGCCAGTTTGAAGATGAAGGCGACGGCGGAGGGCATGAACAGCATCGGGATCAGGAACACGATCCGCCAGCCCTTCACCCATGGGTCGCGATAGGCATAGAACGCGAGCAAAAGCGCCAGCACGCATTGCAGGCTCAGCGCGATGACGCCGATGACGGCCGTGTTCCACAACGCCGCCCAGAACTCGCGGTGGGCCCAAAGCTGTTGGTAATTGTCCCAGCCGGTCCATTGCCAGGGGCCGAATTTCACGAAGTGAAAACTCTGCCAGATCGCGAAGATACCGGGGTAAAGCGTGATCGCCAGCAGATAGATGACCGCCGGCGCGACCAACAGATACGGGAACAGGCGGCGCATGGTCCTGCTGCGCCGCCGTCTGCTGCGGGCCGGGGCCTGGGCGGCCCCGGCGGAAAGCGTTGTTTCGCTCACGCCTTGCCCGTCAGAAGGGCAGGTCCTTGCCCTCGCCGACCCACAGGCCCGGCGCGGCAGCGGCGTAATCGACCGGCGGCGTGCCGCCATAGAAGCCGTTGCGATCCATGATCTGGCGAACGGCGGCGGCGGCGTTGTCCAGCGCCTCCTTGCCCGAAATCTGGCCGACCCAGGCGCGGTTCAACTCGTTGCCGATGGCCTGCTCCATCTCGAACATCCCCGGCAGGCGCGGCGCGCACCAGGCATAATCCAGGCTCTTGCCCCAGACCTCGGCCGGCTGGCTGACCTTTTGCAATTCCGGATTGGTCAGGACCGAGCGATAGCCCGGCGCCACCCCGTTCGCATTGGCCTCGTTCATCGCCATGATCGAGGCGGTGGTGAGGAAAGCCAGCATCAGGAAGGCGCCTTCGGCATTCTGGGCCGAGGCGGCGACGCAGGAGGTGGAGCCCGCGATGTTGGGCGGCGCGAACCGCCCACCTGGCATGCGAGGTTCATAGATGGTGACGAAGTCATCCACGATCTGGGACTGATCGGGCCGCATCGCCTGGGTGCCGCTGTCCTGCCAGCTGATATTTGTGGCGACCTGACCGCCCAGCCAGGCGGCGCGGTTTTCGGGCCAGCCGGCGCCGGCGAACCCTTCGATGGCGTTGGGGGTCAGCGCCAGGATCGTGTCGACCCCGGCCATGCCGGCATCGCCGTTGAAGATCGGCTCCCAGTTTTCGTCGAACAGCATCATGCCGGCCTGGGCCGCGATATGTTCCCAGGTATAGGTCGACCAGAAACCGCGCCCGCCCAACAGGCCGACGCCGGCCACACCGGGGGCCACGTTGTTCAACTCGCCCGCCAGCCGGACCAGTTCGTCATAGGTCGGCACCGAATTCCATTTGTCGATCGGCCCGCCGAGGACCTGTTCCACGAACCCCTTGCGCAGATGGACCATCTGGATGTCGCAATCGAACGGAATGCCGTACATCGTGCCGTTGAAGAAGCCGTAGTTCAGCCGGTAGGTGTCGTAGAAATCATCCAGCGGCAGGCCCCACTTGGCGGCGAAATCGTCCAGCGGTGCCAGGAAACCCGGCGCCGCGAAATCGCCCAGCCAGGGCGAGAAGAACTGCAGCGCGTCAAAGCTGGCATTGCCAGAGATGAACTCGGCGATGGCTTTGTCGTAAAAGCTGTCATCGGGGATCGGGACCAGTTCCACCGAGATGCCGGACAGTTGCTCGAACGGCACCAAGCCTTCGGCGGCGGATTCCTGGTCGGCCGCGCCGATGGCGAAGCGGACGTTCGACCCTGCCAATTCGCTGCGCACGGCCTCCCAATCGACGGTGCGGATCCAGTCCTTGTTCGGATCCCACAGCGGCGCGCCGCTCATATTGTACAGATCGCGATAGTCCTCGCGGACATATTCGTTGACCGAAATCCGGTCGAGCACGCCGGCCGGATCGGGCAGTTGATCGTCGGCCAGGGCCGGCATCGCGAACCCGCCGGCCGCTGCCCCCACACCGGCCGCGGACGTTTTCAAAAACCCGCGCCGCGAAAGCTCTATGGAATTCATTGGACCACCCTCCCTAGTGTTTTATGCGCCGAGCTTGGCCCAGACCGGCGCTGCACCACCTTATCATCGCAATGGCGGTGCCGCTGCGATAAGTGGCTTGAACATTTGTTATGGTTCTCAGACTAGTGTTCAAACCATACAGCCTGTCAACCCGTTTGTGATCATTACTTTAACCGCGCGCATTGCGATCGGTCCCGCTGGAACATCGTCATTGACCGCTGCACAAAAGTTCATGATAGTCACGGCGTCTTTCCAAACCGGCCGAACCATGAGCACGAACATCGCCCCAATTGGACTTGCCAAGGACCTGCGGGCGCGGGCTGATGCCGGTCGCCCGGTTCGGATCGGGCTGATCGGCGCGGGGGAGATGGGCACAGACATCGTGTCCCGCACCGCGCATATGACGGGGGTCGAGGTGGCCGCCATCGCCGATCTGCGCCCCGCCGCCGGGCACGAGGCGGTGGAGATCGCGCATCAGGCGCCGGGGCGGTCGGCGGATGCGGCAAGCGCCGCGGCGGTGACCGCCGCCATAGAGGCTGGCCATACCGCCATTGCCGATGACCCCGCGCATATTCTGGACAGCGGGCTGATCGATGTGGTCGTAGACGCGACCGGCGTGCCGGCCGTGGGGGCCGAACTGGGACTGACCGCGATGGAGCGCGGCAAGCACCTGGTGATGATGAATGTCGAGGCCGACGTGACCATCGGCGCCTATCTGAGGGCCGAGGCCGATCGCCTGGGCGTGGTCTATACGCTGGGCGCGGGCGACGAGCCGTCGTCCTGCATGGAGTTGATCGAGTTCGTTGCCGCGATGGGCCATGACGTGGTCTGCGCGGGCAAGGGCAAGAACAACCCGTTGAACATCGATGCCACGCCGGATGCCTATGCCGACGAGGCTGCGCGGCGCAACATGAATGCGCGGATGCTGGTGGAGTTCGTGGATGGCTCCAAGACCATGGTGGAGATGGCCGCGATCGCCAACGCCACCGGGCTGGTACCCGACACGCCAGGTATGCATGGGCCGGCCGCAGGGCCGGACGATCTGGCGACGACGCTGATCCCGGCGGCCGATGGCGGGGTGCTGTCCGCACCCGGCCGGGTGGACTTCTCCGTTGGTCAGGGCCTGGCACCGGGCGTGTTCGTGGTGGCGGAGATGCGGCACCCCCGCATTCGCGAACGGATGACGGACCTGAAGATGGGGCAGGGGCCGTATTACACGTTCATCCGCCCCTATCATCTGACCTCCCTGGAAGTCCCGCTGACCTGCGCGCGGGCGGTTCTTTACGGCAAGGCCGACATGGTGCCGCTCGACCGGCCGGTGGCGGAGGTCTGCGCGGTCGCCAAACGCGATCTCGGCCCCGGAGAGACGCTCGATCAGATCGGCGAGTATACCTATCGCGCCTGGATCATGACGGCAGAGGATGCGCGGGCGGCGGGGGCGCATCCCTGCGGGCTCTTGACCGGTGCCCGGGTCACGGCCCCCGTGGCCAAGGGCGCGCTGATCACCGCCGCGAACACCGCGCTTCCCGACAGCGGCATCGTCGGGCTGCGCGCCCGCCAGGACGCGATGCTGGGTCTGACCCGTGAGCGCGCCGATGCCTGACACGCCGCCCGAACAGGTGCCCTTCGCGATCCGTCATTACGACGCGCAAACCCTGACCCGCGCGCTGCGCCAGATGTTTCTGATCCGCAAGTTCGAGGAGGGCGCAGAGGCCGCCTATATGCGGGGGCTGATCCACGGCACCATGCATCTGTCGATCGGGCAGGAAGCCAGCGCGGTGGGCGCCTGTATCGGGCTGAGTGCCGCGGACAAGATCACATCGACCCATCGCGGCCACGGACATTGCATCGCCAAGGGCGCCGATGTGGCGCGCATGTTCGCGGAGTTCTTCGGTAAAGAGACGGGCTATTGCCGCGGCCGCGGCGGGTCGATGCATATCGCCGATGTGGATGCGGGCAACCTCGGCGCCAACGGCATCGTCGGCGGCGGCATTCCCATCGCCGTTGGCGCGGGGCTGAGCGCCAAACGGCTGGGCACGGGCGCTGTCACGGTCTGTTTCTTCGGCGATGGCGCAAATAACGAGGGCGCGTTTCACGAGGGGCTGAACATCGCTTCGGTCTGGAAACTGCCGGTCGTGTTCGTCTGCGAGAACAACAAATACGGCATGTCGACCTCGACCGAGAAATCGACTGCGGTGGCCTCTATCGCCGACCGCGCGGCCGCCTATGGCATGCCGGGTCTCAGCGTCGACGGCAATGATTTCTCTGCCGTGGCAGAGGCGGTGGAGGACGCCGCCGCGCGCGGCCGCACCGGCGAGGGCCCCAGCCTGATCGAGGCGATGACCTATCGGCAGCGCGGGCATTCGCGGTCCGACCGCAACCGCTATCGCACCAAGGAGGAAATCGAGGCCTGGACCGCCCGCGACCCGCTGCCGCGCATGGCCGGGATGCTGATCGACCATGGCGTGCTGACCGAGGCACAAGTGGCCGAGATCGAGGCGGAGGTCGATGCCGAGATCGCCGCAGCGCTGGATTTCGCGCAAACAAGCCCCGATCCCGACCCCGCAGCGGTCACACGCGACGTCTATACGGTGGTCTAAGCAATGGACGGCGCGCCCCCGACCCGCGACTTGTCCTTCGCCGAGGCGTTGCGCGAGGCGATGGACATCGCCCTGGCCGAGGATGACCGCGTCGTGCTGATGGGCGAGGATATCGGCGTCTATGGCGGCGCGTTCCAAGTGACGCTGGATCTGGTGCACAAATACGGTGCCGAACGGGTGATCGACACGCCGATCTCCGAGCTTGGCGGCGCCGGTGTGGCGGTCGGCGCGGCCCTCACCGGGCTGTGGCCGATTTATGAGTTTCAGTTCTCCGATTTCTCCACGCTGGCGATGGAACAGATCGTAAACCAGGCGGCCAAGCTGCGCTATATGCTGGGCGGCGCGGTATCCGTGCCGCTGGTGTACCGTATGCCCACCGGGTCCGGCACCGGTGCCGCGGCGCAGCACAGCCAAAGCCTGGAGGCCTGGTTCGGCCATGTGCCGGGGCTGAAGGTGGTTCAGCCCAGCACCCCGGCCGATGCCAAGGGGCTGCTTCTGGCCGCGCTGGACGACCCCGACCCGGTGCTGATCTTCGAACACAAGCTGCTTTACAAGACCAAGGGCGCGGTGCCGGAGGGGCGCCACACGGTGGCGCTGGGAACGGCCGAGACGCGGCGCGAGGGGCGCGATCTGACGCTCGTCGCCTCTGGCGTGATGGTCGACCGCGCGCTTGAGGCGGCCGAGGCACTGGCGGGCGAGGGCGTGTCGGCGGAGGTGATCGATCTGCGCTCGATCCGCCCGATCGACCGCGACACCGTGCTGGCAAGCGTGCGCAAGACCGGGCGGCTGATGGTGATCTATGAGGCCGTCAAGACGCTGGGCATCGGCGCAGAGATCAGCGCCATGGTGGCCGAGAGCGACGCGTTTGATTTCCTGGATGCGCCGATCGTGCGGCTGGGCGGGGCGGAAAGCCCGATCCCCTACAACCCAACGCTGGAGGCGGCGGCGGTGCCGCAGATCGCCGATATCGTGCGGGCCGCGCGCGACCTGGCCGGCGGGGTGGTGTGAATGCCGACCGAGGTCATTCTGCCCAAGGTCGATATGGACATGAGCCACGGCACCATCGCCGCCTGGCACGTGGCAGAAGGCGCGGCAGTCACGCAAGGGCAGCCGCTGTTCGATATCGAAACCGACAAGGCGGCGATGGAGGTCGAAAGTCCCGCCGACGGCATGGTGCATCACCAGACGCCGGCAGGCACGGAAGTGGCGATCGGGACGCCGGTCGCCTGGCTTTACGCCGAGGGTGAGGAGGTCGGGCCGCGGCCCGACGGCGCGGCGCCGGCTGCGCCGGACGCGCGGGCCGCAGCGCAACCGCTGCCGCAGGATCCCGGGGTGCCGGCGGCGGATCATCGCGCGCAGCCTGCCCCGGATCAGACCCCATCCGCCCCTGCGCCAAAGACCGCGCCCGATCCACCTTCCGATCTGCGGCCCGATCCAACGACTGGCGGCCTGCGCGCCACGCCCGCCGCCCGCGCAGCCGCGCGCGATGCGGGCGTTGATCTGGCCGCGGTGTCGGGCTCGGGACCGCGCGGCCGGGTGCAAAGGGGCGATGTGCTGGCCTTTGCGCCACGCCGCCGCGCGCCGTCCGGCCCGGCGGTGCCCTTGGTGCTGATACATGGATTCGGCGCCGATGCCGGGGTGTGGCGGGCGCTGGAGGCGGCGGTCGATCCGTCGCGGCCCGTGATCCAGCTGGAACTGCCCGGGCATGGGCGGGTGCCTGCGGCCAAGATCCGTGATTTCAAGGATCTGGTGTCGCGGATCCGCACCGAATTCGACGCGCTCGACCTGCCACTGGCCGAGCTCGTCGGGCATTCGCTGGGCGGGGCCTGTGCCCTGGCGCTGGCCGACACCCGCGCGCCGCGTGTCGCCGGGTTGACCCTGATCGCCCCGGCGGGGCTGGGACCGCAGATCGACGGCGCCGCAATCGCCGGCGTGGCGCGGGCCAGCAAAGCGGAAAGCCTGGGTCCTTGGCTGCGTGGCATGGTGGGCGCGCCGGCCGCGCTGTCCGACCGATACATCGCCGCCGCCGCCCGGGCACGCGCCGATGCGGGCCTGCACGCGGCGCAGTCCCAGATGGCGGAGGTGCTGTTTGCCGATGGCGTGCAGACCTTCGACCTGACGCCGGCGCTGGCGCGGGTGGGCTGCCCCCTGCGGCTGATCTGGGGCAAGCGCGACAGCGTGATCCCCTGGCGCCACGCGCTGCGCGCGCCGGGTCGCGCCGCGCTGCATCTGTTCGACGATCTGGGCCATCTGCCGCAAATCGAAGACCCCGCCGCCATCGCTGCGCTGATCGCGCCCGTTACCACCACCACCGTCGGCCGGGCCGTGCATGCTTGAGACCCGCCCCGATACCGATACCGATACCGATCCGCAGCGCGCGCTGCGCATCCGCGCCGCCTGGATCTATTACGTCGAGGGTCGCACCCAAAACGAGGTCGCGCAGGCGCTGGATCTCAACCGCGTCGCCGTCACCCGGCTGTTGTCGGAGGCCCGCGCGCGCGGCGAGGTGTCGATCGCGGTGCAGTCCGACCTTGCCCCGGTCATAGACCTGGCGCGGCGGCTGGAGTCGCGCTTCGGCTTCGAGCGTGCGGTGATCGCCCCCTGGACGGATGGCGACGCCGACCCGATGAAGGTGATCGCCGCCGCGGCGGGGCAGTACATCTCGGACACGTTGACGCCGGGTATCACCGTAGGCGTCGGATGGGGCCGGACTTTGCAGGCCAGCCTGGCGCATCTGCGTGGGCGCCCGCTGCCGGGGATGCGCGTGGTCTCGCTTCTGGGCGGTATCGTGGAGGCGAAACGTTTCAACCCCGCCGAATTCGCCTGGCAGTTCGCCGAACGGTTCGAGGCCGAGGGGTTTCTGGTGCCGGCGCCGGCGCTGGTCGACAGCCCCCGCACGAAACACGCGCTGCTGGAACATTGCGGGCTGGACCAGGTGTTCCAGATGGCAGAGGCGAGCGATCTGGCGCTGCTCAGTTGCGGCGGGATCTCGTCGATGACGACATCCTACCGCGTCGGACATCTGGCCGAGGCCGATCGGCAATCCTTGATCGCGGCGGGAGCGGTCGGCGATGTGCTCTACAACTTCCTCGATGCCGAGGGGCGCCCGATCGATCACCCGGTCAATGGGCGGGCGATGGCTGTCGGTCTGGCGCGGCTGCGGCGGATCCGGTCGCGGGTGCTGATTTCGGGCGGGGCGGACAAGACCGCGATCCTGCGCGCCGCGATCCGCGCGTTGGAGCCGTCCGCGCTGGTCACCGACGAACAGACCGCGCGGCGCCTGCTGGAGCTTTAGCCGCCGCCCGCCGCCCGGCGCCCGCCCTGGGACGACCGGTGCCATGCCATCTTGCCGCGCCGCCGCGAATTTGTTCATTGGGGCGAAAGGCGGGGGGAGAAACGCATGTCACTTGCCATCGGTTTGATCGGTGCGGGCCGGATCGGTGCGGTGCATGCGGCGGCCATCGCCGAGACGCCCGGCTGCCATCTGGCCGCGGTGGCCGATGCGCGGGAAGAGGCGGCCACCCGGCTGGGCGACGCCCACGCCGTGCCGGTGCACGAAGGCGCCGACATCCTGGAAGACGCGGCGATCGACGCGATCCTGATCGCTTCGTCCACCGACACCCATGCCGATCTGATCGAGGCCGGCGCCGCGGCGGGCAAGGCGATCCTATGCGAAAAGCCGGTCGATCTGGACCTGGCCCGCGCCCGCGCTTGCCAACAGGCGGTCGCGGGGGCGACGCAGCCGATCATGGTCGGCTTCAACCGCCGGTTCGACCCGCATTTCGGCGCGCTGAAAGCCGCGCTCGACGCCGGCCGGATCGGCGCGCCCGAGCTTTTGACGATCACGTCCTACGATCCGGCGCCGCCGCCGCCGGACTACGTGGCCGTCAGTGGCGGCTTGTTTCGCGACATGGCGATCCACGACTTCGACATCGCCGCCTGGATCTTCGGCGCCGCGCCGCGCCGGGTCGGCGCGATGGGGTCGGTGCTGGTCGATCCCGCCATCGGCGCGGCCGGCGATATCGACACCGCGGTGACCACGCTGGAATTCGAAGACGGCCGGCTGGCGGTGATCAAGAACAGCCGCCGTGCCGCCTATGGCTATGATCAGCGGCTGGAGCTGCTGGGCGAGAAGGGGCTGTTGCGCGCCGAGAACGTGATCGAAAATCAGATCATCCTGGCCACCGCGGATGGCGTCACCGGCGCAAAGCCCGAGCATTTCTTTTTGGAACGCTATGCCGCCGCCTATCGGGCGGAGCTTCGCGCCTTTGTTGCCGCTGTGGCGGGTGAGATCCCGGTGCCGGCAACGCTGTCCGACGGTGTGGCGGCGCTTGCCGTAGCCGAGGCTGCGGGCCAGGCGCTGCGCTCCGGCCAGGCGGTGGACTTGTGAACAAAGCATGGAGACAGGCGCGATGACCGGACTGCTGCGCAAACCCGTCGGCGTGGCCGGCAAGGTCCACGACATCTCTCCGGCCGCGGCCGGCTGGGGCTATGTCGGCTTCGCGCTTTACCGTCTGGGTCCGGGCGACACGGCCACAGAGGTCACCGGCGATCGCGAGGCGATCCTGGTGCTGGTCGAGGGGCGCGCGCGGATCGGTGCGGCCGGCACCGATTTCGGAGTATGTGGCGAGCGGCTGGACGTGTTCGATGGCGGGCTGCCGCATTGCCTCTATGTGCCGGGCGCCAGCGAGTGGCGGGCGGAGGCGGAAACCGCCTGCACGCTTGCGGTCTGCTCCGCCCCGGCCAAGACGGCGCGCCCGGCGCAACTGCTGGGGCCGGAGGGGATCGAGACCTCCATCCGCGGCACCGGGGCCAACACCCGCCACATCCAGAACATCGCCATGGAGGATCGCGACGTCGCCGACAGCCTGCTGGTGACAGAGGTCTACACGCCGCAGGGCAACTGGTCGTCCTACCCGCCGCACCGGCATGACGACGACAACTACCCCGACATCACCTATCTGGAAGAGACCTATTACCACCGCCTGAACCCGGCCCAGGGCTATGCGCATCAGCGCGTGTTTACCGAAGACGGCAGTCTGGATCAGACGCTGAGCCCGGAAAACCACGATGTGGTGCTGGTGCCCAAGGGCCACCACCCCTGCGCGGCGCCCTATGGCTATGACTTGTACTACCTGAACGTGATGGCCGGCCCGCAGCGCAAATGGCGGTTCAAGAACCACCCCGATCACGACTGGATCTACCAGCGCGACGCGGGGTGAGCGTGCGGCCCCGGGTCAGGCCCGGGGCGCGTTGCGCTTAGGAAAGCTGTGTCCACTCCGCCCGGGCGTCGGTCCAGTATTGTTGAAGCTCCGGCATGTTCAGCAGAGTTTCATAGACGTCGCGGCCCAACGCCTGACCGGCATCGGTGTCCGACTTGTAGTGCAGCCCCATCACTTCCCGGTTCCGGCCGATACGGTCGGCCATGTCCTGCAAGGGCTCGCGGGTCAGATCGGGTGTGCCGCCGAGCGATCCTTGCGCCCAATAGTCGGTGTCCAGGTTCGGCATGACGTCCTTGAGAACCAAGGCCACGCACTGGGACTGGGTCGCGTGGCCGGACGGGAAGGATGCGTGTTCGGGCGGATCGATCGGAGGCATCAGCATCGGCGACATCTGGCTGGGCCGTGCCCGCTGATAGCGACGCTTGAACTTCATCACCGCCATTGTGCAGCATTCCTGGGCGATCCCCACCAGGCGCGACGTATTCGGGTGCGTGATCCTGTTATAGGTGAGAATACCGCGGAAATAGTCTTCGATGTCCGCGCGCTGCTCCAAGCCTTCGGCCAGCATGCCCGGTCGATATTCGATCAGCTTTGCAAGCTGCGTGAGTTCCTCGACCACTTCCGGTTGCGCCAGCGTCCAGTTCCCACCGCTGGTTCCGCTCTGCGCCCAAGTCGGTCGATAGTCTTTGTCCCACAAGCTCGTTCCGCCGGCGCCTGCGCTTGCGAAGGCGATCGAAAAGTCCGGAATATAGGAAAACGCGAGATTGAGCGGAGACCAAAACCGATCGTCGAATGTCTGGCCGTTGACCGTTTTGTAGATGCTTTCGATCCGCACCGGCCCGGCCGGCGGGTTCGCGCCGGTAAAGGCCATCGGGTTCGCTTGCGGCCATTCGTTGTTGTGCCAATACCAGTCTGCGACCGGTGTTGGATCGCCGTTCGGCAGCGTCGGGTTCGCTTCGTCCTTATAGGGTGACATGCCCAGCGAGCGGCTGCCGCTGCTGATCCCGTTGGCATTCATGGCGCTCATACCATTCATGCCATTCATTCCGTTCATGCCATTCATCCCATTGGATGCATCGCGCGAACTCATCCCGTTGGCTTTCTTGATACCCGGCATGTCCCCCCCGTTTACGCCGCTTACCCCAGGCCGGCCTGCTCCATGTGGCCGCGCACCATCTTTCTACTCTCCGGATCCCGGATTGGAGAAAAGTACTCAAAATAATGATCTAGATCAAATTCCGGTTCTTTGCCTTTGATTTTTTTCGCGAAGTACCGCGCCCTGTCCATGTTGCCGGCGGCGACGTTGATCACCGCGGCGCATCGCCAGTTGGATGTGTAATCCGACTTCTCCGCAAATGCGCGTTCCGACCAGACGACGGCTTCCTCGAAATTGTGAGAGTAGTAATAGGCCATACTCAGAAAATCGTAGTACTGAAAAGCATCCGGGTCATAGGGCGACAAACGGATGCCGTGCATCGCATGTTCCACGGCCTCTTCCGCACGTCCCACATATGTCAGTGTTGCGCTGGACAGCATCCAAGCCACCGCCTGGCTGGGGCCCATTTCCCGCGCCCGGTCCAGCATGACGATGGCGGAATCGTAATCCCGCTCCAAAAACGATTTCACATGCCCATAGGCGGCGAGGCCAAGGGCGTTGTGGCGGTCCAATTGAACCGCCTGGGAGGCGTATGTTCGCGCGGCGGCGACGTATTTGTCTCGATCACTTGCCCATCCCTGGCCGATATAGATGCAATGCCAGCGCGCGGTATAGGCCACCGGCATCGCGAATTCTGGATCGAGTTCCATGGCGGCTTTGAAGTGCTTGAACGCCTCGTCAAAGCTGGGCTTGGTCAGCACGGTCATATAGTCCAACGCCTTCAGCGTCAGATCATAAGCGGTGAAATTGTCCGGGGGTTTTCTCAAGGCTTTAACTCTTTCGGACGCTCGGACATTGGGCGCGATGAGCGAGACAATATGCTCGACGATCCTGTCCTGGGTCTCGAATAGATCGCTGTGAGAAAATTCACTCCGGTCGGAGAATATGATCTCTGCGGTGCTGGTGTCGCACAGCGACACCGACAACCGGATTTTCGTGGCAGACCGGCGCATCGTGCCCATCAGCACATAACGCACATCCAGCACCCGCCCGACCTCGCGCGGGTCGACGGCGCCGCCGCCGAAAGACAGCGTGGAGGCGCGGGAGATCACCAACAGTTCCTTGAACGACGACAAGGAGACGATGATGTCCTCGACAATACCGTCAGAGAAATACTTGAACCCTTCGTCCGGCCCCAGGTTCTGCAACGGCAGCACCGCGATCGATGGCAGGGTGACCCGCTGCGACGTCAGCCCGACCTTGGCGTCGGTCTGCGATTGCAGAAGTTCATAGGCGCGGATCGGGTCGCTGATGTTGCGCAGGGTCAGATAGCCCAGGTTGCGCACCTCCAGCGACAGCGCGCGTTTGGTCGAGTGGTACAGATCCTCTGAGATGATGATCCCGTCGGGCGCGATGCTTTCCTGCAGGCGCTTGGTGACGTTGACCCCGTCGCCATAGATGTCCTCGCCATCGACGATGACCTCGCAGATATGCACCGCGATGCGGATCGACAGGCCGGGGAAATGCGCGGTCTTGCCCACGCGGCCGGCGCGCACCCGCTGTTGCACCCTCAGCGCCCATTCGACCGCCGCCGATGCGCTGCGGAACGTCAGCAACATGCCGTCGCCCAGGGTGCGGATCAGGTGACCCTGGCCGGCCTCCGTTTCCGGTTCGACCACTTCGGACACGAACCGCATCAACATGGCATGGGTGCCGACCTCGTCCTTCGAGGTCAGCGCGGAATATCCCGCGACATCGGCGAAAACCACGCATTGCAGCTCTCGCGTCTTGCTGTCCATGAACGCCACGCCCATCGGCCGACCACACCCCGGTTGGTTGAAGCGCTTGTAGACTATGGAATAATCCGGCCGCTGTCAGCCCGCGCGAACAATTATTTCGCTGTCGCGGCAAAAGTAATGTTTGTCACAATCGCCGCAAACCGTTTCAGTTACGTTGCTGCGCAATAAAGGGGGGGCGAGCCATGCCGAGTGCACGGACGATCATTCGACGCCGCATCAAGGATACGCCGGAGGCGCGTGCGTTGCTGCAGCGCAGAGATGCGGGCAAGGACGATCCCGGCAGCCGCACCGAAGCCGCGTTGGAGTTGCGAAAGCTCGCCGAACCCTGGCGCCGCGGTCCGGATGATGATCCCCAGGTACTGGCGCAGTACTTGCAAAGCTGGGGCTTTCTGGGCCCGGACGACGATGTCGAAAAGGTCCGGGCGGGCCTCTTGGATTCGCTCAGCTTCCTTACAGAGGTCGCGCCGCCGGAAAGCTGTAATGGGCAGGAACTAGATTACGGCGTGGCGCCGCGCGATCTGGCGGTCGACGGGCCGGCCCTGCCGCAGGTGCCCGACTATGACCCGGGCGCGGAATCGGTCGGCGTCGATCAGGCGATTTCGCTGACCGACTATGCGCGCGCGGCACAATACTGGACATCCGGGCTGTTCGGCGCGTCCACTTTCGGCACCCACGCCCAGGCGATGAACCTGATCGGGGCCGATTGGGCGGCCGGTCCCGAATTCAAGGCGCCGGCAGGTCGGGACGGCAAGGCTGTCAATGTCGTCATCGTCGATGAAGGGTTCAACCTGGACTATCTGCGCGCGATCCATCCCGGGTTGAATTATGGCGGCGGCTTCGTCAGCGCCAATGCCAAACGCCCGCTGCCGGGCCAATACGTCAACCCGTTCGCGCCGCAAAACCTGTGGCATGGCAATATGATCGCCCGCAACGTGCTGAAGATCGCGCCGAACGTGCGGCTTTACGATGCGCCGCTGCTGCCCGATAAAGTGACCGATATCAAAGCGTTCACCTATGATGTCGAGTATCTTTATGTCAGTATCCTGTTGGAGCGTCTGTTCGGTCCGCATCGCGACGAACCTTGGGTTTTGGTCAACGCCTGGGCGGTCGCGGACAGTATCGAGGAATACGACAGCCCGGCGCCGCCCATCGTGCGGTACTCCACCGGCGCGCTGCATCCGGCCAATCTGCTGCTGCAATTGATGAGCCGCTATGTCGATATCGTCTTCGCCGCGGGAAACTACGGCGGGTTCGACCCGGCTTTCGGCTCCGGCATTTACGATCGCGGGCCGGAACGCAGCATTCGCGGCTCCAACGCCTTGGCCGGCGTCTTGTGCGTGGGGGCTACGAACTCCATCGGGCGCTGGATCGGTGCGTCTTCCGAAGGCGATGGGCCGGAGGCACTGAAATACGGCATCAAGGATGCGCAAAAGCCCGATCTGTGCGCCCCGTCCTGGTTTTCCGCCTTCGACGACAGTGGCGAGGTCAGCACCGGCACCTCGGCCTCCTGCGCCGTGGCGGCCGGGATGGTCGCGGCGCTGCGCACCACCATGCGCAACGAAGATCCGGCGGATGTGTTCCAACTGCTGCGGGACAGCGCGCGTCAGGCGAACGCAGGCACCTGGAGCGACCGCACCGGGCTGGGGCTGATCCAGATGCCGCAGGTCCCGGTGGCCTAGACCAAGACCGTTTCAGACTGAATCAGTCTGAAAAGGATTTTGGCCCAGATTCAATAGTTTGAGCAGTACCCTAGGATCAGATTGTTTCGATCTGATCGGTTTTGCTCTGGGTCCCGGCGCCTGCGCGCCCGCGCGCGGGGCTGCCCTGCCTTGAATGGGCCTAATGCCAAGCGGCGGAGAGAAGCAGCACCGACCCCGGGTGGCGGGCGCCTTGTCGAACCGGCGGCGCCTAGCGCTCCGGCTTGAGGCGGCGGCGGCCGCCGCGTCGGCCGGGTGCCGGGCTGCGGGCGGGCAGTTCGGACATCACCGCGGCCCGGTCGGCGGCATTCATCGCCGGCCAAGCGGCGATTTCCCGGGTGCTGCGGGCGCAGCCGAGGCAAAGCTTGGTCGCGGGGTGGATCGTACAGATGCCGACGCAGGGGCTGTCGGGTTCGTTGCGCTGCCAGACGCGGCTCATGGTTCGGTCTCCAGATATGTCAGCCGGTCAAGCGCACCTTGCAGGATGACGCTGGCGGCGACCTGATCGATCACGGCGCCGCGCCGCGCGCGCGATGTGTCGGCTTCTAGCAACGCCCGTTCGGCCGCGACGGTCGACAGGCGTTCGTCCCACAGCAGGATGGGCAGCGTCAGCACGCCGCCGAGGTTGCGCGCAAAGGCGCGGGTGGACTGCGCCCGCGGCCCCTCGCTGCCATCCATGTTGCGCGGCAGGCCCAGCACCAGGCCCGCGGCCTCCGACGCCAGGGGTGCGAGCGCCGCCGCGTCGGCGGAGAATTTCCGGCGCCGAATGACGGTGACCGCGCTGGCGATGCGGCGGCGGGTGTCGGACCGGGCAACGCCGATGGTCTTGGTGCCCAGATCCAGCCCCAGCACGGGCGTGCGGGGGGGCAGGGCAGCGGCGAAATCCGCGGCATCGTCGGTGATCATTGCTGCACCTCCGCCTCCTGAGCGGCCTGCCGGATCAGGGCCAGCGCGGCGGGCGCGTCGGCGAACACCGCCTGCGCCTCGTTCCAGATCTGACTGGCGGCACCGCGTTCGCCCAACACGCCGTAGGACCGGATCAGCCGCGCCCAATCCTCGGGCGGACCGCCGTCCTGCGCCAGGCGCGCGGCCAGGCCGGAGACCATGCCGCGGATATCGTCGGGGGTCATCTCCGGCGCCGGCGCGGTGGCGAGGCGTTCGGGCACCTGCCGCCCGGCGGCCAAGGCCACATTGGCGATCTGACGCCGGATCGCCTGCGCCCAGGGCGCCTCGTCATCGCTTTCGCTTAAAAGCCGGATCCACATGTCATAGGTCAGATCGGCGCGGCCCGCCTGCAACGCGCCCAGGCCCGAGTAGTACCGCGCCCGCGGTTCGCGCGGATCGCGTTCCAGCGCGGCGATCAGCGCGGCTTCGGCCTGGGGCGAGACATAGCCGTTGACGGCCAGGATCCGGTATTCGGCCAGGTTCGCCTGGTCGGTGGCGGTCGCCGCCGGCCCCAGCAGTGCGACCAGCCGCGCCTGCGCCTCTGCCGCCTGATCCCACTGCCCCAGCCGGGCGCGATTGTCCGCCAAAAGCCGCCAGCCCTGCGCGTCGCCGGGCCGGGTTTCCAATGCGGTGCGCAGCCGTGTCATCAGTTCGGCATGTTCCGGGTCCGCTTGTGGGTCCGCAACCGCGCCGCGTGCCTCCAGCATCTGCCGCATTTCCGCCTGTGTGGCGCGGGCGGCGTATTCAGCGGCGTTCTGAGCGATGCGCTGCGTACGCGGCTGGTCGGGCAAGCCGCCGCCGCCGATCGCGGCGTAAATCGCCAACCCGCCGCCGATTACTGCGGCGACCGTGCCCCAGATCAGAACCTGCCGCGCGCGTGGCGGTGCGGCGACCGGCGCGGCGGCGGCGGCGCGGTCCGCGGCCAGCAACCGACGGGAGACCTCCAGCTTCAACGCCTCCGCCTCATCGGGGTCCATGGCGCCGCGGGCCTCGTCGCGCGCGATCTCGGCCAACTGATCCTTATAGACCGTCACCGCCCGTTCTTCCGCCCGGGAGGAGCCGGACCGGCGGATACCCGTGACCAACACTGCGGTGACCAGGCCGCAAATCGCTAAGGCAAAGATCCAGAACACGGCTGTTCCCGTTTGCAGATGCGGCACCGGGCATAGCGCACCGGCTGTCGGCGGCGCAACGTGGCACAGGCGCCCGCGGCGGGCGAAATGTCGGGAACGGGCCGCGATATGCCGTCGCGCTGCGGGCATTAGCGATTGAGCCGCAGGCAAATCGGCACTAGGCCCGGATGACCACAACCCATGCAGAGGACAGGCGCGCGCCCGTGAAACGCTATTCGGTTTTCGCCGTCGCCCGAGAGGCGGCGCGCTATCACACCGGTTGGGAGAGAGCCTGGCGCGCGCCCGAGCCCAAGCCGGACTACGAGGTGGTGATCGTGGGTGCCGGCGGGCACGGGCTGGCGACCGCCTATTACCTGGCCAAGAACCATGGCGTGCGCAATGTCGCGGTGCTGGAAAAGGGTTGGCTGGGCGGCGGCAATACCGGGCGCAACACCACGATCATTCGGTCGAACTACCTGCAGGACGAAAGTGCTGCGATCTATGAAACCTCGCGCCGGCTTTACGAGACGCTGAGCCAAAGGCTGAACTACAACATCATGTTCAGCCCGCGCGGCGTCATGATGCTGTGCCAGACCGAACACGAGCTTCGGGCGCTGAAACGCACCGCCCATGCCAACCGGCTTGCGGGGATCAAGACGCAGATGGTCTCCCCCCGGCGGGTGAAGGAGATCGTCAAGATCATCAATATCGACGGCCCGCGCTATCCGGTACTGGGCGGGCTGTGGCAGCCGCGCGGCGGCACCGCGCGCCACGACGCGGTGGCCTGGGGCTATGCCCGCGCGGCGTCGGATCTGGGGGTGGACATCATCCAGAAATGCGCTGTGACCGGGGTGGATCGGGACGCGTCGGGCGTGACCGGGGTGCAGACGGACAAAGGGCCGATCCGCTGCAAGAAACTGTGCATCGTGGTCGCCGGATCCTCGGGCGTGCTGGCGGATATGGCGGGCTTTCGTCTGCCGGTCGAATCGGTTGCGTTGCAGGCGCTGGTCAGCGAACCGATCAAGCCGGTGATGGATTGCGTCGTCATGGCCAACACCGTGCACGGCTATATGAGCCAGTCGGACAAGGGCGAGATGGTGATCGGCGGCGGTGCGGACGGGTTCAACAACTACACCCAGCGCGGGTCGTTCCAGCATATCGAGGAAACCGTACGCGCACTGGTGGAGACGTTTCCGCTGATCTCGCGGCTGAAGATGCTGCGCCAATGGGGCGGGATCGTGGATATGACCGGGGATCGATCACCGATCATCTCTCAGACGCCGGTGCCGGGCGTGTTCATCAATTGCGGCTGGGGCACCGGCGGGTTCAAGGCGATCCCGGGCTCGGGCTGGGCCACGGCCGAGATGCTGGCCGATGGCGCGCCGCGCAGGCTGGCGGCGCCGTTTTCGTTGGACCGGTTCGTGGAAGGGCGGATGATCGACGAAAGCGTCGCCGCCGCGGTGGCGCATTGAGCGTGCCGGTCCGTTGCCGGGCCGCGACCGGCCCTATTCCGCCTGCCGTTCCCCGGCATGGCAGAACGTCGGACACGGCCAAAGCTGATCAGCGTCGCGTTGGCGGTGCGGTGCCGGTTGGTCCGATGCCGATTGGTCCGATTGCGCAAAAAAAAGGTCCCGGTCCGTCCGCCGACGGTCCGGGACCCTGTTCGCTGAGATCGTTACACGTTGCGACCGAAGTCGTACCGATTAACGTCATGTTTCGCGCGTGCGCACTTAACAGGGCACATCAGGCGATAGATGACAACGCCGCATACCGCCATGATGACGGCCAGCGTCGCTGTATTCACCAATTCAGAGGATTGGTATCCAAACGGCGCATACACAAACTCGCCGACAAACTCGTTGGCCGCGGCCGAAGCCTTGGTCAAATCTTCCAGGATCTTCTCGGTGGAACTCATAACATTCGCCCCCACGAAACTGACTATTACTGGGTCAAGTATACGATGGTTAACACTACGTCACAACGGTTGGGACCGTTGCGAGAGGTATCGGGGAAATTGGTAAAAGAAGCCTTTACCAAAGCCCGTCTCAGGCACTTTTTTTCATGCCTGCACATCGCGGAAGTAATTGATATGCATTCCAAAATACGGCCATCGCGCGGCCACATTTCGGCCCGAACTGGGGCCGGTTCGACACCCGCGCGCTCGGCGTCTTCCTGCCGGGATGCGTGGTTTTTTGCACACATTGTTGATCCGTTAATGGTTTGGCGGGGTGCCGAAGCGATTTTTCGCGCAAGTGATTCGCGCCAAGCCGCCGGCTTCGGGGGCGCGCCGTGCTGATCCTTCACTGCCCCCATTGCGGCGTCGACGGCGAGGAGACGGAGTTCCACCCCGGGGGCGAGGCACATATCGCGCGCGCCGGCCCCGACAGCGCGCCGGCGGCGTTCCGGGACTATCTTTTCCAGCGCAAGAACCCGCGCGGCGTGCATTTCGAACGTTGGCGCCATGCCTATGGGTGCGGCAAGTGGTTCCACGCCGCGCGCTGCACCGAAACGCTGGAGGTCTTTGGCACCTATTCCGCACAGACCCTGGCCCCTCCCGAAGAGATCCTGGCCCGCATCCGCGCCCGCCGTCCGGGCTGGGAGCCCGCGCGATGAGCCGCCGCGTCGCCGGGCAGGGCCGGCTTTTGGATCGCGACCGACCGCTGGCCTTCAGCTTCAACGGGCAGAAGCTGAGCGGTTTTGCCGGCGACACGCTCGCCTCTGCCCTGCTGGCCAACGGGCGCACGCTGATGGGCCGGTCATTCAAGTACCACCGCCCGCGCGGCGTGGTCGCAGCGGGCGTGGAGGAACCCAACGCGCTGATGACACTCGGCCGCGGCAACCGTATGGAGCCCAATCAGCGTGCCACCTGCGCGGAACTTTTCGACGGGTTGGAGGCGCGCAGCCAGAACCACTGGCCGAGCCTTGAGCGTGATGTCGGTGCCGTGAACGCCCGGCTCGCGCGGCTGCTGCCGGCGGGGTTCTACTACAAGACATTCATCCACCCGCGCGCCGCCTGGAAACATCTGTTCGAACCGGTCATCCGCCAGTCGGCGGGGCTGGGCCCCGCGCCGGTGGCGGATGCGGCGGATCCGGACGATTACGACCACTTCTATCATCACACCGATGTGCTGGTGGTGGGCGGCGGTATCGCGGGCCTGACCGCCGCCCGGGCCGCGGCGGATGCGGGCGCAAAGGTGTTGCTTTTGGAACAGGCGCCCTACTGGGGCGGCCGCGCGCTGACCGATGGTCCAGAGATCGACGGCCAGGCGGCGCCGGACTGGATCGAGGCCCAGGTCGCCGCGCTCAGGGCGGCGGGGGCGCAGATCCGGCTGCGCAGCATGGCGGCGGGGGTCTATGACCATGGCTACGTGTTGGCCTATGAACGGCTGGGGGATCATGCGCCCGGCGTGCCGGGCCCGCGCCACCGGCTGTGGCGCATCCGCGCCCGGCGCATCGTGACCGCGACCGGCGCCATCGAACGCCCGCTGGCCTTTGCGGGCAATGACCTGCCGGGGGTGATGCTGGCCGGCGCGGTGCGCGACTATCTGGCGCTTTACGGCGTCGCGGCCGGGGACCGGACGGTGGTTGTCACCAACAATGACGACGCTTATCGCACCGCGCTGGATCTGAACGCAGCGGGCTTGCGCGTCCGCGCGGTGCTGGATGCCCGGCCCGAGGCCACCGGCCCGCTGGCCGCGGCGGCGCGCGACAGCGGCATCGAGGTCATGCCCAATGCCGCCATCGCGCAGGTGCACGGGCACGGGTCCGTATCGGCGGTGGAGGTCGTGGCGGCGGACGGCTCGGGCGCGCTGCGGCGGCTGAATTGCGATACGGTGGCGATGTCCGGCGGTTGGTCGCCGGTGGTGCATCTGTGGTCCTATTGCGGTGGCAAGCTCACCTGGGATGACGCCCAGGCGCTGTTCCGCCCCGACCCGGACCGCCCGCCGACCGACCAGGACGGTGCGGGTTTCGTGCTGCCTGCGGGCACCGCCAATGGCGCGTTGGACACCGCCGCGGCGCTGCAAGACGCCTGGGCGCAGGGCGCCGCGGCGGCGGAGGCCTGCGGCCACAAAGGCACCGGCACCGCCCCCAGCGCCGCGCCGGAAGACGCCGCCGCGATCGCCCCGGTCTGGGTCATGCCGGCGCAGGCCGACAGAAAGACCCGCGCCAAGGCGTTCCTGGATTTCCAGAACGACGTGAAAGTGTCGGATGTGGACCTGGCCGCGCGCGAGGGGTTCGAAAGCGTCGAACACGCCAAGCGCTATACCACACTGGGCATGGCGACCGATCAGGGAAAGCTGAGCAATATCAACGGTCTGGCGGTCTTGTCGGATGCGCTGGGTCAGGCGATCCCGCAAACCGGCACCACGACCTTCCGCCCGCCCTATACGCCGATCTCGCTGGGCGCCATCGCGGGGTCGGCCAAGGGCCCGCTGTTCAAGGCCACGCGCAAGACGCCCATCGACGGCTGGCTTGAGAACAACGGCGCCCATTGGGAACCGGTCGGCGACTGGCGCCGGCCCTATGCGCTGCGGCAACCCGGCGAAAGCATCGCGCAGGCGGTCACGCGCGAGATCGTGAACACACGCAACAAGGTCGGGCTGCTGGACGCCTCGACCCTGGGCAAGATCCTGGTGCAGGGGCCCGATGCCGCCGCATTCCTCGACCGGATCTACACCAACATGATGTCGACGCTGAAGCCGGGCCGCTGCCGCTATGGGCTGATGTGCACCGAAAACGGCTTTCTGTTCGACGATGGCGTGGTGGTGCGGCTCAGCGAGGATGCGTATCTATGCCATACAACGTCCGGCGGGTCAGACCGGGTGCACGCCTGGATGGAGGAGTGGCTGCAGACCGAATGGTGGGATCTGCAGGTCTTCACCGCCAATCTGACCGAACAATATGCCCAGATCGCCGTGGTCGGACCGAAGGCGCGCACGGTGCTGGAACGCCTGGGCGGCATGGATGTGAGCCGCGAGACGCTGAGGTTCATGGATTTCGCCGAGGGCCGGCTGGCACAGATCCCGGCGCGGGTGTTCCGGATCTCTTTCTCGGGCGAACTGAGCTATGAGATCGCCGTGCCCGCCGGCCAGGGCCTGGCATTCTGGGAGGCGTGTCTGGCCGCCGGCCGCGATCTGGGCATTCAGCCCTATGGCACCGAGGCGCTGCATGTGATGCGGGCCGAAAAGGGGTTCATTATGATCGGCGACGAAACCGACGGCACGGTAACGCCGCACGATCTGAACCTGGGCTGGGCGGTCAGCAAGAAGAAGGACGATTTCCTGGGCAAACGCGCGCTGGCGCGGCCGTTTCTGACCGCGCCGGACCGCAAGCAGTTGGTCGGGCTGGAGACGCTGGAGCCGCGCACCGTGCTGCCCGATGGCGCGCATGCGGTGGAGGGCGCGAAGAACGTGGATGGAACGGCGCATACCATCGGGCATGTCACGTCGACCTATTTTTCGCCGACGCTGGGCCGGTCGGTTGCAATGGCGCTGATCAGGGGCGGTTTCGAACGGATGGGCCAGGTGCTGGACTTTCCCGTCGACCGCGGCGTGACGATCCGCGCCCGCGTCGTGGACCCGGTATTCTACGACAAGGAAGGGGCGCGGCAGGATGTCTGAGACGGTGGAACGCCTGCCGCCGCGCGGGATGCTGACCCTGCGCGGGGATCTGACGGCGCTGGGCCGGGTGGCGACCGCGGTGACGGGGCTGGGCATGCCCGAAGCGCGGCGGATCCTCTTCGACGGCGAAAGGGCGGTGGCCTGGATGGCGCCGGATGAGGTGATGCTGATGCTGCCGGTGCAAGAGGTGGCGGCGGCGTTGGAGACCGCGCGGGCGGGGCTCACAAAGGTGCCGCATCTGCTGGCCGACGTCTCGGATGCGCGGGTCGTGTTCCGTGTCGCGGGTCCGGGTGCGCGGGAGGTGCTGGCCAAGGGCATGCCGGTGGATCTGGCGCCCGATAGGTTCGCCGAGGGAGAGATCCGGCGCTCGCGTCTGGGCGAGGTCGCCGCGGCGGTCTGGGCCCGGGAAGGGGCGATAGAGGTGATGTGCTTCCGCTCCGTCGCCGATTTCGTGGAAGACTGGCTGCGCCATGCGGCGCGGCGCGGCAGTCTGCCGGGGGTGCTGACCGTCTGAGGCGCAACTGCGACGGCGCCGCGCCCGCGCCCGGCACGCGCCCCACCCGCGCCCGC
>JBCDDF010000002.1:0-173009 GCA_039180525.1 Pseudomonadota bacterium
GACGTCCGCCGTACGCTCGCCTGCCTCCTGCTCTTTGATGATCTGAATGATCTGCTCGTCGCTGAATCTCGGCTTCATTCTCAGTCCTCTCAGTTGTGAGGACTCTACCATTCCGTGGAGGAGATTCAGGGGCTCAGGTCAGCGCCGAACACCGCAAACCGAACAGGATGCTAAATTGTTCTCGGCAAGGCAAATGCAATGTGAGTACAAACCGGTACGTCATCCCATAGATTTTTGAAATAAAATCATAATCTTCCCCATCCACTAGCGGACGAGCGTGTATACGAAGTTGCCCCGCAGACTATCACACGGCGTCGCGACATCCGGTAAATTCCACACTGACAGCCAAAGTGATCCAGATCAATGCGTAGGACGCCTGCTCATGCGCACATGCGCATAAGCAGAAGGATATCCGGAATGATTCTCACGGTGTTGAGTGCGCTCGCCGAACCGACTCGCCTCGGTGCGATGCGCCTGCTCGCGGACGGTGCCGAGCATTGCGTCTGCGAACTGATGGTGAAGCTTGACGCCAGTCAAAGCCGGATGTCGCGGCATATGAAGGTGCTGCGGCAAGCCGGGTTGGTGCTGGATCGGCGTGACGCACAATGGGTCCGCTATCGTCGAAACCCCGATCTTGCGCCGGAACTCGCCGCGGCGGTCGACGCGATCCTGACTGCGGACGGCGAATTGGAAAGGGAAGCCGCATGACGACGGAGACACATGGCGCCGGCGCCCCTAGACCTGCATCGGATATGAGCTGGTACATCGGCGTCCTGCTGGCGGCGCTGGCGTGGTGGCTGATCTATGGCCAGTTGATCCCGTTCTCGGAGTGGGCGACGTCCTTGTTGCCGGTAGATCGCCGCAGCCATACGGGAGAAGCACTCGCTTTCTTTATCTATGATGTACCGAAAGTTTTGCTCCTGCTGACAGGCATCGTCTTCGTGACTGGCGTTCTGAGAAGCTGGTTCAGCCCGGAAAAGACCCGGGCGATCCTTGCCGGAAAGCGCCAGATCTGGGGCTATCCACTGGCCGCCGCTCTCGGCGTGCTGACGCCCTTCTGTTCTTGCTCGTCGGTGCCGCTGTTCATCGGGTTCGTTTCGGCAGGAATTCCGCTCGGCGTGACGTTTTCCTTCCTGATCGCTGGGCCGATGGTCGGTCCGGTCGGGCTAGGTCTGCTTTACGGACTTGTCGGCTGGCAGGTCGCGACGATCTACCTCGTCTTTGGCTTCACGATCGCAACGGTCGCAGGCTTCGTCCTCGGGCGGATGGGATTGGAACGCTATCTGCAGGACTGGGTGCGTGAGCTGACCGCCGCCCCCGTCGGTGATCCTCCCCAAGAGACACTGACGATGGTTGACCGCCTCAGGATCGGTCTCGAACAGGTCCGCGAGATCGTCGGCAAGGTCTGGATCTGGGTGCTCGTCGGAATCGGGATCGGCGCGGCCATCCATGGCTACGTTCCAGAGGAAATGATGCTTCGGATCATGGGCAGCGAGGCCTGGTGGTCGGTGCCCGCCGCCGTGGCCGTGGGCGTGCCGATGTACACAAACGCGGCCGGGGTCATTCCGATCGTCGAGGCGCTCCTCGGCAAGGGAGCCGCCCTCGGTACGACTCTGGCCTTCATGATGTCGGTGATCGCGCTGTCGCTGCCGGAGATGATCATTCTCAAGCAAGTCCTGACCTACCGGTTGATCGCGATCTTCATTGCCGTCGTGGCCGCGGGCATCCTCGCGACCGGCTTTCTCTTCAACTTCCTGTTGTGAGCGCCCCTCCCGGGCGACCCATTTCTCTGAAAGGACATCCCAATGAAATCCGTGAAGGTCTTCGGCCCCGGCTGCCAGCGATGCGAAACCACTGCCGTCATGGTGAAAGACGCCGCCGCAAGACTCGGCGTTGATGTCGACGTCGAAAAGGTCACCGATGCGAAATCCATCGCCATGGCGGGCGTCATGTCAACGCCGGGGATCGCCGTCGATGGAAAGCTGGTTCATGCCGGCGGCCTGCCCGATGTCGGGAAACTCGAAGGCTGGCTGTTGGCATGATCCGCACCGTCATCATCGCCGCGGCCCTGATCGGTCCCAGCCTCGCCGTCGCGCAGGATCTCGAGGTGCAGCCGGTCACGGAAGGTGTCTGGGCCATCGTCGGCGAAAAGGAGCAGCGCAGCCCCGAGAACCTGGGGAACAATGCGACCTTCGGGGTTGTCGTGACGGGGGACGGCGCCGTCCTGATCGATCCGGGCGGGTCGTGGAACGGGGCCGAGGCTCTGCATGCGGCCATCCGCACCGTGACGGACCAGCCGGTCGTCACCGTCATCGATACCGGCGGGCAGGATCACCGGTGGCTCGGAAACGGCTACTGGCAGTCGCAGGGGGCGATCGTCATTGCGTCCGAGGATGCAGTCGCGGACCAGCGTGCGCGCGGATCGATGCAGATGACGGCCCTGTCTCAGCTCATCGGCCCTGCGCTCGACGGGACGGAGCCATCCCACGCCGATGTGACGTTCGATGGCGACCATACGCTGGAGATCGGCAGGCTGACATTGCAGATCGTGCATCCGGGCGCCGCCCATACGCCGGGTGACAGCTTCGTGTGGGTTCCGGACCGCGATGTCGTGTTCACCGGGGACATCGTCTATGTGGAGCGTATTCTCGGTGTCGGGGACCAAAGCTCAATCACCGAATGGCCGGCCGCCTTCGAGGCCATCGCGGCGACCGGCGCGACGCATGTCGTTCCGGGCCACGGCCACGCGACGACCCTTCAACGGGCCCGCGCAGACACTTACGACTACCTCATGAATCTCCGGGCGCAGATAGGAGCCTTGCTGGACGCCGGTGGCGACATCATGGACGCCCCTGCGGTCGATCAGTCCGCGTTCGCCTATCTCGAGCAATTCGAGGCCTTGGCCGGGCGCAACGCCCAAACGGCGTTCCAGCAGATGGAGTGGGAGTGACGTTGGGAAATCGGCCGCCATCCCGTACGCGCGGTCAGCGGGCTGACAGGTCCGCCATCAGGTCGAGCCGCGTTCTACCTCCGCATCCAGCAGCGTCAGGATATCCTTGCAATTCTGGACTTTCCCACCGCAGCAATCCGACAGAAGAAATCCGACGAGGCTGTTAATGGCATCCAGCCTTGCCGCATATCGGATCTCGCGTTGATGACGTGTGCCGGTTAGCAGCCCTGCGCGTTTGAGAACCGACAGGTGTCCGGAAAGCGTAGAAGGTTTCGCGTCCAGCCGCTCTGCGATTGTCAGCGCAGGAACGCCGTCCGGGGCGTGCTGCACGAGTAGCTTGAACACGGACAACCGGGTCGGATGCGCCAGTGCCGCGAATGCGTCTATCGCAGAGTCCTGATCCATAATTCGTCAATGCCCGAATTATCGAAGCTTGACCAGTGGGTGACGATCCCGTAGCCCGGAGTCAATTCGGAAAAACCCGAAATGAGGGGCGAATGACCGGTACGCTGATCACATCCGAGGTTGATTTCGACGTCGAAGGGAAACAGGCGGGCTATCTCCGCGTACCGCACTCCACTCATCGATCCGCCTATGGCTGGATCCCAGTTCCGATCACAGTCATTCGCAACGGGGACGGACCGACGCTCGTGGTTTCGGCCGGAGTTCACGGCGACGAATACGAAGGGCAGATCGCCGTCGCGACCCTTGCGCGCGAGCTGGACGTGGCTGACGTCCGTGGCCGCCTGATCCTGCTGCCGATGGTGAACTTCCCGGCCGCCGAGGCCGGCCGCCGTGTCTCGCCGTTGGACGACGGCAATCTGAACCGCCTCTATCCCGGCGACCCGAAGGGTTCGCCGTCCGAGATGATCGCCCATTATCACGAAGAGGTCATTCTGCCCCTGGCGGACTACGCCGTCGATCTCCATTCGGGCGGCACATCGTTGATCTATCCTCCGACGCTGTTGCGTGGACCGGCGCATTCGCCGGAGGAAGAGGCCGGGCTTGCCATGCTGACCGAAGCCTTCGATCTGCCCTATGCCTGGGTCTTCACCGGCGGCGGTGGGCGCGACAGCACCGCACGAACGGCGATGGGCGCGGCCAACCGCAAAGGCGTGATCAACGTGATGGCCGAGCTTGGCGGCGCAGGGTGCGTGACGCCGGAGGTGCTGCGGCAAACCGAGCGCGGGCTGCGCCGCATCTTGCACGCCCTTGGGATGTTGCCGGACCACACCCCGGACGCCGCCCGAGGGACACGCGAGCTTCATGCACTGGGATCAGTCTATTCCGATGGGGCCGGCGTGTTCGAGCCGCTGAAGATTATCGGCGAAGATGTTGCGGAAAACGAAACCGTGGCGCTGATCCACCATCCCGAAACGCCCGGCCTTAAACCGGACGCTGTCACCTCGCCCTATGGAGGTCTCGTCCTGGCGATGCGGGCCATGGCGCAGGTTCGGCGAGGCGATGCGCTCTATCAGATAGCGACGGATGCGGTCTGAAATGAAGAACTATGCGGTTTCCTTCGACGACATACGTGCCGCGGCCTCCGCGCTCGAAGGTGTGTTTATCCGAACGCCCCTGCTGGAAAACCCGGATGTGAACGACTTGCTCGGTGGCCGATTACTGCTGAAGGCCGAGAACCTCCAGCGCACGGGCGCCTTCAAGATCCGTGGGGCCTATCACCGGATGCTCGGTCTCACAGCCGAGGAACGGGGGCGCGGCGCGGTGACGTATTCATCGGGCAACCATGCGTTGGGGCTCGCGCGTGCGGCTCAGATCCTCGGATCCTCCGCAGTGATCGTCATGCCCTCGGACGCACCCGCGGCCAAGAAGGCGGCCGTTCGGGACATGGGGGCCGAGATCGTCCCCTACGACCGCGACACGGAAAACAGCGCGGATGTGGTCGCCCGCATTATGGCCGAGACCGGCCGGATCGAGGTGCCTCCAAGCGCACATCCTGAGGTCCTAGCCGGCGCGGGCACGGCGGCGCTCGAGGTGCTGGAAGACGCAGGCGAGCCGCTCGACGCGGTTCTGGTGCCATGCGGGGGCGGCGGGCTGACGGCGGCAACCGCCTCGCTGATGGCTGAGGCTGCACCCGGAACGCAGGTTTTTGCGGCAGAGCCGGCGCTGTTCGACGACACAAGCAGGTCGCTTGAGGAAGGGCGTCGTGTCGCCAACCCGAAGGGCCGCCGAACCATCTGCGATGCCATCATGACGCCGATCCCGGGCGAACTGACCTTTTCGATCAATCGCGATCTGCTGGCGGGCGGGGTCACGGCCACGGATGCAGAGGTCCGCCACGCGATGCGGTTCGCCTACGACCATTTTCGGATCGTCACGGAGCCTGGGGCCGCGGTCGGTCTTGCGGCGATCCTGAACGGCCAAGTGCCCATCGCCGGACGCACCGTCGCGACTGTCATCACCGGCGGCAACATCGATTTTGCGCGTTTTGCGGCGCTTCTGGAGGACGAGGAATGACACTGGATCGCCGGTTGATGGCCGAATGTCTTGGCACGTTTTCTCTGCTCGCGACGGTGGTCGGATCGGGCATCATGGCCGAGCGGCTCGCAGGCGGGAACGTGGCTGTCGCGCTCCTGGGAAACACGATCCCGACAGGCGCAATTCTTGTCGTATTGATCACCGTCTTTGGTCCGATTTCGGGAGCGCATTTCAACCCTGCGGTGACCCTCAGCTTTGTGATGCAGCGCGAAATCGCTCCGCGCGATGCGGGGCTTTATGTCGTTGCCCAAGTATCCGGTGGTATCGTCGGTGTTCTGGCCGCGCATGTGATGTTCGAGCATCCGCTGATCGACCCCTCCACGACCCCGCGCACCGGGATCGGTCAATGGGCCGGCGAGTTCGTTGCGACCTTCGGGCTGATTGGCACGATTCTCGCGTGCCTCAAGGCGAGACCGCAGGCGGTGCCCATGGCGGTGGGCCTCTACATCACGGCGGCCTACTGGTTCACGTCCTCCACCTCTTTCGCCAATCCGGCGGTGACCATCGCACGAGGTTTCTCGAACACCTTCGCTGGGATCGCCCCCACCGACGTGGCCGCCTTCATCGCGGTGCAGCTGATCGCGGCGGTTCTCGCCACGTGGTTCTTCCGGTGGATGCTGGAGGAGTCGAAAGATGGCTGAGTTCGATTTCGACGAAGAGATTGACCGCCGGGTCGTTCCGGCGCTCAAGCATCATCGGCTTGTGCTAGGTGCGGACGGGATGGACCTGTTTCCCGCCAGCGTGGCCGACATGGACTTCCGCGTTGCGCCTTGCATCACTGATGCGATCGTTGCGCGGGCTATGCATGGCGTCTTTGGCTACGAGACCGTCCCCGACGGGTTGATCCCTGCGCTCACAGGCTGGCTGGAAAATAGGCACGGATGGAAGGTCGACCCGTCCCATATCCTGCGTGCGCCAAACGTCCTGAACGCATTGGCAATGGCTACCAACGCGTTCACGGAGCCGGGCGACGGGATTATCGTGCAGCCGCCGGTTTTTTTCGATTTCGCCGACATCATCGCGGAAAACGGACGGCAGATGGTCGAGAACCCACTGATCCTGCAGGACGGCCGATACGAGATGGATTTCGACGCGCTGGAACGCGTCGCTCGCGACCCGCGAACTCGAATGATCTTCCTGTGCAATCCGCACAACCCCGTGGGCCGGGTCTGGAGCGCCGAGGAACTCGCACGCGTGGGCGCGATCTGCCGCCGCCATGGTGTGCTGGTGGTGTCCGATGAAATCCACGGTGACATCACCTTCCCGGGTCACTCCTACACGCCATTCGCTTCGATTTCGTCCGACGATGCCCTCAACTCCATCACCTGCCTGTCGCCGGCAAAGAGCTTCAACATCGCCGCCTGTTGCTCTGCGTTCACGGTTGTTCCCGACGAGACCCGCAGACAGGCCTTTCACACCGAGAACAGCCGGCTGACCGTCAACAAGAACAACGCGTTTGCCTCGGTCGCGATGCAGGCCGCCTATGCCGAGGGCGCGTCATGGCTCGACGCGGTGCTGGTGTATCTGTGGGGTAATCTGGATCTTGTTCGCCACCGCCTCGCTAAAATCCCGGGGATCACCCTGATCGAACCTGAAGGAACATTCCTGCTCTGGATCGACTTCCGCGGTCTCGGGCTCGAACCCGACGATCTGACCGCGTTTCTCACAAAGCAAGCTGACTGGGCCATTAACCGTGGGATCGCGTTTGGTCCACAAGGCGCGGGCTTTGGCCGGTTGAACATCGCTTGTCCGCGCAAGCGCCTGGCGACGGCGCTTGACCAGCTGGCCGCAGCAACGAAGGCCCGCTCATGACCATTGTCATTCACCACAACCCCGACTGCGGCACGTCGCGCAATGTCCTTTCGATCATCCGGGCATCCGGCGTGGAGCCTGTGGTGATCGAATACTTGCAGACCGGCTGGACGCGACCGCAGCTCCATGGGCTGTTTGCTGCCGCCAACCTGACGCCTCGCAGCGCGCTACGGACTACGAAATCACCGGCAGAAGCGCTTGGACTGCTGGACCCAGCGGTTCCCGATGAGGCCCTACTGGACGCGATGATCGGCCATCCCATACTGGTCAACCGGCCAATTGTGTGTAGCCCGAAAGGCGTACGGCTCTGCCGGCCCTCGGAAACCGTACTCGACCTGCTCGAAACCATGCCTCCCGGAACGCTTTACAAAGAAGACGGCCAGATGATCCTGAACGAACATGGAGACCGTGTTGACTGACACGCCGCAATTGTCCGAAGAACATTTTCAGGCGCCGGACACGGCGCATCTGTTTCCCGCTGGGCACGCATCCCACCCGCCGAGGATCCTTCTGCTCTACGGCTCTTTGAGAAAGCGCTCTTTCAGCCGTTTGATGACCGAAGAGGCGGCGCGCGTGCTGCACCGCCTTGGCGCGGAAACACATACCTTCAACCCCTCTGGCTTGCCTTTGCCCGATGACGCCGAAGCCGACCACCCAAAGGTCCAGGAGCTACGGGATCTCGTGACCTGGAGCGAGGGTATGGTTTGGTGCTCACCCGAACGACATGGCGCGATGACGGGGATCATGAAGGCACAGATCGACTGGATCCCGCTGTCAATCGGGGCCGTGCGACCGACCCAAGGGAAGACCTTGGCCGTCATGCAGGTTTGCGGCGGATCACAAAGCTTCAACGCTATCAATCAGCTGCGGGTTCTGGGGCGCTGGATGCGCTGCCTGACCATCCCCAACCAGTCTTCTGTTCCGAAGGCTTTTCAACAATTCGGGGACGACGACCGCATGACACCCTCGCCCTACTACGACCGCATGGTCGATGTGATGGAAGAACTGGTCAAATTCACAATGCTGACCCGCGATGTCGCGCCTTATCTCGTCGATCGATACAGTGAGAGAAAGGAAACCGGAGAAGCGCTGATCGCGCGTGTGAACCGAACGGCGACATAGGTTACCTGGCGAAGAGCAGCAGAGGCGGAATGCGGCCAGACGATCGCACTGCCCGCAATACCGGGCTACACGGTATCCACCTGGAACAGCTAATTTCAGCACGGCAAAGGGTTTCTGCGAAATAACCATCATCAATTGCTCGCCCTCGAAGATCACGAGTAGGCGCCTAAGGGAGCAATGTTTTCCAACTGACCGAAATGCCCGCGACGCACTGCGAAATCACGCGATCGAAACATGAACACGAGCCGCACACGACACCACGCAAGCATTTGAAATCGCGCCAAAATCGTTACCATCCATCATGGGGGCGACCGATAGTCTAGCGTGTTGATTTATTTGCATTTTTTACTTCAAACTGTTGGCGGCGGGTGCTGCTACGCTGGAATACGCCCCAATATCCCCGAATTTGCCCCGCTACGACGACTCATTGCACACATGATCCACACACGAAAATGGCCTCCATCACCAAGCTCCCCTCCGGTGCCTGACCTCGGTCCATATCAGACGAAAGGGCCGCTACGCGAGCGAGACGTTCCTTTGCCGCGACGACGCCACACGCACAAGCCCGCCAGGCGGAGACCCGGGTGGATCAGGGGCTGGCGCCGAATAAGTCGTCCGTCTCCCGCCTCCAGACCTTTGGCGAAATTGTCGATCTTCATGTAACCGATATGTGCGAGGTAGGGAAACCGCCGCGTCGCGAGCCAAGGCCGCCGCGCTCGCGACGCTCAAGCGCGATCTGGGCAAGGAGAAGATCGGGCACCTCGACCGCTCGAGGCTGATCGACTACGGCAAGATGCGCGCGGAGTTAGGTGAGGCGCGTCTCGAAAATCGGTCCAGTGGACCGATTTGAGCGCCGAACGGGCCCCGTCACTCTCGGGATCGATACCGGCGTGACCGAGATGGTCGTGAACCATGCGGCGGTTGTTCATGGCATCGATATCACTCCAGAGCCCGTCGATCTTGCACGCGTTGCGCTCAAACGGTTGGAGCTCATCGGGAAGAACGCGGAGAGGGATCGTCGGCCGACCCGCAATGATCCGCGTGCCAACATAGGAATTTCGCACCTAACGCCAACTGACCCCGTCTCAGGGCACTGTGCGTGCCTCGACGCGCTTTCCAATGTACTCTCGCATGAGACGCGAAGCCTCTTTGTGGCGTTCATCAGAGCTTTGGACGACATCGGTCAACGCAGCATCGAACGCGTCGCGAAACCGCACGAGTTGCGTCGAAACGGCCTGACGCATATCCTCGTCCGTCCCGGCTATACCGGCGGCCGTGTTGCACAAGAGGCAACCACGTGGCTCTTCTTCGGGAATGGCTCCGAAGAACGCCGCTATTCGATCTTCGCCTGACATGTCAGACTGCAACAGCAACGTAATGCCTGGATCGACATGCAAGGCGACGTATCTGCCAAGTGCTTTCAGGAACAGTTGCTTCTTCGATCCGAACTCCTGGTAGAGCGATCCGCGTTGGATTCCCATCCGACTCTGTAAGTCCGCCAGACGCGCCAACTCGTAACCATCACGCCAAAAAACCTGCATCGCAGCCTCCAAGGCTGCTTGAGGTTCAAAGGAGTAAGGTCGCGCCATGGTTGGGGTCTGTTCTCTCTGTCAGTGTTTCGACCCAGCTGCGGTTCTTTTTTCGTGTCGTCGGATTAACGAAGCGATGCCCCGGCTCGCGGTGTGTTGGGCTACCAGATCCAGGTCTTGGCCAAAAAGATCTTGGATCTCGATATGCCAAAAAAGTGTTTGTAAACGGTCGCTTCGCCCGATTTTTGGGCGCAAAGTCGATGAACTGCATGCTTGGCGGGCAGACGTCAAAGTTCGGCTGTCGTTGCATGACGAACCCCAATGCATGACCCCGGAGAAATATGACGTAAGTGTGTATTCACCTAGACACAAAGATGTGTCTGACATCTAGTTGACCATTTGGTCATCTACTGTCTTTGTGGTCGCACGCAAGACGCCCGCCTAGCCCCCGGGGTCATCACTTCTGAAACGGAGAAAACCTATGAAGAAAGCACTTGTCGCCGCTGGCCTGGCTTTTGCCTTCGCAGCTTCCAGCCCTGCCTTTGCATATGACATCACCTCGACGGCGCCGGTGAATGTCAGCTCTGCCAGCATCGCTTTGAAGAGCCATGATCCGGTCGCCTACTTCACGGTCGGCAAACCGGTTTTGGGGTCCGAAGAGTTCTCCGCCGAGCATGACGGCGCAATCTACCGTTTCTCGTCCGCCGAGAACCTTGAAGCCTTCAAGGCCGACCCGGCGAAGTATGCACCTCAGCACGGTGGGTTCTGCCGCATGGGCGTCGCGCTTGGTAAGAAACTGGACGGTGATCCCAATCTATTCCGTGTCGATGACGGCAGGCTGTCTGTCTACTCCTATCCGGCTGCGCTGGAAGGCTTCAGCAGTGATGTTGAGGGGAACGGCGCGAAGGCGGACGCCAACTGGCCTGAGATCTCGAACACCGCCCCCAAAGACCTTTAGGTGAAAGGGGCGCACAACGGTTTGGAACGCCCGCCACAATCGAGATAACCGCATATAACGTGTTTATCGTTGGGTGCGGGCAATCTCGAAGCCGCTTGGCTCCGCTCCTCTGAGCTAAAGCTCGGCTGACCTGGCGCTATCGTCTCGCGGCCTTCTGGTCGCGAGACGTTTTCGTGGGCGAGCGCAAGCAATTCCCGTTCGGTGTTGGCCGCGGATCCGAAAGGTAAGAACCGAGGTTCTCCGTTTTCAAACTCCAAATCAAAGCGCGCCGTCATGCCCGACCAACTTGCAGTCGCAGAGCGTAGGTACCGGCCACTCGCGCTGCTGCGGTGGTCGCACGTGGTGTTCTTCGTGTGGTTCGGCATGATGAGATTCACGCTGGCGGAGGCAGAGGCGATCGCGCCGCTGATGCAGAACAATCCGCTCATGTCGTGGATACCGGCCCTCTTCGGCGTCCAGGGCGCCAGCTACGTCATTGGCACGTTGTAGCTGGCCACGGCCGCGGCGCTCGCCATCGGCGCCGTCAGCGCGCTCTTCTCGGCCCTCGGGGCGGCCATGTCCTGTGCGACCTATGTCCTGACGCTAACCTTCTTTGTGACGACGTCCGGCGTTGGCGAAGCGGCGGAGGGAGGGTTTCCGGCGATCTCTGTCCTGCCGGGACAGTTTGTGCTGAAGGATCTGGTGCTTCTGATAGCCTCGGTCTGCCTGCTCGTCGCATCGCTGAGGAGCACGAACACCTGAACCGGCGTCGTATGTAGGTGACATCGAACGGCGCGGGATCCAGAAAGGGCGACCATGCTTACGCTTCTGCTCTCGACGGTTCTGGCGTTTCTTTGCGGCTTCGCCATCCGTCGCGGCTCTATCTGCGCCGTTGTCGCGGCGCAGATGCTGGTGCGGGACCGGCGCTCGACGCGGATGCGGGCCTTCGGGCTGGCCGCAGCCGCGTCGGGCGCCGTGATCCTGCCCCTGCACTGGATGATGCCTGACGCGGTTCATCTTTCACCGGATCGTTCCGTTGGCTGGGCCGCCATCGCCGGCGGGGCTGTCTTCGGCCTCGGCGCCCGCCTCAACGAAGGCTGCGTTCTCGGGACGCTTTCGCACCTGACTGGCGGCCGGACCGACTACGCCTTTACCGTCGTGGGGATGATCGCCGGCGCGCTCGCGACCTACGCCTGGCACGGGCTGCCGGACGTCGCCACGGACCTGTCGCCACTCGAAGCGCCCGGCCCCCTTTCCCTGCTGGTGGCCGCCGTCTTCATGCTGACGGTGGGTCTCACGCTTCAGCGCCGCGCCCGGCGCTGGCTGCGCGATCTTCGCGCGCCCGGCGTCGTCCATTTCGGGCCGTTTCGTGCGATGCTCGTCATCGGTCTCTGCGGTGGGCTGCTCCATGCGCTGGCCGGCGGATGGACCTACATGTCGGTGCTCTCCGATCATGCGCTATGGCTCGCCGATCCAACGAAAACAGTCGCGACGGGGCCAACGGCGGTTGCTATGGCCGCTGCCGGGGCGGTGGTCGCGGGCGGGATCGTCGCGGCCTTGCGCTCAGGAACCTTCCACTGGCGTGGTCCTACGCTAAGGCGCTCGACACGGTGTCTGGCCGGGGGATGCCTGATGGGCGGCGGCGCGTATCTGGTGCCCGGCGGTAACGGGGCGCTCATCGTCCACGGCGTGCCATCGCTGGCCGGTCACGCACTGGCCTCCTACGCGGTGATGACCATCGTTCTGTGCGCGTCTTTCCTTCCGCTGGGCCCACGACCGGGCGGACACCGGCACGCCGTCTGACCGGCGCTTAGCGAAGCCGAAGCGCAAGCACACGAACAACCGCATGCTGTCGCCCGTTGATTTCGAGATCAGAAAGCAGAAACTGACCGAGGCAGGCATCTAAGAAACTAGGGGCACCTCAGGGGTTGAACGCCACCTTCCGCCACTTCAATCAAGAAACGACAATTGTTCGGGAAAACGCAAAGGTGCTGTCGCCAGTTCTCGGCTGGCCAGACGCGGTATGGACCGTCTATCGTTTCAACCATACGCAACGCCCGGAGTTGTAATGACCGCACGCTACTTCGCACCGACGGGAGGCCATCCGCAGCAGGAGCAGCTTCTGACCGGTCGCGCCGTGTTCACCGACGCCTATGCGGTCATCCCCAAAGGCACGATGCAGGACATCGTGACCAGTTTTCTTCCCTTCTGGACCAACACGCGCCTGTGGGTGCTGTCGCGGCCGCTGAGCGGCTTTGCCGAGACCTTTTCGCAATACATCATGGAAGTCGCGCCCGGCGGCGGATCGACCAGGCCAGAACCCGAACCGGCAGCCGAGGGTGTTCTCTTCGTCGTCGACGGAACCGCGAAGATCACGATTGATCGCATCGCCCATGAACTGCGTCCGGGAAGCTATGTCTACCTGCCGCCTCAGATCGATTGGGTTTTCGAGAACGACAGCGACGCGCCCGTGCGGTTTCACTGGATCCGCAAGGCTTATGAGGCGGTCGAGGGGTTGCCGCATCCCGACGTGATCGTTGCCAACGAACAGGACATCGCGCCCACGCCGATGCCGGGCGCGGATGGGAAATGGGCCACCACCCGGTTCGTCGCGCCGTCCGACATGCGTCACGATATGCACGTCACCGTGGTCACGTTCGAGCCGGGCGCCGTCATTCCGTTCGCCGAAACCCACGTCATGGAACACGGTCTCTATGTGCTGGAGGGCAAGGCGGTCTACCGATTGAACCAGGATTGGGTCGAAGTCGAAGCGGGCGATTACATGTGGCTTCGCGCCTTCTGCCCGCAGGCCTGCTATGCCGGCGGACCCGGCCGGTTCCGATATCTGCTTTATAAGGACGTGAACCGCCATATGGCTCTGAGACCGGCGCACGCGGTGCCAGCAGTGCCCCGGACCAACCTCGAGACCGCCGCCGAATAGGCTTAGCCCTGCTCTAAAAAGCTCTGGAAGACTCTGACGTCGGAAAGTGCCAAGCCCTGGTCTTCGCCGCCGGCATGGGCCCGGGTGAACCGGCCGGTAAGGTCCTCCGCACGGGCCACCTGGGTATCCAGACGAACGCGACCTGGCGCGGCGAAGCATCGTAGTTCAAGAGAGTAGAGCGGCGACGCCGCGCATAGCGCCGCCGCCACTGCCTCCGTCCAAATCAGACGTGATCGTCCCTGACCAGTTCGCCCTTCGCATGGCCGGCCATACCGCCCGAGACCTCCTCCGTCGCCTCGTCGGACAGCTGTTCCGGCAGGATCAGGTTCAGCACGATGGCGATCAGTGCGGCCGGCAGGATGCCGGAGGTCGCAAGAACCTTGACCGTTCCCGGCAGGTATTGCAGCGCGTCCGGTTCCAATTGCAGCCCGAGGCCGAGCGACAACGCGATGGCAAAGATCACCATGTTGCGCCGGTTCCAGACCACATCCGACAGCATCGAGACACCAGCGGCCACAACCATGCCGAACATGACGATCACGCCGCCGCCCAATACCTCGATCGGAACCGAGGAGATGATCGCCCCGATCTTCGGCAGGAGCCCGCAGGCGATCAGGAAAAGCGCGCCGATCGTCACTACCGCGCGGCTCATGACGCCGGTCATCGCGATCAAACCCACGTTCTGGCTGAACGACGTGTTGGGCAGCGCGCCGAACAGGCCCGAGATCGCCGTGCCGATACCATCGGCGAAGGTTGCGCCCCGGATTTCCTTGTCGGTGGCCTCACGGCCCGCGCCGCCCTTGGTGATCCCCGACACGTCGCCCACCGTTTCGACCGCGGAGACGAAGGCCATCGCACAGAAACCGATTATGGCGGCAACGGAAAACTCCAATCCGACATGCAGCGGGTTCGGCAGGGCAAACGTCGCGGCGCGCCCGACATTGCCCAGGTCGACCTGCCCAAGCGCAAAGGCAAAGGCATAGCCTGCGAGCAGACCAACCAGAACGGCCGAGATGGATAGCATGCCGCGTGTGAAGAACTTCAGCCCCAGCGTGGCGAAGATCACCACGAGCGCCATCGACCAATTCAGAAGCGAGCCGTATTCCTCTGTCCCGATCGCCGGAACGCCGCCGGCCGCATACTGGATGCCGACCTTGACGAGCGCCAAGCCGATCATTGTCACGACGAGCCCTGTAACCAGAGGCGGAAGGGCAAAGCGTAGCCTACCGATAAAAAGACTAAGGACGGCGTGGAACAGGCCGCCCGCAAGAACGCCGCCCATCAGAACCGCAATGGCATCCACGCCCTTGCCGGCCACCAGCGGGATCATGATCGGGATGAAAGCAAACGACGTGCCCTGCACGATCGGAAGCCGTGCCCCGATCGGACCCACGCCGATCGACTGGAACAGCGTCGCGATGCCGGCGAAGAACATCGACATCTGAATCATATAGATCATCTGCGGAAAGTCTGGGCTGTTCGAGCCGAAGCCAAAGCCCGCCGCGCCACAGACGATGATCGCCGGCGTCACGTTCGAGACGAACATCGCGAGCACGTGCTGGATGCCGAGCGGCACCGCCTTCACCAGCGGCGGTGTGTAGTCTGGGTCGCGGAGCTGCGCCGCCGTCCCGATTGATACATCGGCCATTTGGGTTCCTCCCTCAATTCGATGCTTGTGCCAACCCCGCGCTGACGCATGCTTTTCCCGGCTCGACGAGATACGGGGCGTCGAACCAGTGTTCCTCCAGATTCGGAGTGTCTCCAATCCGATCCACCACCGCGAAGAGCCCCGGTTCATGGAGCGGCGTCAGGACGCCGTGCCACGTTCCGCGGTGGAAGTTGATGCCTTGTCCGGGCGCCGCAACGAACGCTTGCGGGGTTCCCGGTGTGCCGTTTTCATCCGCTGCGACGACGACCAGGAACGGATGCCCGGTCATCGAAACGAAGGCCTGGCTGCCTTCGGGATGCCGCTCGACCAGCGCGATCTCGACCGGCCAGGCAACCGGGTCGCTTTGAAAGATACTGATGCCGGCGCGGCCGCGTGGCCCAAAATCCATCCGCGCGCGGTCGTGAAACCGGCCACACCGACCCTGGTTGATGATTTTCTCCGGCGCGCCCGACGCCTGGAGCACGTCACCGAAAGCCGCGAAGGCCGCCACCGTCAACGGCTGTGCGAGGAGTGCTTGTGTCATGCGGCGTGCTTTTCCTGCAAGCGAAGCTCGACGATCCGCTCTACCTGGCGGCAGGCCTCGGCAAATTCCGCGTCTCGGTCGTTCTCCAACCGCCGGCGGAAGGTCTCCATGATCGAGGCCTTCGTGTTGTCGCGCACGGCGATGATGAAGGGAAAGCCGAATTTCGAGGTGTAGGCAGCGTTCAACTCGGCAAAGGCCGCGCGCTGGTCGTTGGCCAACGCGTCGAGACCCACCGCGGCCTGTTCCGCGGTGGATTCCGCTGTCAGGCGCTTGGCCTTGGCCAGCTTGCCCGCCAGATCGGGGTGCGCGGTCAGCACAGCGAGCCGTTTGTCTTGCGGTGCTGTGCGGAACACCCGCGTAAGGGCGGCATGCACTCCCGCGGCCGTGTCATGGGTCGGGCCCAGTTCGAGGGCATGCGCACCCTCGGCAATCCAGGGCGAGTGCTCGAAGACACCACCGAATTCGGCGACGAAGGTTTCCAGGTCCATTTCAGAGGGGCGCTGGCGCTGGGAGGGTGGATGTTCGGCCGCCCAATGCTCCGCGATCTCAAGCCGAGTTGCGAACCAGACGCCCTCATGGCTTTGGATGTATTCTAGCGCGCGCTTCAGCGCTGCGGCACGACTAGGCCGGCCGATCAGGCGACAGTGGAGACCGATCGAGAGCATCTTCGGGGCCCCGCCGACGCCCTCTTCGTAGAGAGTGTCGAAAGCGTCCCGCAGCATTGTCTCAAAGTCCTCGCCGGTGGTGAACCCGGCCTGGATTGCGAAACGCATGTCATTGCAATCCATGGTGTAGGGGACGATCAACTGATCCCGGCCACCGGCCTTGACCCAGTGGGGCAGATCGTCGGCGTAGCTGTCGGCAATGTAGGCAAAGCCGCCTTCCGCGGCCGCGAGATCGATGGTGTTCATCGAGCATCGGCCCGTGTACCACCCGCGGGGCGGCGCTCCGGTAACCTCTTCGTGGAGCCGGATCGCCGCACGGATCTGGGCCCGTTCCTGCTCGGCTTGCATGTCTTTGTGTTCGATCCACTTCAGACCGTGACTGGCGATTTCCCAGCCGGCGGCCTTCATTGCGGCAACTTGTTCCGGCGCGCGTGCGAGCGCCGTGGCGACCCCGTAGACCGTGATGGGAACGTGCTTCAGAATACGATGGATGCGCCAAAATCCGGCACGGGCGCCATATTCGTAAAGCGATTCCATGTTCCAATGCCGCTGGCCCGGCCAGGCTTGGGCGCCGGTGATCTCGGACAAAAAGGCCTCGGACGCCGGATCGCCGTGCAGGATATTGCTTTCGCCGCCTTCTTCGTAATTCAGCACGAATTGCACGGCGATCTTCGCGCCATTCGGCCAATTGGCGGCGGGCGGCGTCGCGCCGTAGCCAGTCATATCACGAGGATAGCGTGTCACGAATGGGCCCCATTTCTCAGACGGCCCCTTGTAGACCGATAGAATAGATTTGTTTTTCAAATAAATCTTTAAGGTGCCTTCTGCCGGACGGGCTTTGCCGCGTTCCGGTCGCGTCCCCTACAAGGCAGCAACTTCAGAAGGAATTTTCATGTCCGGCTATCTTACCACACACGTTCTCGACACCGCCCGCGGCTGCCCTGCAGAAGGTCTCATCATCGAATTGTTCCAGATCGAAGGCGACGAACGCACGCTTCTGAAAACGCTTACCACCAACCGGGATGGCCGAACGGATGAGCCAATTCTGCCAGCGGACCGGTTTGCGACCGGTACATACGAAATTGTCTTCCACGCCGGCGCCTATCTGGACGCGGTCGGCGTGCCGCCGGAATCTCCGCGCTTTCTCGACGTCATCCCGCTTCGGTTCGGCATGTCGGAGGCTTCACACTATCACGTGCCGCTGCTGCTCTCACCCTTCGGATACGCCACTTACCGCGGCAGCTGACCGCGCTTCTCGGCGTCGCGGACAACAGCGCTGATCCGTTCGATCACGAATTCCATGAAGATCCGCGTCTTGGGGTCCTGGCGCCTGCGATGGGTGAAGAGACAGGCCATCTGAATGGGCTCGGGCGGCGTTTCCGTGGCGGTCGGGACCAGACGCCCAGCCTCCAGATGCTCGGCAACCTCGAAAATAGGCTTCAGCGCAATTCCATGGCCCGCCAGCGCCCAGTCCGTCAGGACGTCACCATCGTCGGATTCGTAACGCCCGGACACCCGGAGCCGTTTCGGTCCCTCTTCGGTCATCAAACGCCATTGGAACTCGGTTGCTCCGGGAAAGCGTAGGTTCAGACATTCATGGCCGCCTGATACAAGTTCGTCGCCATTCCGGGGCGTGCCGTGCGCTTCCAAGTAGTCCGGCGAGGCGCACAGCACCCTTTCGACATCGGCGATTTTCCGAATGCGGAGCGCGCTGTCCTCGGGTTGCCCAAGGAAGAAGGCGAGGTCGAGCCCCTCCGTCGTCAGATCCACCTTCCGGTCGGTCAGGCGCAACCGCACACTGACTTCCCGGTACTGTTCCAGAAACGCAGGCACCTGCGGCGCGATCAGGCGCCGTCCGACACCAAGAGGCGCGGCGACATAGAGCGCGCCCTTGGGGTTTTCGGTAATACTGACGACCTGCGCCTCGGCGTTCTCGACCGACTCGAGTATCTCGCAAGCCCCCGAATAGAAGGCCCTGCCCTGTTCGGTCGGGGAAAGGCTGCGCGTCGTGCGCTGAAACAGACGCACGCTTAGATGTTCTTCAAGCTGCGAAATCCGGGAAGACGTGACCGCCGGGGAAATCCTAAGGTCGCGCCCAGCCGCCGACATGCTGCCCAGTTCGTAGACGCGCACGAAGGTCCTGATGTTGTCTAGATAGGACATTATTCCGATTTTTTTGATGCTGCTTGGCTTTTCGCATTGATACCAGAACAATCGAGAGGCGCCTAGTTTGCACGGGAACCGACTTCAACGGAGGCATGGCATGTACGATTTCATTGCAATCTGGGACTGGGTCGCCTTCTCCGTCCGCTGGCTGCACGTCATTACCGCCATGGCCTGGATCGGGGCGTCATTCTACTTCATCGCGCTCGACCTGATGTTGAAGCCCTCGCCCAGCCTTCCCGAAGGTGCGTCCGGCGAGGAATGGGAGGTCCACGGGGGCGGCTTTTACCGCACGGTCAAATACAATGTCGCCCCGTCGGAGATGCCCGCACATCTGACCTGGCACAAATGGCAAAGCTACATGACTTGGGTATCGGGGGCCGCGCTTCTGATGATCATCTATTGGGTCGGCGGAGAGATTTACCTTCTGGATCCGACCAAGGCGGACCTTGCGCTGTGGCAGGGCATCCTGATTTCGGGCGGTTCTCTGATGATCGGATGGTTGATATACGATGCCGCCTGCAAGTCGAAGCTCAGCGACAACCCCACGCTGCTGATGCTGCTGCTGTTCGTCATGCTGGTCGCGATGTCATGGGGCTACAATCAGGTCTTCACCGGCCGCGCGGCGCTTTTGCATCTCGGCGCGTTCACCGCCACGATCATGACCGCAAACGTGTTCTTCCAGATCATGCCGAACCAGCGCATCGTGGTCGAGGACCTGAAAGCCGGGCGCACCCCGGATGCGAAGTACGGCAAGATCGCCAAAGTGCGCTCAACCCATAACAACTACCTGACCCTGCCGGTCGTCTTCCTGATGCTGTCGAACCACTACCCGCTGGCCTTTGCCACGGAATACGCATGGATCATTGCCAGCCTGATCTTTCTCACCGGGGTCACGATCCGGCACTACTTCAACACCATGCACAGGACGGGCACGGGTCCTCACTGGACATGGGCCGTTACCGTCGTGCTCATGATCGTCATTGCCTGGTTGTCCGTCGCACCCATGACCCACGACACCTATGAAGAGGCCAACGCGCGCAAGCTTACCGCACACGAGATGCAATTCGCATCCGCGGACGGCTTTGAAGACGTCGCCGCGGTGGTCATGGGCAATTGTTCCATGTGCCACGCGCGCGAACCCTTCTACAGCGATACGATGCTCTGGCCCCCGAAAGGCGTGATCCTCGAGACGGAGGCCGACATCGCCCGAAATGCTCAGGCGGTCTTTCTCCAGGCGGGCGCCAGCCACGCAATGCCACCGCCCAACGCCATCTCTACGATGACCGAGAAAGACCGCGCGGCCATCGTGCTGTGGTACCGAAATGCGACGCGCCGGGCGGACTAGGCAGACCCCGTGCATCACGGCGGGAGTGTCGGTTAAGAGACCATCACCATGGCGCCTCCCTGCGGTTTGCAGCGGAACGCATCTCAGAACGCGACCTTGTCACCACCCTTGAGATCCAGGATGTCGCGCGCCTCGTCCGGGCTGGCCACGGCAAGGCCCAAGCCTTCGATGATCTGGCGGATCTTTCGCACCTGGACCGCATTCGATGTCGCCAATTCGCCCTTGCCGGCCCAGATACTGTCCTCCAGCCCGACCCGGACGTTGCCGCCGAGCGCGGCCGCCTGCGCGGCGATGCGCATCTGATTTGCACCGGCGCCCAGGACAGACCAACGATAGTCGCCGCCGAACAGCCGGTCGGCGGTGCGCTTCATGTGCAGGACGTCCTCGGGGTGTGGACCGATGCCGCCGAGAATACCGAAGACGGACTGGACGAAAAACGGCGCCTTCACGAGTCCCCGGTCGGCGAAGTGCGCCAGATTGTAGAGGTGCGCGGTGTCGTAGCATTCGAACTCGAACCGGGTGCCGTTGCCGTAGCAGGTTTGCAGCACGTACTCTATGTCTTTGAACGAGTTCCGAAAAACGAGGTCACGAGACCCCTCCAGGAAGTCGCGTTCCCAGTCATGTTTGAACGTCTTGAAACGCTTCAGCATCGGGAACAGGCCGAAGTTCATCGATCCCATGTTCAGCGACGCGACCTCGGGCTGATAGATGGCGGCCGGAGCGGCGCGTTCCTGAACGCTCATATATGGGCTGCCGCCAGTCGTTATGTTGACGACGGCATTCGTGCCCTGCTTGATCCGCGGCAGGAAGGGCGCGAATGCCTCCGGAGACTGGTCGGGCTGCCCGGTTTCAGGGTTGCGCGCATGGAGGTGCAGGATCGCGGCACCGGCTTCGGCGGCGGCAATGGCCTCTGCCGCTATCTCATCCGGTGTGACCGGCAGGTATGGCGTCATAGACGGCGTGTGGATCGCGCCGGTGACCGCGCATGTGATGATGACCTTGCCGGGAACTGTGGGGGTCGTGTTCATTGCGGTGCTTTCGTCCAAGCGCCGGACGGTCTCAGCCGGCGAAACGTGGCTCGGGCAGGCCCCGGATGCCGAGGCCCGTCACGGCAAATAGGCTGCCCGCCAGAAATTGCGGTTTTTCCTGCTTCTGGAACATGTCGTGGACGGCCGGATGCTTCACCCGAGCCATCGACGTGACATAAAGCACGTCGAGATCGTCCCCGCCGAACATCACGCTGGTGATGTTGTTCACGGGCATGCCGATCCGCCGGTCGACACTGCCATCGGGCGCATACCGGACCAGATCGCCGGAGATGAGTTGCGCATTCCACATGAAGCCTTCGGCATCGACGGTGGAGCCATCGGCGACGCCGTCGTCGTTTTTCGTGGACGCCAGAACGCGCCTGTTCGACAAAGTGCCGGCATCGATGTCGTAATCGTAGGCCCAGAATTCCTCGATAAAGGTGTCTGCCAGATAGAAGGTCTTGTCGTCTGGACTCCAGCAGGGTCCGTTCGTGCACATCAACCCGTCTTCGACTTTCGTGACCGAGAGGTCGGGATCCAGCCGCCAGAGACCGCAGTTCTTCAGCTCTTCCAGGTCGTCCATGCCGCCGGCGAAGAACCTGCCGCGCCGGTCCACCTTGCCGTCGTTGAGACGCGTCCTTTGGACGTCGGCGTCCACCTCCTTAATGAGTTCCAATTCGATCCGGTCGCCATCGATGTGCATGAAGTAGAAACCGTCGCACATCGCGGCGACATGCCCCCCCTTCTCGCGCAGCGCCATGGCGCCGATGTCCTTACACAGATCCCAGCTTTCGACCTTTCCGGATTTGGGATCCATCCGCCAAACAGCCCTTTTCCCGAGGCGTGGGCCGGTGCAGTCAAGCCAGTATAGCCGGCCCTCTTCCACATCCCAGATCGGCCCCTCCCCAAGATGGTTGTCGCATTCAAGGATGCACTCGATCTTCACCGTCATTGCCCCTCTCTCTCTCAGTGTCGCGGTCAGTTCGGTTTGATCGCCACTTTCATCGCGCCGTCTTTACGGCCCTCAAAGACATCAAGCGCGGTAGCGAACTCTGAAAGCGGAAAGCGGTGTGAAAGCAGGGGCTTGAGGTCGATCCGGCCCTCCGCAAGCATGGCGATTGCCGGTTCGGCCGTATTCGGATTGGCGCGATTGCCCACAAGCTCCACCTCGTCGAGAACCATGCGTTTGATCGGAAGTTCAGGATCGGAGTGGGGAATGCCGATCATAGAGACGACGCCGCCTTTCGCCGCCGACAGGCAGGCCTGCCGAAGGGCCTTGGCCGTTCCGGCGCATTCAAGCACGCGTGGCGTCCCTGCCCCGCCGGTCAGGTCCATGACCGCTTCGACCACGTCGGTCTTGCGATAGTCGATCCCGGTCGCACCCAAAGAGATCGCCAAGTCCAGCCGCTGCCCGCTTCCGGCGATAATGACGCGACCGGCCCCCATGGCCTGTGCGCAAAGCTGTGCCATCAGCCCTTGCGGTCCGGTGCCCAGGATCAGCACGTCGTCACCGGGTTCGAAACGGGACCGATTGACGGTGTAGAGCGCGATCGACAGCGGGTCGACATTCGCCGCGTACTCCAGGGTCATGTCGTCTGGAATGCGGTAAAGGCTCTTGACCGAGGCCAGCATGTATTGCGCATAGGCGCCCGGCGTTATGTGGCCGTGCTGACGGTGTCCCTTGGACAGGTCACCGTAATTCAGACAGATGTTGTAGCGCCCGCGCATGCAGTTCTTGCAATAGCCGCAACCCACATGCGAGATCGCGCAGACCCGGTCGCCTTCGGCCCATCCCAGCGCTGCGGCCAGTGGACCGGTGTCCACCACCGTGCCGGACCATTCGTGACCCGGCGTGAACGGAAACGCGGGCGGCCAGAATCCTGGGAAATCTCCCTGAATGATGTGAGGATCGGTGCCGCAGATATAGGTTGTGTCAACCTTGCACAGCACTTCGTCCCCAGCGGGCGTGGGCACGGACACCCGTTCGATCGAAAACTCTCGGGGTGCGGTGAGGACCAGAGCATTCATCATCTCGACGTTGTCCAGCATTCAGGTCTCCTCATGCATCGGTCCGGTCGCGCAGCGCGCGCCAAACCCGTTCTGGCGTGAGCGGTAGATCGGTTATGGCGACACCGGTCGCGTCGGCGACGGCGGCACCCAGGGCCGGGGCGGTGCACAGGATTGCGCCTTCGCTCACACCCTTGGACCCTCTCGGGCCCGGTCCATCCGCGTTCTCGATCATGCCGGTCGCAAGCATCTTCGGCATGTCCTTGGTGGTGACGATCCGATAGTCGATAGCGCCGAGGTTTCGGATGCGACCCGCGTCGTCCATCAGGATCTGTTCGTAAAGCGAATGGCCAAGGCCCATGATTGCCGCGCCTTCGTCCTGCATTTCCACCTGCAGCGGATTGAGCGCCTTGCCAACGTCGCCCACAGTCACGTGCTTGTGGATCAGCACTTCGCCGGTGGCGCGGTCGACCTCTACCTCGAAGGCGGTGCAATTGAATTCGAAGAAGGCCGGCGTACCGCCCAACGGATGCTCGGCCACGGTCGGCTTGCGCATCCGGCCGCTGCCGATCAACTCCCCATTCCAGGATCCAAGACGCGCCCGGACGAAGTCGAATATCGGCTGGCGGCCGTCAGGCAGGACAATGCAGCCGTCCTCGATGGCGATGTCGCCCTCCGGCAGGCCGAGCGTGTCGCTTGCCAGTTCGATTACCTGAGCATGAATGTCCTCGCAGGCGCGGGTGATCGCGGTACCCATGAAAACGGTGGAGCGGCTGGCCGAGGTCTGCAGATCGAACGGCACGACTGAGGTGTCGCCCATTATGACCTTCACCCGGTCATAAGGCGCGCCCAGCGCATCGGCGGCAAGCTGGGCAAAGATCGTTCGAGCCCCCTGCCCCATGTCCGAGGTGCCGGCTAGAACGAGTATCGACCCATCCGCCAGAAGCCGCACGGTCGAGTTCGACAGACCCGTGGTGGCGCCTGCCTTGATACCGACGGCGATACCGCGGCCCCGACCGGCGGGCTTGGGCGTGTCCCAGCCCAGCATGTCGGCGGCCTTGCGCAGCGATTGCAGCCAGTGGCCATCGGCGGGTTGGTCGCCCTGCACGACCGCGTCTCCCTTGTCGGCCACGTTACGCAGCCGGATTGAAAGACCGTCGATCCCAAGCCGCCGCGCGGCTTCGTCGATCTGGCTCTCGACGGCCCAATTCACTTGCGGCGTGCCGAAACCCCGGTAAGCGCAGCTTGGCGTGGTGTGCGTCAGAATCGGACGCGCGTGGATGCGGGCATGCGGCACCCGATACGGCCCGCACGCCAGATAGTTGCCCTTTGTTGTCACCCGTTCGGCGATGTCGACATAGGCGCCGATGAGATAGTCTGACCGGATGTCGTGGAAAATCAGGTCGCCCCGCGTCGTGAAGCCCGAGCGCACATGCACCCTGGCACCGGCCCGGCGCACCGCCTGAAACGTTTCCTCCAGCGTCAGGACCAACCGGACCGGCCGCCCGATCCTGCGGGACGCATAGGCGACGAGCGGCTCGTATTTCGGCATCTGCTTGCCGCCGAAGCCGCCGCCGGGATCCGGGGCGATGACCTGCACCGCGCTCAGTGGCAGATCGAACAGGCCCGCCATGATCTTCTGAAGAAGGAAGGGATGCTGCACCGGGCTCCAGATCTTCAGGCGATCGTCCCGGGCATCGACGATGAAGCCGTGGGGTTCGATGGCAAAGTGGGTCACCATCGGAAAAGTGTATGTGTTCTCCACCACAAGATCGGCGTCGCCGCCGGCCGCATCGACGTCGCCCCAACCGAAATGAAGATCCTTGAGCACATTGCTGTTCGCCTTGGGATCACCGCGTCGCAGATCGGCCGGTTGCACCAAGGGCGCGCCCGGTGCGAGGGCGTCCTCGACCGAGGTCACGGCGGGCAGCGGGTCGTAGTCGACTTCGATCAGTGTCGCCGCATAGGTCGCGACGTCCTTTGTCTCAGCGACAACGGCGGCCACCGGCTCGCCATGGTACCGGGTTTCATCGACCGCGATCACCGGGCGGTCCGTGTAGGCGGGCCCAAACCGCGGCACCGGCTGCGGCAAATCGGCGGCGGTGATGACGTCGAGCACGCCCGGCACCGCGCATGCGCGTGCGGCGTCGATTCCGTTGATCCGGGCACGACCCACATCGAGGTGGACCAACTTAAGATGCGCCATGCCCGCGATATCGAGATCGGCCAGGAAGCGCTGGCTGCCGTCTACCCGCTCGACCCCACCGGCTCGGGTTACATCCGTGCCGGTGGCGCCGCCCGTGACCGGATCGACGGTGACCTGGTGAACGGTCTCGCCTGCGACATCGCGCATGGCGGCGAACATCCGGTTGTAGCCGCCGCAGCGGCAGAGGTTGCCAGACAGGGCCTCGCGCACCTCTACTTCGCCCGCTGTCGGGCGGGCGCGATGCAGGGCTTCGGCCGACATCACCATGCCCGGTATGCAGAAGCCGCACTGCACGGCGCCGCATTTCAGGAAACTGTGCTGCACGGTGCCCAGTTGGCCACCGGCCGAAAGCGCCTCGACCGTCTCGATCGACGCGCCCTCGCATTCGACAGCGAGCATCAGACACGCGTTGATCGACTGCCCATCCACGATCACGGTGCAGGCACCGCATTCGCCCACCGAACAGCATTCCTTCGCACCTTTCAGACCCAGCGTGTCGCGCAGAAAGTCGAGAAGCGAGATGTGAGGCGCCACCTTGCGCAGGACGGGCTGACCGTTCACGACAAGATCGACGGTTTTGGCGACCCCAAAATGCGCGGACTGCCCGTCTTCGGGTTTGGACGTGTCACGCATCGCGGGCGGCCTCCGCCAGGCGTGCCCGCGCCTTTGCCAGGCCGCGCTCGGTCATGACCTTCAGCATCGCGGTCCGATAGTCGGCGCTTGCGCGCACGTCGGTAATCGGCGTGGCTTCCGCGACCAACCGCCCGATCGCGTCCGCCCGGTCCTCCGGCGCGCCGGCGGGGTCACCCAACACCCCGGTTTCGTCGCGCAATACCAGAGGCCGCGGCGACACCGCACCGAAGGCGATGACGACGTCGCCCGACGCGCTTACCGTGCAGCCCATATTGGTGGTGGCAAGGTCCACCCCGCGGCGACGCGTGATCCGATCGAAAGCCGTGCCGAGGGGTTCTTCCGCAAGCGGGATAACAACGGCGGTGACGATCTCGCCCGCGGCGAGGTCGATCACCCGATTGCCCTCGATAAACTCGGCGACGGCGCAAGACCGCGTGCCGTTGGGTCCATAAAGCTCGACCCGAGCCGCAAGCGCGGCGAGAACCGGCACCGTATCCGCGGCGGGCGATGCGTTGCAGATGTTGCCGGCCAGCGTTGCCCGGTTCCGGATCTGGATCGAACCCACCACCTCGACCGCCTCGCGCAGGGCAGGCAGAAGCCCACGCTCGCCAAGGTAGCGGCCCAGTTGCATCATCGTGGTGCGCGCGCTGACGCGAAGCGCGCCGGCATCGGTGGAAATATCAGGCGCGATATCGGCCACGGCCTTGAGGTCGATGACAAGCCCGGTCTTCAGGTGACCGTGGCGCAGGGCGACGGTGAGGTCCGTCCCGCCGGCAAGAAGACGGGCCGATGCACCGGCCTCCGCCCAGGCCTCGGACGCCTCCGCCAGGCCCCCTGGCCGAAGGTAATCGAACGGTGTCATGCAACCGCTCTCGACGGCGCCGGCGCCCCGGCCCCGCGGTGATAGTCCATCACCAGCACACGCGTGTCGTCCGGTATATCTGACGCCGTGAGAGTGACGTCGCAGCTAAGGGCATAGTCAATCTGATGATCGTGGAAATTGGCCAGGAACGCTTCGATCCACGCGCCCCGCTGCGGCCTGTATGCCAACGTACGGAAGTGCATCGGGATCACCAGCTTCGGGCGCATCCGGTGGATCATCTCCATCAGGTCGGGCAGCTTGATGGTGAGGGCGTCACCGGTCAGCGCCAGCAGAAGATCGACGTCCTCGAAGAACGCCATCTGCGCGTCCGTCAGGCGATTTCCCACATCCCCCATATGGGCGATCCTGATCCCGTCGAGTTCGAAGCTGTACATCGCGTTCTGTCCCGGCGCGTCGTGCTCGGGATGGTGTTCGTATTCCATGGCCTCCATCGCCCTGAAGACGACGCCGGACGCCTCATTTCTGCCGGTTTCCCTGGCCACTGCCAGCGCATCGATCACCGCGTGGTCGCCGGGCACCAGATCCTCGCGGCAGTGGCCGTCATCGTCGGTGCTGGAGATCACGACGATGTCGGCCGCATCCGGTATCGGTGCATAGCCGACCAGGCCCGGCAGATACGGGTCGGTGATCACTGTCGGACCGGTCGTGGGTCTCAGACGAAACGCGGCGTGACCATACCACCTGATTTCCATTACTGCGGGCCTCCTGCCCCTACGACGTCTGCCGCGCGTCCGAACAGCGGCGCGGGCGTGCCGCCGGGCCGGATCTCTGCCCGGCCCGGCGGCATCGGCATCACATGCTTTCGTGCGCCAAGACCGCGTCACCATCGACGCTGTCGATCTGAACAAGCGCGCCATCCTGCCATTCGAAGATACCGAACAGGCCAGAGACGATGCCGGTCGGCGTGTACTCCATCGTTCCTGTCACGCCGTCGTAGTTGATCTCCCGCCCGGCGCGGATCGCCGCGAGACCATCCTCGTAGGTATAGACGACCTCTCCTTCGCCACCGGTGACTTCGTACATCGCCTGGGTCCAGCTTTCGGCAGCGATCTCCCCGGCTTTTTCGACCGCCAGAGCGCTCGCGATCATCACGTCGTAGTACTGGATCGCATAGGAATTCGAGACATCGCCGATATCGTCGATGTCCGGCGATGCATTCGCGAAGGGCTCGTAGGCCTCCCAGGCCGGGTTCTCGGCGTGGGCGAAAGCCGCCATCGCAACCGCCTCGTGCTGGGCCAGCGCGCTTTCGGTGGCGGTATCGATGAACTCGGTCTCCTGCCAGTCCGTCGGGCCGACGATGAACCAGCTTTCGCCCGCCTCGGCCGCGTTTTTGACAATCGAACCGCCCGCATTGGTGGACGAAAAGATGATCACCGCCTCCGGTTCGAGCCGGGCAATCCGCGCCACGACCGAGCGGTAGTTGCTGTCGGATGCCTGGATGTCGAAGTCGTCCAAAACCTCCATCCCCAGCGACTCGGCGGTGCGCAGCGCAGCCGTCTTCTGAAGCTGCGCGCCCGCGGTTTCAGTGCCGACAATCACGACGCGGCTCTTGCCGGCCTGCTGCGCATAGAGCAGCGCCGCCGTGCCCTGCGCGGTGTCCATCGGCGATCCGCGGAAAATCGGTTCTTCGGCGGTGCCGCCGATTGAGCCGTCGATGGCACCGCCATGGACGGACGGCATGATCGGATAGCCCTGCTCTGCGATCGTCTCCAGGATGAATTCGCGATAGGACATATAGCTGTGCGCGGGATTCAGCAGGATATGTACCCCGTCGCTGTCTACCAGCTTGCGTGCGGCACGCGCCTCGCCCACCGTACCGATGTCCTGATGGACTGCCCGCCACGGACGGCCGAGCGGCGGATCCTGGTTGATCTTGGTGATGGCGACTTCGGCCACGCCGTCGAAGAACGGGCCGAAGGCCCCGAATTCGCCGGTGTGATAGGTCAGGTGACCCACAACGGTCTGGTCCTCGGCAGACGCCGGCACGACGAAGCCGATCGCCGTCGCAAGCGCGAGGGTACTGGTCATCTTTAGCGTTTTCTTGGTCATTTCTTCCTCCTCCGTTTTGGGCGTCTTTCGCGTTTCAGATGTGATAGGCCGCCACGATATCCCTCATGGACAGGTCCGAACGGTCGCGCAGCAGGTGCATCTTCCCCAGAGACAGGACCATCACGCGATCGGCGATCTCCAGCGTCTTGACCGCGTTCTGTTCGGCCAGAACGATCGTGACGCCGCGTTCTCTCCGGGTTTCGGCAATGCTGGAAAACAGCGTGTCGACGAAAAGGGGCGACAAACCCGCGGACGGCTCGTCGAGCAGCAGCACTTTCGGATCCTGCATCAAGGCTCGTCCGACGGCGAGCATTTGCCCTTCTCCGCCGGACAGCGACCCCGCTGCCTGTGACGTGCGTTCCTTCAGCCGCGGAAAAAGCGTGAACACCTCGGCCAGCTTCTCGGCCTTGGACCGGTGCCCGGTGCGTCCGCCAATGGACAGGTTCTCGATCACGGACAGATCGGGAAAAACATTCGCCTCCTGCGGAACATAAGCGACACCGGCGCCCGGCATCGCGTGTGCCGGCATTTCCGCGACGTCCTTGCCTGCAAGCTTCAGGCTGCCAGATTGAACAGACAAAAGGCGCGCGAGGGTCTTAAGAAGCGTCGTCTTGCCGGCACCGTTGGATCCGAGAACGGCAAAGACTTCGTCCTTGACCGCGAAGCTGAGGTCCTTCAGCACCGTGATCTCGCCGTATCCTGAACGCAGGTTCTGGGCCTCGAACATGTCTCAGACCCCCATGTATTTCTCGGCCACGACACGGTTCGATTTCACCTCGTCGGGCGCGCCTTCGAACAGGATCGAGCCTTCCGACAGAAAGTGAACGTAGTCGCAGTATTCCCAGATCAGCGGCAGATCGTGTTCCACCACCACCACCCGCATCGTGCCCGCGGCGACCTTGTCGCGCACCATATCCATCACCTTTCGGGTGATGTCCTCGGGAAGCCCGGCGGTGGGTTCGTCCATCAACAGCAGTTTCGGCTCTGCAATCAGGCAGCGCAGGATGTCGACAAGCTTCTTTTCGCCGCCCGAACGGGCATAGCCGTTCCGATCCGTGAACGGGAACGCTTCGACATAGTGAGAGACCTTCGCTTCGACCTCTTCTCCGTCGCGCTCGCCGGCGAAGATGCTCATCAGGCCCTCCTGACGCGCGGGGGTCATGGCGAGCCGCAGGGAATCGCGGATCGTCAAGCTATCGAAGCCCTGGATGCGTTGATTGGTCTTGATCAGCCCGATCCGTGCCACCTCGTGCGCCGGCAGCGAATTGAGGTGTTTCGTCCCGGCGCCGGTCGAAAGCCGAATTTCGCCGCTTGTCGGCGCGATGCGGCGGGTCAAAAGCCCCATCAGCGTACTTTTCCCCGCTCCGTTCGGGCCGATCAGCCCTTCTAGGCCGACGGCACCGAAGGCCACCTTCTCGATATTGACCACCTCGTGCTGGTGGTACGACTTGGTCAGGTTGGTTGCTTCAAGCTGCATCATTCGGCCCCCGTCACGGCCGCGCCCGATCCGCGCGTAGAGGACCGCGTCCTGCGGGGCCGCGGGCTGTCCTCGCCCAGAAGCCCCGTCGGTCGGAACATGATGATGCCGACCAACAGGACACCGTAGCAGAAGAGCTTGAAGTTCGGCAGCAGGATTGCCTGCTCTTCCGGCACAGGCGCGTAGGTCTCGACCAGGATGTCGAACAGACCGAAAGTGACAAAGACCCCGATCATGGCGCCAAGATTGTGGCCCTTGCCGCCGAGCACCAGCGCGATCCAGACCGCGAACGTCAGGGAGGGCGCCAGCAGATAGGGTACGAGGAACTGGTGCAGCGGTGCGGTCAGCCCCCCAAAAAGCCCCATCAACCCGCAGGTGATGGCGAACAGCATCCTTTTGGTCGCCGCGGTATCCTTTCCAAGGCTCGCCGCCAGCTCTTCATTGTCCCGGATCGCGATCAGAAGACGACCAAGGCGGGAGTCGCGCAGCCGGGCCGAAACCCAGATCATCGCACCGACGACCGCCGCGAGAAATCCAAGATAGATCAGGTTCCTGGCCTCGAACTCGCGCAAAGGGAAACTGACCGTCCCAAGTCCTTGGACGCCACCCGTCAGGTCCTTTTCCGTGACCACGAGCGTGGCGACGATGGCCGCGAATGCGAGGGTGGCGGCAAGGATCGCCTGCCCACTGCGCTGCAGCACGACAATGCCAAGAAAATACGCCAACACCGCGCTGAACGCCGCGGCAACCAGGATCGCCGGAAGCAGCGGCATACCGAATTGGACATAAGGAACGCCGGTCCCATAGAGACCGACACCCCAGAACCCGACGACGCCGAAATTGGGAATCCCAGCCATGCCGAACTGAAGATGAAGCAGTTGGGCGAGCCCGATATAGACAAGCATGAGCGAAAGCGAGAAGATCAGATAGTCCATCAGGCCGTCCTCGCGCCGCGGTAGGTAAGCACGCCGATAAAGGCCAGCAGCAGGGCGACCTCGGCATAAAGGGGCTTGGTCACCAGCGTAATGAACGCGGTGAGAATGCCGGCCACGACGGCAGCCACGACGGCACCGCGCACGCTGCCGATGCCCGCCACGATGGTCACGAGCATGGTGATCAGGATGACGTTCCAACCCATGTAAGGGGTGACCTGCGCGAAAACGCCCGAAAACACGCCCGACATGCCGCCCGCGCAACCCGCAATGAACCAGATCGCCATCGACGTGACGTGGGGGTTGATGCCGCTCGCCATGGCAAGGTCGCGATTGTTCGCAAGACCCCGCATCTGCTCGCCCAGGCCGGTATAGTAGATCATCCAGTAGAGGATGCCAGCCATGACGAAGACAAGCGCCAGCGCGACAAGCTGAAGATTGGTTGCGCCAAGTCCCAGAACCTGCATGTAAGTGATCGACGGTTCGTTCAGAAACAGGTTCTCGGGACCCACGACCAGGATCAGCCCATAGCGCAGCATGAAGGAGACGCCGACCGACAGGATGATCATTTCGGTTGGACCGACACCTCGATTGAGCGCCGGGCGAAAAACCGCGAGGTACACGGCCACGCTCATTGCGCCCGACAGCAGCATCGACGGCAGCAGCGCGACATAGAAGTGCGCGCCCAGCACCACGTTGAACAGGATCGCGAAATAGGCGCCGAAGGTGATGCTTTCGGCGTAGGCGATGTTCATGAACCCGTTGAGATAGAAAATCAGCGTGAAGCCCATCGCCGCCAGGATCAGCGGCGAAGCCTCCAGAAGTCCGATGAAGATGGCGTCGACGATGAGCATGGTGTCGTCAGGTCCTTGGCGATGGCTGCGGCGGCCGGATCGGGCGCCCGGGGGATGGGGCTCACTCCTTGAATTTCATGTCGTCTGGGTCGAAGGTCGTAACCTGGACGTACATCAGGCCGTCCTTGGTCACGTAGGCGTCGCCGCTGCGATAGGGTTCTGCCAGCCAGTCGGCTTCAAGCCGCCAGGACACATTGACCGTGTCGCCCACGGTCCTGACCACCTCAGCGATAAACGTGCCGCCGTTCAGGCCGCCCTCTTCGCGCGGCAGGCAGAAGCCGGCGAAAAGCTCGCCGATCGCCGCCCGGCGCTCCACGGTCACGCCGTTTGGCAGGATGAACAACACCTCTTCGGGATACTGCGCCATCAGCCGGTCCCAGTCGCATTCGTTCAGCGCTTCGAGGTGCTCGAACGTCACCATCTCGGCATTGGGTTGCGGCACCAGCGGCGGCAATTGGCGGTCCTGGGCGATGAGGGCGGCAGGCGCGACGACAGCCAGTGCGGTCAGTGCATTCGTGAAATTCATCCTTCATGTCCTCCCATGGACGCGGCCGAACCGACGCGGCCGGAACACTGTGTCAGGCCAACCGGCAACCTTGTTTCGCGTTAATGGTCGTCATGCCGTGACCGGCCGGGATTGCAGCAGGTACACCTCGCTGCGCCGGATCGCCCATTCGATGTCCTGTGGCTTGCCGTAATGGGCCTCCAGTTGCAGCGCGAGGTCGGCGAGTTTGGCCAATTCGTCCTCCGCGAGGACACCCCCGTGGTTGAGGTCCTCCTTCTTCTTGCGGCCCTTTCGGTCGACGACGTAGTGGTCGGGCGTCACCTCGCCGGAGACCACCTGCTCACCCAGCCCGTAAACCGCCTCGATCAGCATCCGATCCTTGCGGCGCGTCACTGGATGGATGGAAAAGGTCACGCCGGCCTTTTCCGCATCGACCATCTGCTGCACCACCACCGCCATACGCAGATCGCTGAGCGACCCTTTCTGACCACGGTAGAACAACGCCCGTTCCGAAAAGAACGACGCCCAGCAGTCGATCACGCTCCGGCGCACGTGCTCGGATCCTTCGACGTTCAGGAAGGTCTCCTGCTGGCCGGCATAGCTCGCGGCCTCGGAGTCCTCGGCGCTGGCGGACGACCGTACTGCCACCTTGCCGCCCAGCATCTCATAGGCGGCCATGACCTCCGTGGGCACCACGGCGGTTTCCTCCACCAGCTTCACCGCGCTGGCATGGTCCTGCGCCCTGGCATGGGCCCGCAACGCCTCGGCGTCCACACAGGCTTCCAGAACCCCGGCCGGCACCACGAAGCCGCCCGGTACCGGCAAACCCTGGCGGACCATCGACGACAGGCTCGCACCCTTGCCGCCGGCGACCGCGACATGGTCGCAGGCCGGATCGTCGAACCAGATCACGGGTCGCGCGTCAGTCATCGAGGATCGCCACTGCCCGAACCGGCGCGCCCGTGGTCCCGACCCACTTCACCGGAAACACCGAAAGCTTGAAGCCGTGGGTCGGCAGTTCGCCGAGGTTGGTCAGATTCTCGATATGCCAGTAGGGATCGGTCCGCATCACCTTGTGGGCAAGCCAGAACTTTTTGGTTTCAAACATGGCCCACACCGGCGGATCGTAGGTGGGCGCATCGATGCCGGTGACGCGGCAATCCCGGTCGATTAGGTACTTGGTGGCCGCCGCCGACATGCCGACATGGTCGGTCAGGTAGCGATCTTCATCGTTGTAGTCCGACGCGCCGGTTCTAATCAGCACGATATCGCGCGGCTTGAGGCTGTAGTCGATCTTCGCCAGGGCCTCTTCGACGTCGTCGACCGAGATGGCCGAACCGAACTTCAGATGTCGGAAATCGAGCACCACACCGTCGCCGAAACAGTACTCCAACGGAATGCCCTCCGGGCCCGGTGTGTCCTCGTCCCCCATGTGCTTGAGGGAATCGATATGGGTTCCGGCATGATCGCTGAGCGTGATCGAGTAGTGCGCGGTCAGGTGGTCCTCGCCGTACTCCCCAGCACCGATCCCGTCGGCAAACTCCTTCCAGCTTTCCTTCATCACCATCTTCGGCGCGGCGATGCGCGGAAACAGCTTCATGTCCTGGTGGACCGGCATGGATAGATCGACGAAGCGCTGCCCCACGGGACACCTCCTTTGACGTTTGCTTGTCCGTCTGGCCATCTGCCCGCGCCGTGCGCCGGCGGATGGCCGTTGGCACGGATCAGGTGAGGATCTCCACGACACCGGTGGTGCCATTCACACGAACCGTGTCGCCGGTTTTGATATCCTTGGTCGCGACAGAGGTGCCGACGACGGCCGGCAGGCCGAATTCACGCGACACCACCGCCGAATGCGATGTCGTTCCGCCGGCATCGGTCACAAGCCCCGAGATCTGCGTGAACAGAACCACCCAGGCCGGGTTGGTCATCCGGCAGACCAGCACCTCGCCCTTCTCGACGCTGTTGAACTGGTCCATCGCAGTGATGACGCGCGCTTTGGCCTCGATCACGCCGGGCGATGCGGCAAGTCCGGTGATCTCGCCCGCCTTGGTTGGCGGCTCGCGATAGAACTTGTCGGGGAAGCCCCACAATCCGGCGTAGGGAAAGGCCAACGCCTCTTCGGTGGCGGTGCCGAGCCAATCGGGCGGCCGCTTGGATGTGGCTTCCTCGTGCGCATCGCGCCGGTCGGAAACGATGTCGCGCGCATCATAGGCCGAAGGATCGCCGACCAGCGCCCTGAGTTCGTTGTAGCGGAGGAACATGACGTCCTCGGGATCATCGAGAACACCCGCTTCCACAAACTTCTTACCCACCGCCAGTAGAACGGTCCGCAGCCGGGCATTGGTGCCCTGGTCGATGTAGAAATGATGGTCCGGGGTCAGCGGGTTCATCTTCAGCGACTGGTCGAGCGCCGCTTTCAACTTGTCGTGGTTGTTACCCTCGACGCCCTCCATACATTCGGCAATCGCGGCGTTGAGGTCGTCTTCCACCCCCTTCAGCGTCGCGGGGAAGTCGTAGTCCGTCAGAAGATAGCCGCGCACCGCCTCGATCGCTGGTGCAGGGTTTTCGATCCAGAGCGGGAACATCACCTCATGGGACCAAAGCGCCTTGTGTCCGAACTCCTCAAGATACGGCTCCAGTTGATCGGATATCAGCGTGCGCCCCTCGTCGGAACCGTTCAACGCCTCCATCACGCCACCCGCGGTTTCCGCCTCGAACGCCGATTTGAGCGTGTCGGACCGCTTCACGGTCTCTTTCATCTTCCACAGCGCTTCGACCGAATCCCAGTTTCGGTCCTTCACGGAACTCTGCAGGCGGCCTTTTAGCTCCGGCTTGGCGTCGGGTTTGAATTCGTCGATCGCGCCGTTCAAGGCCATGGTGGCCGAGAACTGCGCAAAGTTGAGCATCCAGTGAATCTTCCAGTGTCGGTCGTGGATGTCGATCATGTCTTCGAGCAGCACGGCAAGCGCGGTCAGGCTCGCCCCATTTTTGTCGAAGCCGTCGATGTAGGCGAAGTTGCGCTTCATCTCGGGCAGGATGCGGTCCTGCCACCAGTCCAGAAAGTTTTCGGCATAGTGCGGCAGGACGGTGCCCATATAGGCACCGATCTTGCCCGCGTAGTCGGGGCTTCGCGGCACGCGCGGGACGTAGCGGCTTTGGTACTCGGCCGCCTCGGCATGGATGCCCGTCGTGGCGGGCAAGGCGGCAGTGTAGAGATAGCCGTTTACGTTTTTGGCGATCCAATCGGACGCGAACGGTGTGCCGAACCGCCGAAACATGTGGTCGCAAGTCAGCCACCAGCCGCCGATATCGAAAAACATCGGCGACAGCGGGTTGGGGCAATGCAGGTCGTCCAAAATCCAGAACAGATCCGACTCGCCCTCACCCCATTCCACAGGAAACTCGTCGGAGCCGAGATTCTGGCCGAGCGCCTTTGGTGTGTCCAAGCTCATGCTGTTCCTCCCCATGCCGAGATGCGGTTTCTCCGCAACGCCACCTGCCCAAGGAGTAGTTCGAACACCTCAACACGTCAAGCGATTATCGATAATTGATCACTTGGAAGATCTGAGCTGCTCCGAGGCGCGGCCCCGATCGCAAAACCGCAGGCGCGGCACCACTGCACCACGCCCTGTTCAAAGCTGGATTTTGCCTGCTAGAGGTCGGCGGTCTCGCCACGAAAGTCGAAGGATATCGCGCCCGCGCGCAGGTGAAGGTTCACCGCCTCCACCCAACCCGGCTCGCCCGGATCGCTCAGCCCAAGCCCTTCGGTGATGATGGCTCGCAAGACCGGCGAATGGGTCACGCAGGCCACGACCAGTCGGTCTTCGGTCCGGCCGTCGAAACTGCGCGCGAAGTGAAGCACGCGGCGCGCAACGTCGGCTGCGGTCTCACCCGGCGGAGACGTGTGGCGCAGCCAGTACTCGATGCGGTCCGGCGCACTTAGGAAGCCGCCGAAGAAGGGGTGGTCGAGCACCACCGCCTCCCCCACCTCCAGCGCTTCCGATTGTGAGGCGATGAACGCGGCGGTTGACCCCATTTCGACCCGCGACCCCGCGAGGTACAGATCGGGATTTCGCAACCCCCAGGCGGCCCGGACCTTCGGCGCATCCGGGTCGATCGCATCCCTGAGCGCTTCGGCGGTCTGGCGCGACCGGTTCGTTTGGGTGGCGAGAAACAGATACCGCACGCCGGCGCCGCCCAGAGCACGCAGCCGCGGAACGGCGGCATCTATGTCGGCGCGGGAATCCTTTGTCAGCGGCATGTCTCCCTTGTGCGACGGGACTTTCGCGTGACGCAGAAACGACAGAGTGATTTGGGTCATGGTGGCCCCGCTCCCTGCAGGTGGCAAAGAAGACGGCTCATCCAACAGTTAGCCAGTGCCCGTAGCGTGCAGAGTGGTTCGATCGGGCGTCGCCGTGGCGGTAAGGTGGTGAACCCCAGACGCCCCATCGCTGGCCAGGATGTCGTGCATGACATCCCCGAATTCCACGACGTGATCGCGCATAACCTGGCCGCACGCCGGTGCATTTCCCGCACGCAGCGCGTCAATGATCGGACGATGACGCGCGGCCAGATCGACGTCAGGATAGGTGGCGATGAGATTGCTGAGTGTCACGAACGTGCGTGCCTCGATCATCAACGCGTCCCACGCATCGATCAAAATCTGATTGCCGGACCCTTTCACGATCGCCCTGTGAAAACACGTGTCCCAATGTGCCATCTTGCGCGCGTCACGCGCCTTGAAGGCGCGCGTCATCAGCGCCACCGCATCTTCAAGTTCGTCGAAGCAGTCGAACCCGTTCTCGACGGCCAGCTTGCCGGCCAAATCCTCAAGCGCTGCGCGGACCGGGTAGATCTCTAGGATTTCCCGGCGCTGGATGGACCGTACGCGCGCACCCTTATGCGGCTCCAGTTCGACGAAGCGCATCGCAACCAGATCGCGCAATGCCTCTCGGACCGGCGACTGGCTGATCCCCATGCGCTTAGCGATCTGTGACTCGACCAGTCGATCCCCGGGCTTCACACGGCCGGACAGGATATCGTCGAGGATTTCCTCTTTGACCTGTTCGCTGAGTACGACGCGCTGAATCACGTTTATGCCTTTCATGCAGTTCGCGGCGCACATGCGGTGCGCTGGGGGTGTGGACGAGCGTATACCGTCCGCACGCGGCTCGATGCAACTTGGAATAGTTCCACGACATTTCACTGTCAACGATTATCGATAATGACAAGTGATGCTATTGTCGTTACATTCTTCTCGCCGAGGCACACTTCAACCGAATCGTGGGTCTTCGGTCGAACCGGGCCGCCCGCGCCCCGTTGCCGGCGCCTGAATGACATTGAAGGACACTGCCATGATCGTGCTCGTTGCTAAGTACCACGTAAAACCCGGCCATATGGATGAGGTCATCGAACACCTGAAAGAGATGGCGCCGCAGGTGAAGGCGAACGAACCCGGCTGCATGGTCTACACCGCCTCTCGCTCCAGGGACGACGACAACCTGCTGATGCTGGTCGAGCACTACACCGACGAAGCCGCCCTGTCGCAGCACCGCGACATGCCCCACTTCAAGCAGATCATTGAGGGTAAGGTCGTCCCGCTTCTGGAGAAGCGGGAGCGGGAACTCTACGATCTCGCCATAGGGTGATCGCGCCATGCGACTTGTATCGTTCCTCAGGCGCGGCCTTGAATGGACCGGCCCGCGCACAGGCGCGTTGATCGGCGACCGGACGCTCGATCTTCACCACGCCACGACACTCCGGCTGGTCGATACCGAATGCCTTACGAATGAAGCCGCGCGACGTCTTGCCGCCGCGCTCAGCCCGACCGACATGACCGAACTCGTCGCGGGTGGGCAGATCACGCTGAATTCGGTCCGCGCCACCCACGACTGGGCCACCGAAAACCCGGACCAGGCGGCGCCCGCGCTGGTCGGCGACGAAGATGTCGTCAAGCTTCCGGTGTTGCCGAAACCGCCCCTGATCCGCGACTTCATGGCCTTCGAGCAGCATCTGCAGAACATCTTCCCGCAGCTCGGGCGCGAAATTCCGCCGGAATGGTACAACATCCCGGTCTACTACAAAGGCAATCCGTCAGCCGTCGGCGCGCATGGCGACGATGTCGTCATTCCGCCGGACTGCCGCGAAATGGACTTCGAGTTCGAACTGGCCGCTGTCATCGGCCGGGGCGGTGCGGACATCGCGCGCGAGGACGCAATGAGCCACATCTTCGGCTTCACGGTCTACAACGATCTCAGCGCCCGTGACATCCAAAGACAAGAAATGTCGGTCGGCCTCGGGCCCGCGAAGGGCAAGGATTTCCGGCGGGCGCACGTGTTCGGGCCCTGTCTGGTTACCATGGACGAGATCGGCGACATCTATGCTAAGTCCGCCAGCGCCGTCGTGAACGACAAACCGTGGAGCACGGGCAAGGTGGGCGACATGCATTGGAGGTTCGAGGACATGATCGCGCATGCGTCGCGTGACGAACCGCTCGTGCCGGGCGAGATTTTTGGCAGCGGCACCTTCGGGAACGGGTCCGCAATGGAGCGTGGCAAGTTCATGTCCGCCGGCGACAGGATCGACCTCACCATCGAAGGCATCGGCACGCTGCATACGCGTCTTGTCGCTGCGCCCTGACAGCCCCCGGATTGGATGACGAGAGGCCGGGATCAGGATCCATAGTCAAAACATGACCATTGCGGCGCGTGCTCGCGCTGAGCAAAAACCTCCGGGGCACCGGTCATGGCGGGTCGGATACGGCCCCGATCCTCCGGACGGAGGAAACCATTGTGTGTCTTGTAGAGCTGGCGAAGGCGGGTTTCGTCATGGGGGGCGTCTCGTGCCCGGCGGTGGGCTTAAGGCAGACCAGCCGGCATTGCGCATCGACCAACAGGCTGACACTTGGCGATTACGCGGCCGTGCGCGCATGATCGGGCGGATCGAGCGTGCTATTTTTACCGTCAGCGACGTAGCGACGAACGCATCGATGAGTAAGTGACCATCTGAGCACACCCCGGTAAGCCCCTGGCATCGCCTTAAAACGCCCATCAGATGACCTGTCCGGCGCCACCGGCTGTGGCCGGATGGACAGCACGATCCACGGCTCGCTGGCGTCCCTTCGACGAGCATGAGACGACGGACAACATTTATCTTCAGGAAACTACGTTGACTAATGGTCAAGTATCTTATTCCCTTTGAGCGGGCAAAAACCAACGAGCGCACCTAGGTTTCCAGGGAGGAAGACCATGAAAACAACATTCATGACCACCGCTGCGGTATGTCTTGTCGGCACGGCTGCCTTCGCCGATTGCGGTGAAGTCTCGATGGCGGAGTTCGACTGGCAGTCCGCAGCCGTGAACGCGCATATCGCGAAATTCGTACTTGAGCAGGGTTATGGTTGCAGCGTTTCGCTCGTTCCGTCCTCAACGACTTCGGCCATTGTGTCGCTTGCCGAAAACGGCACGCCCGACGTGGTGATCGAAATGTGGGAAAACGCAGCCGGTGGCCTGCTGGAGATGCGCGAGGCTGGTTCCGTCAACTTCCTGACAGAGGTGTTGAGCGATGGTGGCCAGCAAGGCTGGTGGATCCCGCAATACCTTGTGGACGAACATCCAGAGCTTGCAACGATCGACGGCATCCTCTCCAACCCGGAACTGGTGGGCGGGCGTTTCTTCTCGTGCCCCGATGGTTGGACCTGCAACTATACCAACAGTCACATGGCCGAAGCGGCCAAGATGGAAGAGGCCGGCATCGAGGTATTTGTACCGGGGTCCGGCGAAACGCTGGGCACGTCGCTGGTCTCCGCCTACTCCAACGAAGAACCTTGGTTCGGCTACTACTGGGCGCCGACGCCGGTTCTGGGTCAAAACCCAATGGTGATGGTGGATGTGGGCGATTTCGACAAGGAAGCGTTCGACTGCAACGCCTCTGAGGACTGCGCCGATCCGACGATGTCGGCCTACCCCCGCGACGCGGTCTGGACTCTGGTCACCGCCGAGTTCGAGACGCGCGAGCCCGACGCAACGGAAATGCTGTCGAACATGTCGGTGTCGAACCAGGAACTCGGCGCCGTATTGGCCTGGATGGATGAAAACAGCGCCTCGCCCGAGGAGGCGGCGGTTTACTTCTTGACGACCTACACGGACACGTGGGCGTCCTGGTTGAACGATGACGCGACAGAGCGGCTGTCGGCCCTGCTGCAATAAGTCGCCTGGCATCGGTGTTTCGGTCTGTTCCCCGGGCCAATCGGGCGCCGGGGAACACATGCGGCGCAACCAGCCGAACGCAGAAACGGCCGCTGTGTCGGTTCCGAAACCCTCCGGGATCGTCACGATCAGGGCGGCACCCGGAGTGCAGCGAAGGATCGGCGTCCCGTGATCGGCAAACTGAACACTCGCCCTCACCCCAGAAACCCAAATGACCGTCTGAGCCGGATCGCAGAAGACGGATTGTGCGTCGGGTGCGGGATTTGCGCGTCGCTGTCGGACGACACCGTCGAGATGCGGGTCACTCCGTCCGGGTATCTTCGACCCTATGCCAAGGGGCCGCTGACGGACGCGTTTGTGGGCCAAGTCTATGATGTCTGCCCCGGGCTTCGACAGGACAGCCTACCGCCCCGTCTGGTGGCTAAGGACACTGCGATTGACCCGATATGGGGGCCGATCCGGGCCATGTATTCGGCCTATGCGGCCGATGACACCACACGGGTCAAAGCGGCGTCGGGCGGAGTTCTGTCAGGTCTGGCGAAGTTCCTGCTGGATACGGACCGGGTCAGCTATGTCCTTCATGTCCGGGTGGCCGATGATGACCCGACGCGCGGCATTGCCCATGTCAGCCGCACGGCAGCGGATGTCGATATCGGCACCGGATCGGTCTACGGTCCCGCCGCGCCGCTGAACGACATTCTGACCCATCTCGACCTGGGCGAACCCTTCGCCTTTATCGGCAAGCCTTGCGACATCTCGGCTCTGCGAAACTACGCCAACCACGATGATCGCGTGAACGCGCGGATAAAATATTTCCTGACACCGGTCTGCGGCGGCATTGTCCCACCGCCGCAATTGGATGGGTTCCTGGCCAGCCGGGACGTGACCCGGGACGAACTGGCCAGCTTCAAGTATCGCGGCGACGGCTGCCCGGGGGACACCGAGTTCACCACCAAAGACGGCCGGTCTGGCACCGCCGTCATGTACGAGCCCTATGGCGGCGTCGAGGAAAGCTCCTGGCAACTGCCGTTCCGCTGCAAGCTGTGCCCGGATGGCCCCGGCGAAGGGGCCGACATCGCGGCGGGGGATCAGTGGGTCAACGACGAGCCGGATTGGGAGCTTGCGAAGACCGACAAGGGCACCAACGCTGTGCTGGTGCGCACAATGGCCGGGGAGGCGCTTTGGGCAGACGCGGTGGCGGCGGGCTACATCGAAGTCGAACACGCCATTACGCCGCGCTTCTACGACACCTGCCAGAGCCATCATGTGATCAAGAAGCGGCACACCAAGGCCCGCTGGGACGGGCTGGCCGAGGCCGGCGCCCTTAGACCGCGATCCCAGGGTTTGCGGCTTGAGCAGCACCATGCCGCCAACACGCCCGAGGTGAACCGGGCCCAGACCGAGGGCACGATCGCCCGCGTGCCTGGGGGGCGCGAGGTGTTATGAGGCCACGCCCAGCCGACCGATAACGCCCGGGCGAAGCGGCACCGAAAGGCTGCGCGCCATCGCCCAATGAGTTGCGGTGTCCGAGGAGACAACCGGCATATCCAGTTCCGCCTCAGCCTCCGGCGTCAGATCGACGGTGCGCACCCCTGCCCCGGCGATCACCAGCGCCTCAAGGCCCGACGTCGTCTGTGTGATCCGCCTTAATCCCTCGCGCGCAATGTCGGGGGAGCTTGCCTGTTCATGGTCTGCGATTGTCGTCCGTGCGGACACAAGACCAAGGGTGTCGGCAGAGGTCACAACGGCGACGTCAAACCCGCAAGCCTCGAACGCGAGCCGCATCGCAGCCTGCCAAGGCTCAATGTAGTAAGGCGCATAGACACCGATCCGCCGGGCGGCGAGCGCGCGCAACCCGTCGACAATGGCCGTCCCCGGCATGATGAACGGGCAGCCTGCCGCCGCTTCGATGGTGCGAATGCGCGCCCGCATCTCGGCCTCGGTCGACAGCCCGGCCCAGGTGAAGGGTGTGCCGATGCAGGCGGCAACGTCGGCCCCCGCCAGTCCCAGAAGATGCGCAGAGCGGGCGACACCCGGCTCCGTTGCGGAGATTGCGGCCAGGTCATCGAAATCCAGGTCCGGCACGTCGAGCATGGATTGCTGTGTCCGAACCGGTGCGGCGCAGAGGCTTACGAATTCCGATGGCGATGGATCGTACCAACCCGGCGGGGTGACGAAACCGGCAATGGGGCCTTCGCTCATTGCCCCGCCTCCCGCTTGCGTCGCGCGTCGATTTCCGTCTGGCTTTCAGAGCCGGTGAACCAATCGTCGCGCGCCCGATCTTCGAAGATGATCCAGTTGTGGTCCGGCTTGCTGCCCAGTTCTTCTTCCAGCACCCGCATGAAGCCCGACGCGACGGCTTTCTTCTGTGCCTCAGTGCGGCCTTCGAACAGTTTGATGGTGATAAGTGGCATGGTCACCTCCCGTCAGAATGGTATTTGCGTGCCAAGGCCGCGCGTTTGGGCGGCCTCCAGATATCGTTGCGCCAGCGCAAGGTCACAGGCTGCGACGCCGCGATGGACGAAAAGCAGGCGATCGGTGTCGCTTCCGCGGCCAGGATGACGCCCCGCAATCACATCGCCTATGAAGGCATCGACCCGATCTTCGCTGACCGTGCCCGCGCCGGTCTGAGGCCCAAGCGCACCACGCCCATCATCGACCCAACGATCCATGAAGAACCCGTCCAGATGGTCCATGATGTCGGTTGGAAATGCGCTGTATGCGCCGAATGCGATCATCACCGCGCCGGGTCGGATCGCCTCTGCCGGGAACAGGGCCGCGTCGGACGGCAAAGCCGCCCCGTCGATCAGGATGTCAGCGCCATCGAAACAGGTCGCCCAATCGGGCGTCGGCCGGACGGCGATGCCCAGTTCCGTCGACAGCCGCCCGGCCGCCTCCGCGCAGATATCGGGATCACGCCCATGCAGCCGCACCTCGCTAAGCGGCAGGCTCTGGGAGATATAGCGCACCGCATGCACCGAAATGCCCCGCGTTCCGATGCAGCCAAGCACCGAGGCCCCCGTCCGCGCCAGCCGCAACGCGCCAATCGCCGTCACCATGGCCGTGCGGTCCGTTGTGATCCGGGCCGCCGGCATCAGCCCGGAAACCTGCCCCGTCTCTGTCTCGATAAGCGTCAGACACCCGGGATTGGTTGCCAGCCCCTTGTCCGCGTTGCCCGGAAAGCCCCCGACGGTCTTCACCAAAGCCAAACCCGCGTCGGGCAGCGACCCTTTGATGACTGCGATCAAGTCATCGCGCCCCGGCACCGGGTTGAAGACCGTCGTCGGCTCCGCCAAGGCGCGCCCCTCGGCCTGCGCTTGCAAGCCGGTTTCGACCGCTGCCCGCATCACACCGATATCGGGCACCAGCCGGATCAGGTCGTCGTCGGACAGGACCGTGATCATGCATCCTCGCCGGGCACGGATTTCAACAGCATGTAGGTCTTGCGCGTCTCTTCAACCGTACGCCAAACACCCGTCCAGCCTTTCGGAATAAACCCCGCCTGCCCCGGCCCGACCCGTGTGACGGTGCCATCGGCTTCGATCAATTCAATCCGCCCCGAGACCACGGTGAACATCTCATGATGCACCCGGGGCCGGACCTCCATCTCGCCCGGCTGCCCGATCCATTGCCCACAGAGCAACGTGCCCGTCCCGACATCGACCCCGTTCCAGAGAGTCGAGCGCGGATCGCCCGACCGCACGATGGACGGATCGGGGCTCCGGGCCGCGCCCGTCTTGTCGTCGATATCCAGAAGCGTGGCGGGCATGGCGGACCTCATTTCAGCTCGAAGGGGTTGGCGACGGTTGGCGCCGTGTTGAACCAGATGCTTTTGGTCGTCATGAATTCCTCGATGGCCTTCATGCCGTTTTCGCGCCCGATGCCGCTTTGCTTTATGCCGCCGAAGGGCGAGGTATAGCTCACGGCCCGGTAGATGTTCACCCAGACGGTGCCCGCGCGCAGCCGGTCGGACAGGCGAACCGCGCGGCTCAGATCCTGGGTCCAGAGCCCGGCGGCCAGGCCGAAATCAGTGTCGTTGGCGATGGCGATGGCCGCGTCTTCGTCGTCGAAGGAGATCACCGAGAGGACGGGACCGAAGACCTCTTCGCGGGCGATGCGCATGTCGTTGGTGACGCCGGTGAAGATCGTGGGCTCGATGAACAGGGCGTCCCCGCAATCCGGCCCCTCGCCCGCCTTGCCGCCCAAGACGCAGGTCGCGCCCTCGGCCTTGGCAATCTCGATATAGTCGAGGATCTTGGTGTGCTGCGCCTCGGTCGCGACGGGGGCCATCTGGGTCGCCGGATCAAGCGGATCGCCCATGCGGATGTCCGACGACTTTGCGATGATGCGATCCAGCAGTTCGTCATGGATCGAGCGATGCACCAACAGCCGCGAGCCCGCGATACATGTCTGCCCAGAGGCTGCAAAGATACCCGCAAGCACGCCGTTGGCCGCGTTTTCCAAATCGGCGTCCGGGAAAACGATGTTCGGGGATTTGCCGCCCAACTCCAACGCAACTTCATGGAAATACTCAGCGGCGAGTTTGTAGACCGCGCGCCCGCCCTCGCTGCCACCGGTGAAGGATACCTTGGCGACGCGGGGATCGGTGACCAGGGCCTGCCCGATCTCGTTCCCATAGCCTGTCACGACGTTGACCACGCCGGGCGGAAACCCGGCCTCAGCGAATAGCTCCCCGAAGATAAGCGAGGAGGCGGAGGTGAACTCCGACGGCTTTAAGATGATCGTGTTCCCTGCCGCTAAGGCAGGCGCCAGCTTATAGGCCGCCAGCAGCAACGGCGAATTCCACGGTGTGATGCAGACGACGACACCCAAGGGGCCCGGGCGCGTGATGTTGAGAACCGCTTGATTTTCGTTGGGCAGCACGGCGCCTTCCACCTTGTCGGCGAGGCCCGCAAAATAGCGATACCAGTCCGGCACGCGGCGCATCTGGCCCAGCATCTCGGTGATCCGCTTGCCGTTGTCCATGACCTCCAGCCGGGCGAACTCCTCGGCCCGGGCCTCGAACAGATCGGCCAGCCGATACAGCAGCTTGCCCCGCGCCGAGGGCGTCAGCCCGGCCCAGGCCTGATCCTCAAAGGCCCGCGATGCCGCACCAACGGCGGCCTGCGCGTCGGCGGCCTGCCCGCGCGGGATGCGGGCCCAGACCTCTCGCGTGTAAGGATAGGTGCTGTCGATCCAGTCGCCCGCCGCTGCCGGCCAAGGTGCGCCGTCGATGACCATGGGGATGTCGCGGATATCGGTCATGGGCACGTGGCCTCCGGGGTTAGGGCGTCCAGAAGCGAGGCGATGGATGGCTCCGCCTCGCAGGCGAGCAGGCGTTGGGCGATCTTGGGTGTCGCGGCCCCCAAGGCGGGCGTGGCGAGACGATAGAACTTCGCCAGGAGCGCGGTTTCCTGAGCGTCCAGATCCGTCGCAGGCTGGCTGACGTCCCGCTCAATTTCGACAGCGGGACCCGACGCCCGCGTGATACGCAAGCGGGCCAGCATCCGGTTGTCGGTCCGAAACGGCTCCGCCGTGATCCTTTGGCGCAGGGCACCGATCTCTGGGCCAGCCGCCAGCGCATCGGTGAAGGCCCGATGGTCCGTCGTATCCCGCCCCAGCAGCGCCATGGCGACCAGATGGCGGACGGAGAATTTCGCCTCCAACCCGGTCTTGGGTTCCACGATGTCGCAAACCGACAGAAGGCTGGCTTGCAAACCCACGGCTACACTCTCGACATCGTCGACCGGGATCGCGTGGTCCCGGGCTAACTCTGTGGCCGCCATGATGGCAGAGTGGGTGTAGTAGCAGGCGGCGTGGCGCTTGAAGACGTTGTCTTCGATCCCAAAGCGTGCCGTCGGATCAGGCCGGATCGGTCGCGGTGCGAAACCGTCGGACAAAACCGGCCCAAGGCCCTGCGCCGCTTCGATCCCATCCATCGGCGCGGTCATCCCGGCCATGGCCCAGTGGGCCGCCATCACCCCGCGCTCCGCCGCGAGCCCCGCATGCAGGGGCTTTGCCATGGTGCCGAACATCGCCCGCAATCCCGATGCCTGGGTCGCCGCCAGCGACAGGGCGCGTGATGTGGCCTCGACATCGGCACCCAGCATCCGGCAGACCCCGGCAGCCGCCGCGACCGTCCCCACGGTGGCGGTCGTGTGAAAGCCGCGCTCATAATGGTCAGCGCCGAGTATTTCCCCAAGCATACAGGCCACCTCGGTTCCCGTGACAAGCGCGTCGATCACCGCCGCACCGCTGCGTTCTTCGGCGCTGGCCAGAAGCGCCGGAAGGATCGCCACGGTCGGATGCCCGCGCATGCGCTTGTTGATGTCGTCAAAGTCGAGCAGGTGGGAGGCGGCACCCATCGCCCGCGCCGCCGCCCGAGCGGTCTGCCGAGCACCCGTCCCGACCACAGGCACGGGCCCCGCATCGTCCTTGTCAGAGATGAGGATCGCAATCATGGGATCGGCGCCCGCTGCCAGCGTGACGCCGGTCCAATCCAGCACGGCCTGTGCGGCCGCACGCTTGGCGCACGGCGTCGGGGGGTCGTCTGCGCGCGCGATCCAGCGCGCAAGGTCCCCGGTGACGCCGCCGCCTGACATTAATAGGACTTGGGAAGACCCAGAACATGCTGGGCAATGAAACTTAGGATCAAGTTGGGCGAAATCGGCGCGATCCGGCCCAAACGGGCGTCACGCCATTTCCGCTCGATGTCGTACTCGCGGGCGAAGGCATAGCCGCCAAAGGTGGTAAAGCACGCCTCCGCCGCCTTCCATGCGGCCTCGGCCGATAAAAGTCGCGCCATATTCGCCTCCGCCCCGCACGGTAACCCGGCCTGGAACATCGCGGTGGCCTTGCGCACCATCAGGTCCGCCGCCTCAAGCTCCGCATAGGCTTGGGCCAAGGGGAACTGGATGCCTTGGTTCTGACCAATGGGCCGATTGAAGACGACCCTCTCCTGTGCGTATTCGCTGGCACGGCGCAGGAAATAGCGTCCGTTCCCGACACCCTCGCTGGCGGTGAGGCAACGTTCGGCGTTCATACCGTCAAGGATATAGCGGAAGCCCTTCCCCTCCTCGCCAATCAACGCATCGGCGGGGATCGGGACATCGTCAAAGAACACCTCGCAGGTATTGTGGTTGATCATCGCGTCGATCGGCTTGATCGTGCAGCCGTTCTTTTTGGCCTCCTGCAGGTCGATCAGAAACGTGGAAATCCCATGGTGCCGCTTCTCCACCTGATCCAGCGGCGTCGTCCGCGCGATCAACAGCATCAGGTCGGAATGAAGCGCCCGGCTGGTCCAGACCTTCTGGCCGCTGATGACATAGCCATCATTGGTCCGCTCGGCCCGGGTCTTGATCTGCGTCGTGTCCGAGCCCGAGGTCGGTTCGGTCACGCCGAAGGCCTGCAGCCGCAGCTCGCCACTGGCGATCTTGGGCAGGTACTTCGCCTTCTGCTCGGCCGTGCCGTGCCGCAGGATCGTGCCCATCGTATACATCTGCGCATGGCCCGCCGAGGCCACGCCGCCCGAGGAATTGATCGTCTCCAGGATTACCGCGCCACCACGCAAAGGCAGACCCGCGCCGCCGTATTCCTCGGGGATCAGTGCGGCCAGATAGCCCGCTTCGGTCAGCGCATCGATGAAAGCGGTGGGATAGCTGCTCGCGACCGGTTCATCTTCCAGTCCTTGCCAGTATTCACCCGGAAAGCCCTCGCACAGCTTGGCCACCTGGTCGCGGATATCGGCGTAGTCATGTCCCAGATCGACGTTGATCTCGGTCGCTTCGGTGGTCATCTGTGTCAGGTCCTTTACGCTGCCGTGGCAGGGGTGAAGCCCTTGGGCGGGCCAGCTTTGACAAAGGTGCCGTGGGTCGGTTCATCGCCGAGGTGGGACACCATGACGGCACGGGCCTCCAACAGGCGGTCCATATTGATGCCTGTGCGCACGCCCATGGATTCCAACATGAAAACCAGATCTTCCGTCACGACGTTGCCAGTCGCGTCCGGCGCGTAAGGGCAGCCGCCCAAGCCGCCCTGTGCGCCATCAAGCGTGCTGGCCCCGGCCTCGAAAGCGGCGAAGCAATTGGCGAGGCCGAGCCCGCGCGTGTCGTGGAAATGCGCGCCGACAGGGGTGCCCTCGGCGAACCCTACGACTTCGGAATAGATGCGTTTGACCTGCGCGGGATTTCCGTAGCCGACCGTATCCGCCAGCCCGATCTTGTCGGCGCCCAGATCCATCAACTTCCTTGCGTAATGGAACACATCCGCTTCCGGCACGGCGCCCTGAATGGTGCAGCCGAAGCATGTTGCCAGGCCGCCGGACACCCGGATCCCGTCAGCGCCCGGCGTCTCGTTCCGGGCCGCGATGATAGCGGCGAACTCGTCGAGAGACTCCTCGCGCGTCTTGCGCACATTGTTGAGGTTATGGGGCTCGGAGACCGACATCACGAAGTTGATCTGATCCACCCCCGCCGCGATGGCGTTCTGCGCGCCCCGCAGGTTCGGGACCAGCACGCTGATCGAAAACCCCCCGATGTCGCGCGCGGCCCGAACCACCTCCTGCGTGTCCGCAAGTTGCGGCAACAGCTTGGGCGGCACGAAGCTGCCGACCTGGATCTGCGGCATCCCCGCCGCGGCCAGCGCCTTGATCCAAGCGACCTTGGCATCCGTCGGCATCACGATTTTGGCGGCCTGCAATCCGTCGCGCGGCCCGACTTCCTGCACGGTGATATCTACTGTCATCGCTATGCCGCCTCCGCGGTGTAGACCGCGATTGGATCGCCAAGTGCGTCTTCGTCCGGCGTAGTGCCGTGACCCGGCGTGCTGTGGGGGGTTATGACACCCTCGGTCGTCCGGGCGCCGGTGCCCTGACAGATGTCGACATCCACGAGGTCATCCCCGGGCCAACTGGCCAGCCGGTGGCTTTCTGGCGTCGAACTCGCCAGATGCAGGATGGCCATATGCTCCAGCCCACCTCCACCAAGCCCTTCGATATGCATCTGCCATCCCAAGCTGACACCGTAATCGCGCACCTGCCGCGCGCGGGTCAGCCCACCGACGCGCCCCGGTTTGATCTTGACCCCTTGTGCGGCCCGCAAGGACCAGGCGCGCTGATGATCCTCGAAGCTATGAAGACATTCATCCAGCATGATCGGATTTTGCACGCGCGCCGCCACCGTGGCGCATTCCTCAATCGTTTCGCAGGGTTGTTCGACCCAATGTGCCGTGCCCGTGCTATTGAGAACCTGAAGCGCTGTGCCGGGTGTCCAACCGCGGTTGGCGTCCCATGTGATCCGCTCCCCCTGCGGCAGTGCGGCATCCACCGCGCGAATGCGGTCGATATCCTTGGTCGGATCGGTATCGCCGAGTTTCACCGAATGCGTGCGGATCCCCCGCGCGCTGTTGCCCTGAAGCGCGCGTGCCATGTCATCGGGGTCCATGGACAACACAGAGGCAAGCGCCTCAACGGGGGTTGGCGAAGCCCCCCCGAAAAGCTGCCAGAGCGGCAAACCAGCCACTTTGCCCAGAATGTCCCAGCACGCGATATCCAGTCCCGACTTCACATAGAGGTGCCCGGGAAGGGCTGCATCCATCACCCGGCTGACGTGCTCCAACCCAAGCGGAGATTCACCGATCAGGTCTGGGGCGATTGTGGCCACGCCTGCGCAGATCCCTGTGGCGTGGGCGGGCAAGTACCGCTTGCCCCAGGGACAGGCCTCCCCCCAACCGTGAACGCCCGCATCCGTGTCGATCCGAATGATCGTGCTGTCCAAGGCATCGACCCGCGTCCGCCCGCCGCGCAGGACGTACGGCTCGCGCAGCGGGATCGGCACAGACCAGCAGGATATGCGGCTGATCTTCACGTCATTTTCCCTTGAAGATCGGCGGCCGCTTTTCGTTGAACGCGTTGATCGCCTCGACCCGGTCCTCGGTTCCGATCAGACGATTGTAAGCCTCCAACTCGAACTGGAACCCGGTATGGGGGTCCATATGCGGTGCCGCGGAAATCGCCCGCTTGGCGCGTAGCGTGGAAAGTGGCGCGTTGGCCGCGATCTTGCGCGCGGTGGCCAGCGTTTCGTCCATTAGATCGGCATAGGGCACGACCTTGTTGACCAGGCCCCACTCCAACGCCTGCTGCGCCGTGAACGGCTGCCCGGTCAGGATGATCTCTTTCGCACGCCGCTCGCCCACCGCTGAATGCAACGTCTGGGTCCCGGTACAGCCCGGCATGATCCCAAGCTTTACCTCGGTCAGCGCGAAGCGCGCATGATCAGCGGCATAGATAAAGTCGCAGTTCAGCGCGTTCTCAAGCCCACCCGCATAGGCCACGCCGTTGACTGCTGCGATCACCGGTACCGGGCAATCACGCAGAGCCATGACGTTCTGTTCGAAGATTGCATGTTGGCGATGCCAGTCGGCCTCGGTCATCGTCTTGCGTTCTTTCAGATCAGCACCTGCACTGAACGCCTTCTCACCACGCGCCGTCAGGATCACGCAGCGGATGCCGTCGGTGTCGACATAGAGCGACCGCATCACCTCCATCTGATCCAGCGCCATCTGTGTGTTGCGGGCGTTGCGCACCTCGGGCCGGTCGAACATGACGACCAGGATGTGATCCTCAACGCGTTTCACATGCAGGGTCTCGAAATCGGTGCGCATGATCAGGCTCCCTTCAGTTCCGCTGTGTGTTGGCCCAAAGACGGCGGCATCGAGCGTAGCGCTGGGCGTTCGCCATCGAAGCTCAGTGGGAGGCCAATCAGGTTAGGTGTCGCATCCGGCCGGGATTGCACGATGCCAAGCGCCTGCGTCTGCTCATCCTGGAGCATCTCGGTAATCGTGCGGACAGGCGCGCAGGGAACCCCCGCCTCTTCCAGGGTGCCAATCCAGTGATCCCGCGGTTTCGCGGCAAGGATCGGCATCAGATGCCCGTTCAGATCGGCCAGATTTGCATACCGCAGTTGGTTGGTCGCAAAGCGCGGCTCCTCCAGAAGGTCGACCCGGCCAAGCGCCCGACAGAGCTTCTCGAACAACCGGTCATTGGGAGCGGAGACGACAAGATAGCCGTCCGCACACTCGTAGGCCTGATAGGGGGCCATGCCGCGCGCGCCGGAGCCGACCTTCTCAGGGTTCTTTCCGTCCACCTGCACCATCGCGGCCTGGTTCGCGACCCAGGTCACCGCCGTCTCGTAGAGCGAGCCGTCGACGATCGCGCCCCGCCCTGTCTGGGTGCGCTTATAGAGTGCTGCCAGAATGCCGATCGCGCCCCACATGCCCGAGCCCATATCGACGATGGACACGCCCACGCGCACCGGCGGGCGACCCGGCTCTCCGGTGACGGACATGATCCCACCCGCCGCCTGCATCAGAGGGTCGTAGCCAGGCGCAGTGGCCTTTGGTCCAACCGCGCCGAAAGCACCGAGGTTGAAATAGATCAGCCGAGGATTGGCCAGCGTCAGCGTCGGCGCATCAAGACCCAGATCCGCCACCTTTCCGGGCCGCATGTTTTGCAAGACGACATCTGCCTTTGTCTCACAGAACTCCCGCAGCCAGCGCCGATCTTGGTCATCCCGCAACTCCAGCGTGATGCTTTCCTTGTTGGCGTTCAGCGCTTCGAAGAACGAGGACCGCCCATCGGGAAACATGCGCCCCCATTGGCGCGCGTCATCGCCCTTGGGGCTTTCGATCTTCACGACCCGCGCGCCCAGACATCCCAAGATCCACGCCCCAAAAGGCGCCGCCACGCTGGTGCCAAGTTCGACGACGGTGATCCCGTCCAGAGGTGTAGCACTGCTCATTCCGCGGCATCCCGCACTGCGGGGCCACCCCAGCCGACCGTGTTGAACGACGGCACAATATCTTCCCGCAGGAATGGCACCACATCGGGGTCTGCAAGCCCCAGATCGCGTGCGAATTTATGGCCCGAAAAGACGGCGGACGCGATGGTGGCCGGCGCCTCACAGTCGCCGATCGCAACGATCCGCTGCGCGTCGCCTGCCGTCCGCAACGCGTGGAACAGATCGTTGTTCGGCGCCTGCCCCGCAACCATCACGACCGCATCGCAGGCCATGTCTTGTGCGTCGGTCCCATAAATCCCGCCGATCTTCACACCGCCCGCGACAACGCCGCGCAGCTCCATAAGCGGTAGAATGCGGACACTCAATTCCGCCATGCGCTTCTGGATGTGTTTGATTTCAAGCGAGAATTGCGTGAATCCCGCGAACTGCGCGGCCGGCGTGACCACCGTCACATCGCAGCCCTGCCTGCGCAACGCCTCGGCCATGACAGAGGCCATGTAGAAATGATCGTCGTCCCAGATCACCACATGGCCCAAGACGTGCGTCCCCGCCATGATGTCATCGGGCGTCAGGACAACCGCGCCCTCCGCGACCGACACCGGCGCCACGAAATGCCGACCCACGCCATCGCGGCGCCAATGCGACCCCGTGGCGACGGCCACCAGGGAACACTCCGTCTCGGCCACCTCCGCGACCCCCATTCGGCTGTCCAGAAACACGTCCACATTCGTCATCTTCTGGATCTGCTGGACGCGGTAGTCGCGCACCCGCGACCAGGCCGACAGACCGGGCAAGCGGCTCTCCAATGTCACACGGCCCCCCAGTTCCGTCCGAGCCTCGGCCAGCAGCACGTCATAGCCGCGCTGACCCATCACCCGGGCGGCCTCCAGCCCTGCCGGCCCCGCACCCACAATAAGCACCGTGTCGTCCGTCTCGCGCGGCGCGACACGCTCCGGGTGCCAGCCGCGTCGCCATTCCTCACTCATCGTGGGGTTCTGAGTGCAGCGGATCGGCGCCATGAGGTAGTTGTTGGTCACGCACATGTTGCAGCCGATGCATTCCCGTATGTCATCCATCGCCCCGGTTCGGATTTTCTCCGGCAGGAACGGATCGGCGATCGAGGGCCGTGCGGCGCCGATCAGATCCAGCACGCCCCGTTTGATCTGTCCCACCATCGTATCGGGCGAGGTAAAGCGGCCCACACCCACCACGGGTTTGGTCGTCACCTGCTTCACGAAATCCACGTATTTCTCTTGCCGCCCCTCCTCGCCGAAGCGCGACGAGATGGAATCCTGCGGCCAGGAGCCGACATTCACGTCCCAGATATCCGGCAAGTCGGCCAGCATCTCGACCACCTCGCGCCCCTCGCCGTCGCAGCAGATGCCGGCGGGCCCGATCAACTCATCGACCGAAAGCCGAACGCCCACGGCGCAGGCGTCGCCGATGGCATCCTTGGCGATCTCGATCAACTCGCGCAGCAGCCGCACGCGGTTTTCCAGCGTCCCGCCATATTCGTCGCTCCGCCGATTGTGACGGCGCGATATGAAGTGGAACGGCAGCGCCAGATCATGCGCGGCGTATATGTTCACGATGTCGAACCCGGCCTGCACCGCGTTCAATGCCGCCGCACGCGTCCAACGATGCAGCGCCTGGATATCGGCCTTGTCGATGGCGCGTGTATGGGTCGGAAAGTTCCCGAACGCCGGGCCGCCCGAAGGTGAGAACGGCACCTCCCGGCTGATGATGTTGGGCGTGACATATCCGTTATGGGCCAGCATCAGCCCTGCCAGACTGCCATGGGCATGAACCGCATCGGTCATGCGCGCCAGGATCGGAATGTCTTGTTCGTCCCAGAGCCGCACGTTGCGGGTGTTGTCGGACGTATAGTGGAAATCGCATTGTTCCGCGAAGACGACACCCCAACCGCCCTCGGCTTTGACGCCGCGCATCGCCGCCATGGAACTCGGGTAATTCCGTCCCATACCGTTACATTGAGGGGTCTGATAGAATCGATTGCGACTTGTGACCGGACCGATCCGGACCGGCTCGAACAATACATCGTATCGGGACTCGCGCATGGCCCGCCCTCTGGCTTGAGCATTAGTAAACTTTCTTGAATTTTACTCAATGTCAATCCAGAGGTTCGCGTGGCGCGCCGGAACAAGAAGACACATGAACATCGCGCACACGTCGCGAAGGAGACTTGACTGAAAGTCAATTTTATTTCTCCATAATAAATACTTCGGGAGGGAGGAGCGAGGCGCATGCAACTGATGGGGTTCGACGACGCCGGGACCCGGCGTCCGGGTCTCGTGGATGCGCATTGCATCCGCCACGACCTGTCGAACCGTTGCGCCGATGCCGAAAGCCAAAAGACTGCTATGCGCACTGACCGGGAAGTCGACCCGGGCGGCCCGATCCGCATCCGCGCGACGGACACCGCCAAGGTCAACGCTATATCTGTCGCCTATCTCGGCGAACCCGTGACGCTGGAACCCGTCGATATAGTCCCCACGGGCACGCCTGCGGGTGTCGGCAAGGGCCAAGCGCCGCAGCCGATCTGGCTGACAATCGAGTGTCGGATGCGCTGCGACATCGAAGGTTTGGCCGATCGGCACCACACCATGGCCGCGGCCCGCCCATGACTGCGCACCCGCACTTCCCGATCCTGCTGTCACCACTCCACATCGGGCCGGTGCGGCTTAGAAACCGCATGGTCTCGACGGGGCACGGCACCCGCATGGCCGCCAACCGTGTCGCCAGCGATGCGCTGATCGCCTATCACGAGGCCCGCGCCCGGGGCGGCGCCGGGCTGATCATCACCGAAGCCGCGATGATCGACGAGGCGGGTGTCTATTCGAACAGCCACCTGGTCGTGGACACTGACCACGTGATCCCCTCGCTCACCAAATTGGCCGATGCTGTCCACGTCCACGGCGCGAAGATCTTTGGCCAGGTCTTTCATCTGGGCCTTGAACAGATGTGTGAACTCGACGGCCGCCGCGCGGCCGCACTCGGCCCCTCCGGCGGCACGTCGGAGCGTTATCATGTCTCTGGCCGCAAGATGCCTCTGACGAAGATCAAGCAGCTCATCGGCAAATTCGGCACCGCCGCCGCCCGGATGAAGGCCGCGGGTTTCGACGGGATCGAGGTCGCCGCCAGCCACGGCTATCTGATTGCTCAATTCCTGTCCCCGCAGATCAATCAGCGCGGGGATGATTACGGCGGCAGCCCGAAAAACCGGATGCGGTTCCTGAACGATGTGCTGGCCGAGATCCGCGCCCAAATCGGCCTGGATATGCCCATCGGCGTGCGCATCTCGGGCGATGAGCTGGCCAGCGACGGTCTGACCCCCGACGAAGTGCTGGACGTCTGTGACCGGTTGGAGGCCAGCGGCAACGTCAGCTACCTCAACATCACCTCAGGTTCTTCACGCCAGGCCGGATCTGCTGTGCACATCGTTCCACCCATGAGCACCGATATGGCGCTGACCGCCGACTACGCCGCTGCCATCCGCGCGCGTGTCTCGATGCCGGTCATGGCGGTGGGCCGGATCAACCACCCGGGCACGGCAGAGCAGGTCCTGTCTTCGGGCCAGGCCGATTTCTGTGGCATGACCCGGGCGCTGATCACAGATCCTGAGTTTCCCAACAAGCTGATGCAGGGCCGTACCGAAGATGTCCGTGTCTGCATCGGCTGCAATCAGGCGTGCATCGACCGGATGCACCGGGGCTTTCATGTCTCTTGCATCCAGCACCCCGAAACCGGGCGCGAGCTGCTGTTCGGTCAGATCGAGCCGGCGACGACCCCCAAGAGGATCCTTATCGCGGGCGGCGGCCCCGGAGGCTTGAAAGCCGCTGCCGCTGCCGCCGCGCGGGGCCATGACGTGACGCTTTACGAGGCACAATCGCGTCTGGGTGGACAGGCCCAGATCGCCCAATTGCTCCCCCGCCGCGCGGAGTTCGGCGGCATAACCGGCAATCTGGAACGCGAAGCCCGCAATGCCGGCGCGAAGATCTTCACCGGCACCCGCGTCACCCGCGCACTGGTGGAAGCCGAGGCACCGGACACCGTCATCATCGCCACCGGCGCCACCAGCTTCCGGCCTGAAATCGACGGCATCGACGAAGGCCATGTTGTGGACGCCTGGGCCGCGCTGGAAGGCGGTGCCAATATCGGGGGCCGCGTGGTCATCGCCGACTGGCGCTGCGACTGGGTGGGTCTTGGCCTGGCCGAGAAACTGGCCAAAGACGGCTGCTCGGTCCGGCTTGTGTCCACCGGCCATGTCGCCGGTGAGATGATCCCCCGCTACATGCGCGATCTATGGCTGGGTGAGATGCACAAGCTCGGCGTCGAGATGATCCCGATGGCACGTCTGTTCGGCGTGGACGACGACAGCGTCTACTTCCAGCACATCGCCAGCTTTGAGCCGGTGATCTGCGAAGACGTCGACACGGTCATCCTGGCGCAAGGCCATCAGCCTGTCACGGATCTTGAGGACGACCTGCAAGAGTGGCCCGGTACGGTTCACGTCATCGGCGATGCGCTCGCCGCCCGGACCGCCGAAGAAGCGGTACTCGAAGGACTGGAAGCCGGGGCCGCGCCCTGATCGGAAAGGAACCGAATGCGCCTGGACGAGACCTTGCAACACCTGGACACTCTGTCCGATGCCATCGATGCCGGCTGGGGCCTGCCGGTACGAAGCTACTCGGATCCGGCTTGGCACGCCCGCGAACGGGCCGCGATCTTCGACAAGTCCTGGTACTATATCGGCATGGCGCAGACCGTCCCCGATGCAGGCGATGTCATCCTTGGCCACGCGGGTCTGATCCCCGTCATCGTCGCGCGCGGCCAAGACGGAACCCTGCGTGCCATGGCCAATGTCTGCCGCCATCGGGGGCATCCGGTCTGTCGATCGAACGGCAATCACCGCACGCTCAGTTGCCCGTATCATGGCTGGACCTACGGGCTCGACGGGCGCCTGCGGGGCGCGCCGGGTTCGGAACACGAGGCCGCCTTCGACAGGTCCCAATTCGGCCTTTTACCGCTGGCCATCGATACATGGGGCCCAATGATCTTCGTTTCGCCCGACGCCGGTGCCAAACCTCTGGTCGAGCACTTTCCCGACTTCTCTGCCATCGCCGATGATCGCGGCTTCGATCTCGACCCCCACCGCTACCGGTTCCATCGCCGCTACCACGGCACCGCCAAGGCGAACTGGAAGATCTGGTATGACAACACGCTGGAATGCTTCCACTGCCCACATGTCCACGGCGCATCCTTCAACGACGCCTACGCGGTGGACCAGGGCGACTACGACTGCCGCATCGCGGACCGCGTCGTCAGCTATCATTTCCCGCCCAAGCCTCAGCGCCGTGCCAACCGCCTACAGGTGACGTGGAACCGGCACCTCCACCTCTTTCCCGGCTTCTTTGCCGCCCAGCAGGACGACATCATGCTGGTCCATCAGATGCGCGTCATCGACCCGGACACGACCACCGTCTTTTGGGACATTCTGGCCGAAGATGGCGCGGACCCGGACCGGGTCGAAGGCTGGGCCAAGATCTGGGAAGACACATTGGTCGAGGACAAGGAGGCGGTGGAGGCCGTCCATGCCAATATCTCGCCCCAGACCTTCACCGCCAACCGTTACATGTCCGCACGCGAACCCGTGCCGGGGCATATCAACCGGTGGACTTTGGATGCGCTTCGTCATGCCGAGGAGACCGCGCCATGATCGAGCTGTTCGACCAAACCGTTTTGGAAAACATCACCAAACCCATCGAGACGGCGCGGGGATTACCGAACCGCGCCTTTACGGATCCCGCTTTTCTGGATCTTGAGAACCGGACCCTCTTTCGCCGCCACTGGGTCTTTGCCGGGCGGCAAAGCGAGATCCCGAACCCCGGCGATATCAAGATGGTCGATGTGGCCACGCAGCCGCTGCTGCTGGTGCGGGGCAAGGACGGGGTGGCGCGGGTGTTCTACAATGTTTGCCCGCATCGCGGGGCGCAAATCGTGACCGAGGACCGCGAAGCCGCACGGGTCATCGCGTGCAAGTACCACGCCTGGACTTTCGAATTGGATGGCCCTCTGCGCGCGCGGGCGCATTTCGGCGGGCCGAACAAGCATGCACGGGCAGATCACAGCGACCCCAACTGTCCAAGCCTGTTTCCGGTGCGCTCCGACACCTGGCATGACGCGATCTTCGTCAATCTGGACGGCAATGCGCCACCGCTGGAGATGCATCTGGCGCCACTTCTGAAGCAGGCGGATGGCTTCGACATTTCGCAGTTCGACTATGCGCGCACGGTCGAGGGTGTCTTCGACTCCAACTGGAAACTGACGATCGAGAATTGGTCCGATGTCTATCACGTCTTCGCTGTTCACCCGATGCTGAACCGCATCATGGATGCCGAGGCGCGCACGGGCATGTCGACCGACCAGAACCTGATCTATTGCCGGTGGGGCTATGACGCCGAAATGCTAAAGGCGGAGAAGCTGCCGATCGCGAAAAATCTGACCGGTCGCGCAAAGGACTCATCCTTCATGGGCCACCTTTTCCCGGCGCTTTGCATCAGCTTCCATCCGGGGGTGTTCCTGCTGTGGGATTACAAGCCGTTGTCGCATGACAGAACGCGCGTAAAGCTGCATATCTACGCAGCGGGGGGCGCGGCCACCGACCCGGCCTATCAGCAACACCTCGACGACCGGGCGCGGTATTATGTCGATCTGAACGCCGAGGACGATGAGGTTTGCCGCCTGATGCAGATCGGGCGCCGTGCAGACGGCTATGACGGGGGGCGGTTTGCGCCCTACTGGGACAAGGGCACGCTTCATTTGGCGCAACTGGTTGCCGAGGCCGTAAGCTGACCCTCTTTTCGACCGAGCACCCGCGCGCTAATCTCGTGCCATGACCGAGACACAGCCGCCCCCTGCGCCGGGCCACCCGTCCGAGGCGGGGCCGCCCGCCGCGCCTGCGACAAACGGGAACAGTCAGAACGACGACCGCGCCCTGATCGGCAACGAGGTTCGCTTCTGGCGCAAGGAGCGCGGATTGACCGGCGCCGACCTTGCCCGACGATCCCAGATCACACCGGGAATGCTGACAAAGATCGAACTGGGAAAGGTCGCGCCGTCGATCCAGACGCTGCTGGCCATTTCCAATGCGCTCAACGTCCCGATCTCGATGTTCTTCCATCGTATCGAGAAAAGCCGCTATGTCTCGTTCGTGCCGGCGGACAAGCGGATGAAGGTGGACAAACGCGGCACCCGCGCCGGCCATGTCTATGAGATGCTTGGCCACAACACCGGCCAATCCATCGCAATAGAGCCTTTCTTCGTGACCTATGATAACGATGCGGAGCCGCACTGGGTGTTTCAGGAAGAAGGCTACAAGTTCATCTACATGATGTCCGGTCACGTCATTTATCGCCACGGCGAACGCCACTTCCCACTCCACCCCGGCGACACGCTGATTTTCGACGCGATGGCGCCCCATGGCCCGGCAGAACTGGTCGAGACGCCCGCGACGCTTTTGTCGGTGGCGGTATCGTCGCGCTATGACCCCGGCATGCGGTAGGACCCCGCCAAACATGTGACCGATCAAAGGCCTGGGAGCGCCCAGCCTTTGATCGAACATCCGGCATTAGGGTCAGGACCCTAGAGAACCCGCTCCCCCATTTCGGCCGTTGACGACACCCGCGGAACCAGGGCCTTAACCAGATTGGTCATCTCCAGATCGCCGACCACCGCTCCATCGCGCAGAACCTTGAAGTTCTTCGTCGTGTCCCCGCCCGACCGCGCGATCAGGGTTTCCAGGTTGTCGTTCTCATCGACCTCGCCCAGAAATTCGCCGGTGACACTGCCGCGCGGCGACATGATCGACCGCACCCGCAAAACCCGTGCGCGGTTGATATCGGACACGAAGTCTTCGATGTAGGGATCTGCGGGGTTGAGCAAAATCTCCTGTGGCTCGCCCTGTTGCACGACGGCGCCATCCTTCAGAATGACGAGATGGTCCGCCAGCTTCAGCGACTCGTCCAAATCATGGGTGATGAAGACGACGGTCTTGTGCAACTCCCGCTGAAGGTCCAACAGCAGATCCTGCATGTCCGTGCGGATCAGTGGGTCGAGCGCGGAATACGCCTCATCCATCAGCATGACCTCTGTGTTGGCTGTCAGCGCGCGGGCAATACCCACCCGCTGCTGCATCCCGCCGGACAGCTGGCTCGGGTACTGGACGCCCTGCCCGCCCAACCCGACCCGGTCCAGCCAGTACTCCGCATCCTTGCGCGCCTTGTCGCGGTCGGTTCCGCCGATGGCCGGCGCCAGCATCGTGTTTGCCAAGACCGTCTCATGCGGCAATAGCGCGAATTTCTGAAATACCATCGACATGGTCTTGCGCCGCAGCTCACGCACTGCGGCGGGACCCAGCTTCATGACGTCTTCGCCATCCACCGCGATTTCACCCACGGTCGGCTCGATCAGACGGTTCAAATGCCGGATCAATGTGGATTTCCCGGATCCCGACAGGCCCATGATGACCGTGGTTTCGCCGGCGCGCATTTCAACGTTGATGTCCTGCAATCCCAGGACGTGGCCATGATGTTCCAGCAGATCGGCCTTTCCGACGCCGTTGTTTACATGCGTCATCATCGCCTGAGGGCGCGCGCCGAAAATCTTGTGCAGGCCGCGCACGGCAATCTTGATGTCCTTTGCCATGGCTCAGTGCCCCCCCGCGGATTGTCCGGTGTTGACCCGGTTCAACGCCGCTTTCGACACGCGGTCCAGAATGACCGCCAGCAAGACGATGCCAAGACCCGCCACAAGGCCGACACCGAGTTCAAGATTGCGAATGCCGCGCAGGACCAGAACACCCAGACCCGGCGCCGAGACGAGCGACGCGATGACGACCATCGCAAGGCTCATCATGATGGTTTGATTCAGCCCGGCCATGATGTTCGGCAAGGCCAGCGGCAATTCGACCTTTACCAGCTTCTGCCGCCCGGTCATGCCGAACGCATCGGCGGCCTCGACGACATCACGATCGACCAGGCGGATACCCAGGTCGGTCAGCCGGATGATCGGCACGATGGCGTAAAGTATGATCGCAATGCCGTACAGCTTTGATTCCGTGACGCTAAAAAGAAATATCAGCGGGATGAGGTAAACAAAGGACGGCAATGTCTGCAACAGGTCCAACAACGGTAGCAATGCCCGTTGAAGCCTGTCTTTCTTCGACATCGCAATACCGATCGGCACGCCGAACAGAACGCTGATAAAGGTACAGACCGCCACGATGGATAAAGTCTGGATCGCGAATGTGTAATGGTCGATGAAGGCGAGGAACAGAAACGTAAACGCGACCAGGGCCGTGACCGTCCGGGATCGCGAGGCCCACCAGGTCAGGGCGACCAGAACGGGGATCATCATCCACCACGGCAGCGTCGTGAACAACACCAGCGCCCCGTCCAACATCCAACTGAGCGGTTGCGTGATCGGGTCGAGCACGATTTTCATCGTGTCCTTGATGGCGAGAAACCCGTTTTCCAGACCTGTTGTCAGGTCACGGGTCTGAATGATGGCTGGGCAGGCATCGGCCAGATTGTCGAGCGACGGAAAGGGAAAGCCGCTGGTATCGGCCTCCGTCTGATTGGTGCGGGCCAGAAGTTCGGCCATCGACAGCACGCCCTCCCCTTCGCCTTGGTCGCACCAACTCCGCAGGCCCAATGCGTCGAAGATTCCGTCGTAAAATGCCATTACTCGCTCTCCCGTCGCCACGACATCGGACAGACACGCCTGACCGGGCAAGGGATCTGCTCTGACGGCATTTTCCCGTGCCAGGCCCCGAAGGCGCCCTACCATTGATCAGGAATTCACATCGTTGATCGTGTGTCAATTTTTTGACGCCATGTCCGCACCGGGCATGCGCCCCCCTTCACGCGACCCATGCCACGCATGCGGTGCTCTGGCGCGTGGACCACAAAGTGCCTAGACACGCGAAGCGTTCCACATCGTTGCGGGGTTGGACATGGTCTCAGGTCTTGCGCAGGATCCTCACAAGCTTGCCGACACGCGGGAAAAGGTCCTTGAGGTGGCCATTGGCCGCGAAGTCCGGACCTTTCGCCGACAACGCAACATTACGGTCGCGGAACTATCCGCCCTTACCGATCTGTCCATTGGAATGCTGTCTAAGATCGAAAACGGAAACACTTCACCATCTTTGACGACGTTGCAGACATTGGCGAATGCGCTGTCTGTTCCGCTGACGGCCTTCTTCTCGCAATACGAAGAGCGGCGGGAAGCCGTCCATACCCCTGCCGGGGACGGTGTCGAAACGGAACGGGCTGGCACGCGGGCGGGGCATAACTACACTTTGCTCGGGCATATCGGCAGCAATGCCAGCGGGGTGATCGTCGAACCCTACCTGATTGAACTGACATCTGAATCGGACGTCTTCAAGACGTTCCAGCACGGCGGGATCGAGACGATCTATATGCTGGAAGGCGAAGTAGAGTACCGCCACGGCAACGACATCTACACATTGAAGCCCGGCGATACGTTGTTTTTTGACGCGGACGCCCCCCATGGCCCGGAAACGCTTGTGGGCCTGCCGGCGCGCTTTCTGTCCATCATCTCATACGCGGCAAGACCCTAAAGAAGGGACCAAGGCGCATTTGCACATGATGAAAAAAACATTCCCAGTAGTTGAGGCGCTCGTGCGTCAATGCTAGCGTCCATCGGGTCAGGGTGGGTGAAAGGCGCGGCAGCCCATGTGCGGGATCGTCGGACTATTTCTGAAAGACAAATCGCTGCAACCCGCCTTGGGTGGTTTCTTGACTGATATGCTGACCACCATGACCGACCGTGGCCCCGACAGCGCCGGGATCGCGATCTACAGCGACGGCACGGCCGGGCACGCGAAGCTGACGGTTCAGCATGATGACGCAGGCATCGCCTATGACGGTTTGGCCGATGCGCTGTCCAACCGGCTTGGCACGTCGGTCGCTTTGGCCCGCAAGGACACGCATGCCGTGCTCGACCTGCCCGCCGACCGGGTCGCCGATGCGCGCACCGCTTTGAAGGACCTGAACCCCGATATCCGCGTCATGAGCACGGGCGACAGCATCGAAATCTATAAGGAAGTGGGCCTCCCCAAAGACGTCGCCGCGCGGTTCGAGATCGCCAAGATGTCGGGCACCCACGGCATCGGGCACACCCGCATGGCCACCGAAAGCGCGGTCACGACCATGGGCGCGCACCCCTTTAACACCGGGGCGGATCAATGCCTTGTGCACAATGGCTCGCTGTCCAATCATAACTCCCTGCGCCGCCGCTTACGCCGCGCGGGCGTGCATATCGAGACCGAGAACGACAGCGAGGTCGCCGCCGCCTATCTGACCTGGAGACTGGAAAACGGCGCGACCCTCGGCGAGGCCCTGGAAAGCGCGCTCGACGATCTCGACGGGTTCTTCACTTTCGTCGTGGGAACCGGAGATGGCTTCGGCGTCGTCCGCGACCCCATCGCCTGCAAGCCAGCCGTTATGGCGGAAACCGATCAGTATGTTGCCTTCGGCTCCGAGTACCGCGCCCTCGTCGGCCTGCCCGGCATCGACACCGCCCGGGTTTGGGAGCCCGAGCCCGCCACAGTCTATTTCTGGACCCACTGACATGCGCTCAAGCAGCCAAGCGATAGCGCGAAAAATAAACCGCGCTCAAGCGGCGAAGCGATAGCGCAAAGAGGATAAGGCCATGCAGAGTTTCGATCTGGAGGCCGACGGCCTGCGCGCCCTCAACGCCACGCTTCACGCCCAGGCGGAGACGACGAACCAGACCCGGTGGGAAATCCTGAACCCCAAGGGCAGCCATGCCATCGCCGTGGGTCTGGACGCACCGATCGAAGTGAATGTCAAAGGCTCCACCGGCTACTATTGCGCAGGCATGAACAAGCGGGCGACGGTGAACGTCCACGGCTCCGCCGGGCCGGGCGTGGCGGAAAACATGATGTCCGGCCTTGTGGTGATCGAGGGCGATGCCTCGCAATACGCCGGCGCCACCGGCAATGGCGGCACGCTTGTGATCAAGGGCAACGCCTCGTCCCGCTGCGGGATTTCGATGAAGGGAATCGACATCATCGTTCATGGCAATGTCGGGCATATGTCGGCCTTCATGGCGCAATCGGGCAATCTGGTGGTCTGCGGCGATGCGGGCGACGCCTTAGGCGACTCGATCTACGAGGCGCGGCTGTTTGTGCGCGGTTCGGTCAAATCCCTGGGCGCCGATTGCATCAAAAAGGAAATGCGGCCCGAACATCTGGCCCTGCTCGCCGACCTGCTGGAGCGTGGCGGCTGCGACGCCAAACCCGAGGAGTTCAAGCGCTATGGGTCGGCCCGTACGCTCTACAATTTTGACATCGACAACGCATACTAAAGGGGACCCGAGTTGAAGGACAGCGACAACAGCGCCCCCCCACGGACCGAACCCATCCAGTCCGCGACCTTCACGGCTTCGGTCAACGCGGAGATCCGGCGCGCAGCGGCAACCGGCGTCTACGATATCCGTGGCGGCGGCGCGAAACGGAAGGTGCCTCATTTCGACGACCTGCTGTTTCTGGGCGCGTCCATATCGCGCTACCCGCTTGAAGGGTACCGCGAACGGTGTGACACCAACGTCACGCTCGGCACGCGGTTCGCCGCGAACCCCATCGAACTGGCCACCCCGATCACGATCGCGGGCATGTCCTTCGGTGCGCTGTCTGGCCCAGCGAAGGAGGCTCTGGGGCGCGGCGCGACCCTTGCGGGCACATCGACGACCACCGGCGATGGCGGCATGACCCAAGAAGAACGCGGGCATTCCAACAAGCTGGTCTACCAGTATCTGCCCTCACGCTACGGCATGAACCCCGACGATTTGCGCAAAGCGGACGCCATCGAAGTGGTCGTTGGCCAGGGCGCCAAACCCGGCGGCGGCGGCATGTTGCTTGGCCAGAAGATCACCGACCGCGTGGCCGGGATGCGCAACCTGCCCAAGGGCATCGACCAACGCTCCGCCTGTCGGCACCCGGATTGGACCGGGCCGGACGATCTGGAGATCAAGATCCTGGAGCTACGAGAGATCACCGGCTGGAAGGTCCCGATCTATATCAAGGTCGGCGGGTCGCGGCCCTATTTCGACACCACCCTCGCCGTGAAAGCGGGCGCCGATGTCGTCGTGCTAGACGGCATGCAGGGCGGCACGGCGGCGACGCAGGATGTGTTCATCGAACATGTCGGCCAACCCATTCTGGCCTGCATCCGTGAAGCCGTCCGCGCGCTTCAAGACCTGGACATGCACCGCGAGGTGCAACTGGTCGTCTCGGGCGGCATCCGCACGGGCGCGGATGTGGCCAAATGCATGGCGCTTGGAGCTGACGCGGTGGCCATCGGCACGGCGGCGTTGATCGCACTCGGCGACAACGACCCGAAATGGGAGGCCGAGTACAACGCGCTCGGGACCACGGCAGGCGCTTATGACGACTGGCACCAGGGCAACGACCCTGCTGGCATCACCACGCAGGACCCGGAGTTGATGGCGCGCCTTGACCCCGTCGAAGGCGGGCGCAGGCTGAACAACTACCTGAAGGTCATGACGCTGGAGGCGCAGACCATCGCGCGCGCCTGCGGCAAAAGCCATCTGCACAATCTGGAACCAGAGGATCTTTGCGCGGTGACGCTTGAGGCCGCGGCCATGGCGAAAATCCCGCTGGCCGGGACGGATTGGTATCCGGGCAAGCCGGGAACGTCGTACTGACACCCGCAAAGCACCACCACGAACAGGGGACCGACACATGACCACCGATCTGGCCAAATTCGCCAAGGACAACGGCGTCAAGTACTTCATGATCTCGTTCACGGACCTGTTCGGCGGCCAACGTGCCAAGCTGGTCCCGGCGCAGGCCATCGCCGACATGCAGGTGGAAGGCGCAGGCTTTGCCGGTTTCGCCACCTGGCTCGACATGACGCCCGCCCATCCCGACATGCTGGCCGTGCCCGACCCGTCCTCGGTCATCCAACTGCCCTGGAAGCCCGAGGTCGCCTGGGTCGCCGCCAATTGCGTGATGGAGGGCGACGACGTCGCCCAGGCCCCGCGCAACGTATTGCGGACCCAGATCGACACCGCTACGACCGAGGGGCTGCACGTCAAGACCGGGGTGGAGGCCGAATACTTCCTGCTGACGCCCGAGGGCAACCAGATCTCAGACCCGTTCGATACTGCTGAAAAGCCCTGCTATGACCAGCAGGCCGTCATGCGTCGCTACGACGTGGTGCGTGAGATCTGCGATTACATGCTCGAACTCGGTTGGGGCCCCTACCAGAACGACCATGAGGACGCGAACGGCCAGTTCGAGATGAACTGGGAGTTCGACGACGCCCTGCGCACCGCCGACAAGCACTCGTTTTTCAAATTCATGACTAAGTCGGTGGCGGAAAAGCACGGCTTCCGCGCCACCTTCATGCCCAAACCGATCGAGGGGCTGACCGGCAATGGCTGCCACGTCCATGTCTCGGTCTGGGACGCACCGGGCGACAAGGCCAAGACCAATGTCTTTGCGGGCAAGGGCGACGGCCCCATGGGCGAGGTTGGCCTATCCGAGCGCGGCAAGCACTTCCTCGGCGGGATCATGACGCATGCCAGTGCGCTCGCCGCGATCACCAACCCCACGGTCAACAGCTACAAGCGCATCAACGCGCCGCGCACGGTCTCTGGCGCGACCTGGGCGCCGAACACCGTCACCTGGACCGGCAACAACCGCACCCACATGGTCCGCGTCCCCGGCCCCGGCCGGTTCGAGCTGCGGCTGCCGGACGGCGCGGCCAACCCTTACCTGCTGCAAGCCGTGATCATCGCCGCCGGGCTGGATGGTTTGCGGACCGAAGCAGATCCGGGAAAGCGGCATGACATCGACATGTATGCCGAAGGCCACAAGGTCCGCGGCGCACCAAAGCTGCCGCTGAACCTGCTGGACGCGCTGCGCGAGTACGATAAAAACAAGCGCCTCAAGGCGGCTATGGGCGAGGAATTCAGCGCCGCTTATCTGAAGATGAAGCACCAAGAGTGGAACTCCTACGCCTCGCACTTTTCGCGATGGGAGCGGGACCACACATTGGACATCTAGCACCGCAGGAAACTCGGTCAGCCGTGGGAACAGGCGTAGGTCTGGCGGAAGCGATTGGTGCAAAGACGCCAATGCTTCCGTGACATTTGTGACGACGAACCCGTCAATGCCGTGACCAGGCGGAGAGCCTGTCCACGTCGCGCAGTGTCCAAGCATCCTTTCGCGTCTCTTACCGCAGCACGGTTGTCGAGTGCCCGCATCTGCCCGCCGGGGCGTGCGGCGCCGGAAGCTTGCGGAAAATATATCTGAGTATTTTGATCAGGATCAATGCGCGGCGAGCGCGGACGCTCTATTCAGGGTCCAGAGTACGCAATCGAAGCGACGGTCATGATCGGAAACGCCGCCATGAATCCAAGCCGCCCTGTCCAGCTCGTAAGACTTGCCTGGACCGGCTTCGGCCTCGTTGCGCTGGGCATGGGAGCGGTCGGTGCGGTGCTGCCACTGCTGCCAACGACGCCTTTCGTCATTCTCGCTGCGTTCTGCTTAGCGCACGGATCGCCCCCGCTCGCGCGCCTGTTGGAGCGGCATCGAGTTTTCGGCCCGATCATCGCCGACTGGCGCGCGCACCGCGCCATTGCGCGACGCCACAAGCTCATCGCGCATTTGATGATGGCCGCGGCACTCGTCGCGAGCGCGACAGCCGGCGTGTTGGGCACCACCCTGACCCTTCAAGCGACCTGCCTTCTTTTTGCAAGCGCCTACGTACTCAGCCGCCCGGGCACCGGCAAAGACCCTCAAGAGCCAGACGAAGACTGCGTTCCAGCCAGACCAACGCGCCGGCATGGCGCAACTCACTCTGGAGAGATTCAATGAAACGCTTTCTTTTTTCACTGATGATCGCGACACCTGCCATCGCCACGGCGGAAACCGTGCTGCTTGATATCGGAGCCCTCCCCACGCGCCCCGTCTATGACGTCGCGGAACTCACCCCGCTTGCACTGACGGCGGACGGGGCGCCGGCCATGCTGCTGCTTTCGCTCGACGCGGGCGATGTGGTCCCGCCCCACGCGACGGAGAGCGGCCTGCGCATGCTGACGGTCCTTTCGGGCGAGATGTCTTGGGGCGACGGTGATGAAGTCAACGAAGGTGCCGAGCGTACCTACGGTCCTGGCAGCATCCTCGCCGTGCGGGCCGGTGACATGCACTGGGTCGCGGCTCGGCGCGGCCCGGTTCAGATCCAGCTTGTCCTTCTCGACGACGAAACGCCGGTTCCCGGCATCCAGGAGCAACTGCAATGACGACCTTCAACCACTGATCCACGCTTGCTCTTCTCAGCGGTGCGCTGGCTCTGCCGCGCAGCGTCGCCGCCGGGCCGATCGCCCGGCTGGCGATCTATGGACCGCCCGCAGGTCCGTCGATCACATCGGCCCACGCGGAGGCCACCGGCATGCTGTCAGACATCGCGGGTGAGACAGGTTTCACCGCGTGGCGCAATCCAGACCAGTTGCGCGCCGGGCTGACCTCCGGCGAAATCCTGTTGTCGGTCGTGCCGATCCAGGCGGCGGCGAACCTCTACAATCGCGGTTTTCCGATCAGGCTCGCCAACGCGATGACCGATGGGCTTCTCTACATCGTTGCCGAGGATCCCGACATCACAACGATGCCGGACCTTGCCGGGCGCCATATCGCGGTGCCGTTTCGGGGCGACACGCCAGAGATCATCTTCGGGCAACTGCGCGACTCCCACAGCATGAGCGAAAACGACTTTCAGATCACCTATGCAGGATCGCCCAAAGAGGCGATGCAGATGATGCTGGCGGGGCGCGTCGATGTCGCACTGACCGCGGAACCCCCGACCATGGCGGCCGTCCTGCGCGGACGGCAGGCAGGCAAGGAGATGCGGCGCGGGATCAGCGTGCAGGAGGCCTGGGGCCAGATGACCGGCGCCGCGCCGGTGCTTCCGCAGGCCGGGCTCGCGCTGACACAGGCGTTCCTTGAGGAAAGCGGTGACGCCGTCCCGGTGCTTCTGACGGCGCTGGAAAAGGCGACGGCGGATGTCCTGGCCAACCCCGACGCCGCCGCGGTCCATGCCACGGAGCCTGTGGGCATACCCGCAGCGCTTCTGGCGGCCTCTGTTCCGAACTCTAACCTCTTCGCCCGTCCGGCGGCCGAGGCACGGACGGATATCGAGCGGATGCTGGCGGCGATGGCGGGCGACGACCTTGCCCGTATCGGGGGCGCGATGCCCGACGACGCCTTCTATCTGTGACACTCCACGCGGAAGGCCCTCGCGCCAGCCTACCCCCCATTCTCACGCAGGCGCGGTCATGTTTCAGCGCACACTCTCATCGTTTGCAAATCACATCGGCCACATAGGGGCATTCCTGTGGTCGGGCTGGGCCGGCCCTGCGGCGGTGTCGCTTCTCTTTGCGGCTTGGCAGGCGGGGCACGAAGCCTACGGCCCTTTCATCCTGACCTCGCCGATCGACCAGATGCGGGCGGTTTCGGCGCTGGCCGTAGATCCCGCGGCATGGCAGATCGCGGCACTGACGCTGCAACGCGCGGTCACAGGTTTTCTTCTGGTGGCCGGGGCGGGGGCATAGCGCTCGGCGTGGCGGCGGGCTACTCGCCGGCAACGCTGCGCCTGGTGACACCACTCATAACCGTGCTTATGGGCGTGCCGCGCATCGCCTGGATCGTCCTGGCGATGATAGTATTGGGCGGCTCTGACGCGACCGTCAGGACGGTCATCCTCGTCTCGGCCCTGCCGGTTGTCTTTCTGGGCGCCGCCCGCGGGATCATCACGCGGGACAAACTTCTCGATCGCATGGCCGAAGTCTTCGGCGCGGGGCCCGTTCGGCGGTTCTGACCTGAACCCCTGAATCTCCTCCACGGAATGGTAGAGTCCTCACAACTGAGAGGACTGAGAATGAAGCCGAGATTCAGCGACGAGCAGATCATTCAGATCATCAAAGAGCAGGAGGCAGGCGGGCACACGGCTGTCCCACGCCGGGGCAGGCGCAGATGTGTCCCCTGCCGATCTGGTGCGCCAGCGCGCCGTGGTGTTCCTCTGCGGGACGCAGCGCAATGTGCGACGGCTCGGCACTTACTACTCCTTGCTGATCAACTGCTTCCTGGATTGCCTCTACTCGGAAGTTGGTCCCGTGACCTTCATCGGCGAAGAAGTCACCAACGCGCCCCTGCAGGCCTATGTTGATGCCCTGACCACGATCCGTGGGCCAGGCGGGGAAGCCCATAATGTGGCCCAATCGCGCGTGGCGATCAAAAAGAAGTTCGGTGAAGAAGCGGACGATATCATCGACGAGAACGCTGTCACCAAAATCTGGATGTCGATCACCGGCCTCGCGGAGGCCAAGCGCGTCTTGGAAATGATGGGCGAAGAACTGGCGGTGCAGGAAAATCTCGGCGCGGATAACACCAGCCACCGCCTGCAGAGCAATCTCAGCTTGGTCAAGCAGCGCATCATGAGCCCGGCGCAATTGCTTGCTCTACCCTCCCATCAGATGCTGGTCCATGTCCGGGGCATCGGCTTCTTTGTTCTGGATAAGATCAGCCAGAACAACATTGGCCCTTACCATGAATTGGCAGGCACCAATGAAGTCGAACGCGGCAAGCTGCCTTATCTGCCCAAGCTGATCCTGCCCTTGCCGCCCGAGGCAAACGGGGGAGGCGCGTCATGAAGGTCGCCGCGCTCTTTCTCTGGCTGGCCGTGCCGCTGGGCCTCTATGGCGTCTACACCCACTGGGGTACGCCGCATCTGGTTTATGAATATACCTTCACCGGCGGCAGCCGCTCCGACCCGAGACTGCCCAGGCATTACCTGACCTGCCGCTATATCGGCTGGCACGGCAGCGTGATCGCGCCCGCCCAAGCGGGCCGGTGTCCCTGGGTCCGGTTCTTCCATGGAGGATCGGGTCAATGAATAGAGGCAAGGGTCTCAGCCGCCAGCGGCAAAGTGCTGCGATAAGTCAGGCCAAATCGCGAGGTGATCTCCACCTCGGCCAGAATCTTCAATCCGCCCAGAAGCTGCCCCTGATCCATTTGCCCGGATGCGACAAGCGCTTCGCTCACCTCACGGCTTTGCAGTGGCAGGTTATAGGGCGCAATCGCGTCCCAGAAGGCCACCCAATCCAGTGACTCCAGCCATTCCTGCACGTTTTCGATGTCCTGAAACACAACCATATCAACATCTTACCAAATCCACCCGCATCCCAGCAACTTTGAGGCGACCCATGTTCGAAAAACCAGTGGACAAAAGCTTCGATATCGAAGCCGCCCTGCGCGAGACCTTCCATGAGGCCACCTATGCCCATGCGGCGCGCATGCTGCGCACCCCTGAGGCGGCGCAGGAACTGCGGGAGGTGGTCGATGCCCATAGCGCCCGCGCCGAGACGCTGGAGCGGCTTTATCACGAGACCTATGACGCTCGGGTCGAGGCGATGCGCGCCGCCATCTATGACGACACAGCGCGGTTTGATCTGCCCCAACTGGCCCCGCTGGGCGCAGGGGCGACAGACAACAAGGTCACCGAGGCCGCCCATCGGCTGGTGCAGCAAGGCCATCTGCGCGACCGGCAGAAAATCACCGAGGCTCGCCACCGCGACATCGACGCGCTGCTCACCAAGCATCACCCCGAGGCGCAAGCCACGCCATCCTTTAACCGCACCGCGCAGTCCGTAAGGTGATGGCGGCGATCCGGGATGAGGGCGCGCGCTTCTACCTCGCCTTTGATCAGCAATCCGAAGCCATCGCCGAAGAGCTGCGTGTGACCCAGGCAGCGGCCAAGCGGGCCGTGGCGGAGGCTTATCGCGAGGTTGAAGGCCGCGACTTCTATGAAACCGCAAAGGCTCACGAGGCGGAGACCTTCTCGGCCCGTGATCAAGGGCCGCAGAACCCAGACCTCAAGCAGACAGGCGGCTACCAAAGACAGGTGTAACATTCTGTAAATGTGAAGAAATTCCTAGACCATAGTAGGAGTTTATGCCTATAATGTTCCCTTTTTGGTCCAAAAAGGAGACCGCGACGAAAGGATAGAAATGACAGACGAAATACCCCAAATGAACATGCCGCCGCCCAAGGTTGCCTTTGACTGGCAGGAGTTCCTGCCGCACCTCGCCGAGAGTGATCTCAGCGAGGACCAGAAGCGCGCCTTCATCGAGACCATGTGGCAGATCGTGCTGGCCTTTGTTGATCTGGGCTTTGAGGTGGGTACGCCCCAAGAAAGCTGTGGAGAAGCTATTGATCTCAACGCCGCGCTTCAGCGCGCTATAGTAAGCTCGGACCACCAGGAGAAAGGAGACGCCGCATGACAGTTCAGCCCACCAAGGCGGTGATCTATTGCCGCGTCTCCTCCAAGGCCCAGCAGACGGACGGCCATGGGTTGGAATCCCAAGAGGCCCGTTGCCGCCAATATGCCGATCTCAAAGGCTATGAAGTGGCCGCTGTCTTCCCCGATACCTTCACCGGGGGCGGCAACTTCATGAAGCGCCCCGGCATGCAGGCTTTGCTCAGTTTCCTGGATGCTCAGCCGGATGAGCGCTTTGTCGTCGTGTTTGATGACCTCAAGCGATATGCCCGCGATGTGGAGTTCCACATCAAGCTGAAACACGAGATGGATCGGCGCGGTGCAGTGCGCGAGTGCCTGAACTTCAACTTCCAGGATACGCCCGAGGGCAAGTTCCAGGAAATCGTCATCGCCGCCACGGGCGAGCTTGAACGTGAACAAAACCGCCGTCAGGTGCGTCAGAAAATGCGCGCCCGCGTCGAGAACGGCTATTGGGTCAGCAATCAACCGATCGGCTACAGGTTCGAGACCGTCGCGAGCCACGGCAAACTGCTTGTCCCCAACCCGCCATTCGATGCCATGATCAGCGAAGCTTTCGAAGGATACGCATCGGGTCGTTTCCAAACCCAAGCCGAGGTTCGCGCCTTCTTCGAACGCTTCCCCGACTTCCCGCGCAACAAGGCAGGTGTGATCACACAGCAGCGCGTGACCGACATTCTCACCAACCCGATCTATTGCGGCTATATCCGCTCCAAGAGCTTTGAGATCGACTGGCTCAAAGGCCATCATCAACCGCTGATCAGCGTCGAGACGTTCGAGAAGGTACAAGACCGCCGTCGGGGTGTCGCCAAGGCCCCCAAGCGCCACAATATCGGCGATGACTTCGCCCTGCGCGGCATGGTCGCCTGTGGTGGCTGTGGCGTTCCCCTGCGCTCTTCCTGGGCCACTGGACGCGGCGGGAAGTATGCCTATTACCTCTGCCAGACCAAGAGCTGTGACGCCTATGGCAAATCTATACCACGCGACAAGCTTGAAGATGAGGTCGGCGAGATGATCCGCTCCTTGCAACCGACGGAGGGGCTGATTTCCCTGGCCCGCGCCATGTTCCGCAAGGCCTGGGACATGCGTGTCACACAAGGCAAGGAAATCATCGCGAGCGGCAAGCGCCAGATCACCGACACTGAAAGGCAAATTTACGGATTGCTGATGCGAGTTGTCGATGCCACCAGCCCCACCGTCATCCGCGCCTATGAAGACAAGATCGCCAAACTCGAACGCCAGAAGTCCGTTGTAGCTGAAAAACTGCAAAATCAGGCGGCACCCAGGGGAAGCTTCGAAGAAAAACTAGAACCCATCCTCACATTCCTCGCAAACCCCTGGAAACTCTGGGAAAGTGGTAACATCCACCTGCGCCGGACAGTCCTCAAATTGGCCTTCACCGACCGCATCGAATACGTCCGAAATCAAGGACCTAGAACCTCCCAAATAGCGTTGCCATTCAAGGCGTTAGACGGCATTCAGAGCCTAAGGGTAAGTTATGGTGCGGTCGAGAAGACTCGAACTTCCACGGGAGTTACCCCACAGCGACCTCAACGCTGCGCGTCTACCAATTCCGCCACGACCGCTTGGATTGGTTGGCGGGTGATAGCAAAGGGATTTGCGGTTGTGAAGGGCCCCGGCGGGTGCCGGGGCCCGAGCAATATACGCGTGTTCAGTCGGCTGCGGGCACGTTGAAGGCCGGCAGCACCGATCCGCCAGAGGCCGCCGCGGCGCCGGCACCCGGCGCAAGGCCGGCGGCGACGCGCAGAAGCTGCGGGCGATCCGCCTGGCCGGGGGCGAAGACGCCGGGCGCGCCGGCCTCCAGCGCGGCGATCGCGGCCTCATACCAGGGCTGCGCCAGATCGGTGCGGGCGGTGGCGCCGAAGCCCTCGTTCAGATGATGTCCCAGCACCTCGGCATAGGGCGCTTCGCCCAGGGCGACCAGAAGCAGACCCGAGCCGATCGCGACATCGGCACTGTCCGCGCGGTAGCCCGAGCCCAGGCAGATCCGCGCGGTGCTCTTCAACTGCGCCGGCGCCTGGCCGGTGCTCAGCACGAACTGTCCGACTTCCTGCAGCACCTGATCGCGCGGCTTCAGCGACAGAGCGGCCACGTATTGCTGCATCACCGGTGCGAACGCCGCGCACTGCTCGTCGGTTTGCGCGATGGTCACGCCGGGCACCTGCTTGGACAGCGCCTCGCTGGTGGCGATGGCATAGGTACGCGCCAGGCAAAACTGCTCGGACCCCACGAAGTCGGGGTCGGAGGCCGAGGACACGGTGGTCACCCCGCCATTGGCGGTGGTCAGCATCGTCACCTGATTGCAGAAACTGGCCATCGACCGTTCCTGCGTCGCCGTCCCAAAACTGGGCAAGGTCGCGACAGGCTCGACCGCGGGCGTCTCGGTTGCCGTGTCGGTCGCCGGTGCCACCACGACCGTCGTGGTGGACGGCTGCACGACCACGGGCGTTTGCGTCACCCCCGCAGCCTCGTCACGATAGGCAATCAGCAGACCGCGCGGCCCCTGCCCCCGCTGTGCGATCACCTGCGCCGCTTGGCCGGGGCTCGATTGCGCGCGGTAATAGGATGAGACGAGGAAACCGCGCTCAAACTCAGACAATTGCCCGGTCGCCGCGTACCCCATATGCGCCTGATACTGAGAAATGGCGCTTCGCGAATTGCGCCCCAGCACACCGTCGGGCGTGCCGGCGGGAAAACCGAAATAGTTCAGCGCGACCTGGGTTTCGCGGTTGCGTTCGCGCTGCGCGGTGTTGACCACCGGCGCGCTGCGGCGCACGACCACGCGCGGCTGCTGGCGCTGACGCTGCAATTCGCGCTGACGCGCGCCTTCGTTCACGATCACACCGCCGATCACGCCGCCGATTACGCCGCCCAGCACATCGCCGGCATCAGCCATCGCACCCGAAACGGGTGTGATCACCATCGCGGTCGCCAAGAAAGTCGTTACAATACGCTTTGTCATGAGATTCAAACCTTCACTCTGTCCCCCGAGCGGCCCCCAGCAGCCTCGGCCTTGTGTTTTTGATGCGCCGAGCTTAGCACAGGCGCTTGGCGGCGATGCAATCAAATCTGGGTAACACGTGGAAACACGACACGTGATGGGCCAAGCACCTGGATTTGAGCCGAAAACCACCACCGTCGAGTGGCGGGTTTCGCCCCGCCCGGTGCCCTACCCGGACGCGCTGGCACATATGGACGCTCGCGTCGCCGCGATCCTGGCCGGCGAGGCGCCGGAACTGATCTGGCTGCTGGAACATCCGCCGCTTTACACCGGCGGCACCAGTGCAGAGACGGCCGATCTGCGCGATGCGAGGCGGTTTCCGGTCTATCCGGCACCGCGCGGCGGCGGCTACACCTATCACGGGCCCGGCCAGCGGGTGGTCTATGCGATGCTGGATCTGAACCGGCGCGGGCGCGACGTGCGCGCCTATGTCCATCGGCTGGAGGGGTGGATCATCGCCGCCCTGGCACAGTTCAACCTGACCGCGGAACGCCGCGCCGGCCGGGTCGGCGTCTGGGTGCCGCGCCCCGACAAACCGCCGCTGCCGGACGGGCAGGTGCACGAGGACAAGATCGCGGCGATCGGCGTGCGGGTTCGGCGCTGGGTGGCGTTCCATGGCATCTCGATCAATCTGGACCCAGACCTGGACCATTATCGGGGCATCGTGCCCTGCGGGATCGACGGGCACGGCGTGACCAGCCTGGTCGATCTGGGCTACCCGGTCACCATGGCCGATCTCGACACGGCCCTGCGCGCGGCCTTCGGCGACATCTTCGACGCCGCACACGTCGAGCCGGCACCCGAACCGCCCCTCACCCCCCGGTAAAGCGCGACAATTGACCCCGCCACGCCCCAATCGTGCGTGTTGAGACCGAGCCGGGCGCCCCGTATAGTATCGGTTACAAGCGCGGCCCGTCAGGGCAAACCCAACAACCCGCGCTTCAGGAGAGAGAGACGCATGGCGGACGCAACGGCCTCGGTTCACGCCGAACACGACACGCGCGGGTTCTTCACCCGCTGGTTCATGTCCACGAACCACAAAGACATCGGCATTCTCTACATCATCACGGCGGCGATCCTGGGTCTGATCTCGGTCGCATTCACGATGTATATGCGGCTTGAACTGATGGAACCCGGCGTCCAGTACATGCTGCGCGACGGGGCGCCGAACGGCCATGTCTGGAACGTCATGGTCACAGCCCACGGCATCCTGATGATGTTCTTCGTCGTGATTCCCGCGCTCTTCGGCGGTTTCGGTAACTACTTCATGCCGTTGATGATCGGTGCGCCGGATATGGCGTTCCCGCGGATGAACAACTTGTCCTACTGGCTGTTCGTCGCCGGGTCATCGCTGGCGGTGCTGTCGGTCTTTGTGCCGGGCGGCAACGGGCAATTGGGATCGGGCATCGGTTGGGTGCTCTACGCGCCGTTATCGACCACCGAACAAGGCATGTCGACCGACGTGGCCATCTTTGCGGTCCACCTGTCCGGGGCGTCCTCGATCCTGGGCGCGATCAACATAATTACGACTTTCCTGAACATGCGCGCGCCGGGCATGACGCTGTTCAAGGTGCCGCTCTTCGCCTGGTCGATCTTCGTCACCGCCTTCCTGATCCTGCTGGCACTGCCGGTGCTTGCGGGGGCCATCACCATGTTGCTGACCGACCGCAATTTCGGCACCGCGTTCTTCGACGCGGCCGGCGGCGGCGACCCGGTGCTCTACCAGCACCTCCTTTGGTTCTTCGGCCATCCAGAGGTCTATATCGTGATCGTGCCGGGCTTCGGCGTGATCAGCCACGTGATCTCCACCTTCTCGAAAAAGCCGATCTTCGGCTATCTCCCGATGGTGTTCGCGATGGTCGCGATCGGCGCCTTGGGCTTCGTCGTCTGGGCACACCACATGTACACGGTGGGCATGTCGACCACGCAGCAGGCTTATTTCATGTTGGCGACGATGGTCATCGCGGTGCCGACGGGGATCAAGATCTTCTCCTGGATCGCGACGATGTGGGGCGGCTCCATCGAGTTCAAAACCCCGATGCTGTTCGCGATCGGCTTCATATTCCTGTTCACCTTCGGCGGCGTCACCGGCGTGGTGCTGAGCCAGGCCGCGGTCGATCGCCTCTACCACGACACCTACTACGTGGTCGCACACTTTCACTACGTCATGAGCCTGGGCGCCGTGTTCGCGATCTTTGCGGGGATCTATTACTGGATCGGCAAGATGTCGGGCCGCCAATACCCCGAATTCTGGGGCAAGGTTCACTTCTGGACCTTCTTCATCGGCACCAACATCACGTTCTTCCCGCAGCACTTTCTGGGCCGGCAGGGCATGCCGCGGCGCTATATCGACTATCCGGAACAGTACGCGCTGTGGAACGAGATCTCTTCCTATGGCGCGTTCATGTCCGGTGCCTCCTTCCTGCTGTTCTTCGGCATCATGATCTACACGTTGCGTGCCGGACAACGCGTGGAGGAACCCGCCTACTGGGGTCCGCATGCCGACACGTTGGAGTGGACGCTGCCGAACCCGCCGCCGGAGCACACGTTCGAGCAGTTGCCGACGCCCGATATGTGGGACAAGCAGCGCCATTGACCGCTGCTGCGGACCCCTACGCGCGGCCGGATCCGCCGGGCTTCGCGCTGACGCTCTGGCCGCATCGGTCGCTGACCAGCGGCGGCGCGCAGTGGGTCGTGGGGCTGGCGGCCGGCGGCATGGCATTGCCGCTGGCCTCTCTGTCGGGGTCGCGGGTCGGCTGGGGTTTGCTGCCGTTTTTGGTGGGCGCGCTCTACCTGCTGTATACCGCGCTTCGGCGCAGTTATCGCGACGGGCGGCTGCGCGAGGATCTGCGGATCTGGCCCGATCTGATCACCGTGACCCGGGTCGATCCGCGTGGGCGGGTGCGGCGATGGCATGCCAACCCGTACTGGGTCACCGCACATCTGCATGAAGACGCGGCGATCGAAAGCTATCTGACGCTCAAGGGCAACGGCCGGGAAATCGAACTGGGCGCCTTTCTCAGCCCGGAAGAACGCGTCGCGCTTTATCACGACGTCACCCGTGAGTTGACCCGCGCTGGAACCCCGGCATGAGCACGCCGCCCTTCGCGTTAGCCGGGCTCGACCATGTCGTGCTGCTGGTCGACGATCTGGACCGCGCGCAGGATTTCTATCTGCGGGTCATAGGCTGCACGCCGGGCTATTCCTATCCCGACATCGGGATGGAACAGCTTTGGTGCGGTAACGCGCTGATCGGCCTTTGGGACATCAACCACCAGGCCGCCGCCTATCGCCGCCCCGCCGTCAATGGTGGGCGCAATGTCGATCATATCTGCCTGGCGCTCGGCCCGTTCGAGTTGGACGATTTGCAGGCGCACCTGGCCGCCCATGGCGTAGCGATCGAGCGGATAGAGTTCCAGGGCGGCGCGCGCGGCATGGGCCACGCGGTCTATATCGAGGATCCGTTCGGCAACCGGTTGGAACTAAAAGGCCCGCCGCCGCACCCGCTGGCCTGATCACCAAACGGTGCTTGGCCGCGCGACCGCCCGCGCGCTAGGTTCCGACAGATATGACAGATGAGGCCCCCATGATCCGTGTTCTCACCGCCGTATTGATCCTGATCGCCGCCCCTGCCCTGGCGCAATCCGAAGCCGAACCGCCGGCCGCACCGCCCACCGAACCGCCGATGACGTTAAGCCGCATGGCCGAGATCATCTTTGCCATCGACCCAGAGGCGCAGTCGGCCGGCAACACCTTTCAAATGATTATCGACGATGTGCCGGTGCTGATCGTCACCGATCCGTTGGCTGACCGGATGCGGGCCATGGTGCCGATCCGATCGACCGAAGGCATGACGGCCGAAGAAGTCATGCGCGTGTTGCAGGCCAATTTCGACACGGCGCTCGACGCCCGCTATGCGGTTGCCCGCGGGCGGCTGTGGGGCACCTTCATCCACCCGCTCTCACCACTGGAAAAAGACCAGCTGATCTCCGGCCTCGGCCAGACGGTGAACATCGCAAAGACCTATGGCTCGCTCTATACCGGTGGCGCGCTGACTTTCGGCGACGGTGACAGCGCGCAACTGCATCGCGAGTTGATCGACGATCTGCTGAACAAAGCCGAGGAGATCTGATCCAAGCCACGGATATCGGCAACGTTTGGCCGCACGAGGCTCTAGGCGCCGCTGGCGCCAGGGTCTGGGCTCTCGGCGAGGTCAAGCAGCATCTCCAACAGGTCGAACTCGGCCTCCACCCGGTCGAGTTTGGTACGCCATGCGATGGACAGCGCGCATTTGGCCGCGGCCCATTGCATTAACCGATGGCGGTCGACCGACAGCGCGGCCGCATAGACGTCCGTGCAGGCCCGCGCCCGGTCCGGGTCGCGCAGCAGCGCCGGCGCACCGCTTGGATTTCGGAACGCGTTGGTCAGTTCGAACGTACGTTCGCCCAAAATGCCCTTGGCATCATACACCGTATCGCCCGATGGCCCGACCCGAACATTGTCGTGGTGCAGGTCACCATGCAACGGCGTGATGTCCCGCTGGCTCGCCAACAACTGTTTCGCCAGGACGGTGGCTCGGGCAACCGCACGGCGGCCGAATTGCGGCCATTGCGGCGGCGGCGACAAAGTCAACAACCTGGTAAACCACTCATCGAGGCTTGGCAGGCGCGCAACCTCGGGCGCGTCGCCCGTGTGCAGACGTTGCGCCACCTTGGCAAGGCGCGCCGTCGCTTCCGCGTCGCGGCCTGCACGCGCCACATCGCCCAAAGACGGCCCCTCAAGCCAAGGCATCAGCAAGATGCCCGGCGCATCGCCGTAGATATCCACTGCGCCGCGCCCGGACCATGCTGCCAAAAGCTCCGCGCCCCGCGCCTCCCCGCCCATGCGCCGGTTGTGATAGACCTTGACCGCAACCTCTTGGCCGCCCGGCTGTCGCGCGCGCCAGATCGTCGCGATATCCGTATCCTCGGCGCGCTTCAGATCGTAAAGCCCCCATTCCGGGGGCAGCGCAGGCGTTACCCCAGGGCCGCGCGCACCTGCGCGCCCGCCTTGCCGAAATCGATCTGTCCCGCGTATCTCGATTTCAACACCCCCATGATCCGACCCATATCGCGGATCGAGGTCGCGCCGGTTTCCGCGATCACCTCGCCGATGGCCTTTTGCACATCGCCTTCGCTCAGCGGCTTCGGCAGAAAGGATTGGATGACCCGGGCTTCATACCGTTCCCGATCTGCCAGTTCAATCCGCCCGGCTTCGTCATAGGCTTCCGCGCTGTCACGGCGCTGCTTGATCATCTTCGCAAGGATGGCGCGCACCTCGTCCTCGGACACCCCTTCCAGATTGTCCTCGGACCGGGCCGCTATATCCCGATCCTTGATTGCGGCACTCATCAGCCGCAGCGTCGCAAGGCGCGCCCCATCCTTAGAGCGCATGGCCTCTTTCAACTCTTGCGAAAGACGTGTTCGGATCATCATTCACCCATACAGGCTGTTCGATCGGAGCTGTTTGCGAGATATAACTTTTGTTTCGGGTTGTTTCAAACTCTTTGATATGCAGTAAGGTTCTGGTTTTAATACATAAAATTATTATTTCTCTTCTTGACGCCCGGTTTAACTATACCTACCTTCGCCGCCGTTTGCCCCTTGGGATGCCGTTATGACCGCACAGAGCGAAGACCAGATCCACCCCGATTCCACGACCGTTTTCGACAAAAAACCAACGGCTTGCCTGGTCCTGGCGGACGGGCAGCATTTCCTGGGCCACGGATTCGGCGCGACCGGCACCGCGGTGGGGGAGTTGTGCTTCAACACAGCGATGTCGGGCTATCAGGAGATCATGACAGATCCGTCCTATGCCGGGCAAATCGTCACATTCACTTTTCCGCATATAGGAAATGTCGGCGTCAACACCGATGACGACGAAACCGCAGATCCGGTCGCGGCGGGAATGGTCACGCGCTGGGTCCCGACGGAGCCGTCGAACTGGCGTGCCGCGCTGCCGCTGTCGGATTGGTTGGCCCGCCGCGGCCGCATCGGCATCGGCGGCATCGACACGCGCCGCCTGACGCGGGCGATCCGGCATCAAGGCGCGCCGCATGTCGCGCTGAGCCATGATCCCGAAGGCGGGTTCGACCTGGAGGCGCTGGTGGCGCAGGCGCGTGGTTTCGCGGGGCTCGAAGGGACGGATCTGGCGCAGGACGTCACCGCTGCGCAATCCTACCCTTGGGACGAAATGCGCTGGGATTGGCCGGACGGCTTCCCGCAGCGCCAGGGCACCGGCCTGCGCGTCGTCGCGATCGACTACGGCGCAAAGCGCAACATTCTGCGCTGCCTGACCAGCGCCGGCTGCGAGGTGACGGTCCTTCCCGCCACCGCGACCGCGGAGGAGGTTCTGGCGCACGCACCGCAGGGCCTGTTCCTGTCGAACGGGCCGGGCGATCCGGCAGCCACCGGTGCCTATGCGGTGCCGATGATCCGCGCGGTCCTGGACAACACGGACATCCCCGTCTTCGGCATCTGCCTGGGCCATCAGATGCTGGCGCTGGCCTTGGGGGCACAGACACTGAAGATGAACCACGGCCATCACGGCGCCAACCACCCGGTGAAGGACAAGACCACGGGCAAGGTCGAGATAACGTCGATGAACCACGGTTTCGCAGTCGACGCGCAGTCGCTTCCCGCAGGCGTGGAGGAAACCCACGTTTCGCTGTTCGACGGCTCGAATTGCGGCATCGCGATGACCGACCGGCCCGTGTTCTCGGTGCAGTACCATCCAGAGGCGAGCCCAGGCCCGATGGACAGCACGTATCTGTTCGACCGGTTCGTCACCGCGATGCGCGCCCAGGCCTGAAGCATCCTCCGGCGGGGCGCATTAATCTTTCGTTAACCACATGTTAAGAAATGCGCCGCAATGCTCTCGCCGCTGGTTAGGTGAGGGTTCCCATGGCGCGCGGGTCGGCTCGGATTGCTTCGCGGCCCCGGCTTGGCGGGCTGCTGCGCGACCGGGGCGTCGCGCCCCGTCAGATCGATCGCGCCCTGCAACAACAGCGCCGCGTGCGCCAGCCCCTGGGGCTGATCCTGCGCCATGAGGGCGCCGCCACGGCAGCGCAGGTGATCGACGGTCTGGCCGCACAAACCGGCATGATGGCGGTGGATCTGGCCCGGCATCGCGCGGATCCCGACATCTCCGCCCCCTATGATGCGCGGCTGCTGTTGCGGCTCGGCGGGCTGCCCTGGCGCATCATCGCCGGCAGCATGATCTGCGCCATCCACGACCCCGCCACCGCCGAAAGTCTGCGCGCGGCGTTGGCCGGCGCCGGCCGGCCGATCTTTTTCGTGCTTGCCGATCGTGCCGCGATCGAAGACGAAATCGCGCGGTTGCACGGGCCGGCGATGGCGGCGATGGCGCGTGACCGCTGCCCGGAGCATCTGTCCTGCCGCGTTTGGGCCAGCCACCGATCCTTTGTCGCGGTCGCGGTGCCGTTCCTGATTGCCGGCGGCGCCTGGCTCGCACCGGCCGCCGCGCTCTTTGTGCTGTTGGCCTGGATCACCCTGTTCGGCGCCGCCACGACCGCCATGCGCGCAGTGGCGCTGGTCGAAAGCATTCGACCCCCTCCGCGCACGCGCCGCACCCGCATGTTGCCGATGCCGGCCGCGGCGCGCCCGGTCGTGTCCGTGCTTGTGCCGCTGTTCGACGAAGACGTCACCCTCAGTCATCTGATCGACGCCATCGACCGGTCGAGCTACCCCAAGGCGCTTCTGGAGGTCATCTTGATCCTGGAACAGGACGATCTGGCCACACCGCTGGCATTGGCGCAGATCGGGCTGCCGCCCTGGGCGCGCACGGTGACGGTGCCACCGGGATCGGTGCGGACCAAGCCTCGGGCGATGAACTACGCTTTGGAGTTCTGCAGCGGCAGCGTGATCGGGATCTATGACGCCGAGGATCGTCCCGAGCCGGATCAGTTGGAAAAGGTCGTCCGCCACCTGCACCACGCCCCGCGTCATGTCGGCTGCGTCCAGGGCTATCTGGATTTCTACAACTCGCGCCAAAACTGGCTCGCCCGCTGTTTCACCATCGAATACGCCACTTGGTTCCGGGTGCTGCTGCGCGGCATGCAGCGTCTGGGCATGCCGATCCCGCTGGGTGGGACGACGGTGTTTTTCCGGCGCGACGCGCTTGAGTCCGTCGGCGCGTGGGATGCGCATAACGTCACCGAAGACGCCGATCTGGGCATGCGGCTCGCCCGGTTCGGCTATCGGACCGAAATGGTGGAAACCACCACCTATGAAGAGGCCAACTGCCGCCTGCGGGCTTGGGTACCGCAGCGCGCACGGTGGCTGAAGGGATATGCGATGACCTGGTTCACCCATATGCGCCGCCCCCGCGCGCTGTGGCGCGATCTGGGGCCGATGGGCTTCGCCGGGTTCCAACTCCTGCTCTTGGGCGGGCTGACCGCTTATCTGGGTGGGCCCGTCTTTTGGGGCATCCTGGCGGCGCAACTCTTGGGCGGGGCCGCGGCCTGGCCCGGACCGGCGCCTTTGTGGCAGATCTTCTTCGCCACCATGATCATCGGCCAGGTGATCATGTTCACCGTCGCCCTACGCGCGGTGATCGCACGCCCGCGCCGGCACTTGCTGACGGCCGTGCCACTTTTGCTGATCTATTGGCCCTTGGGGGCGGTGGCGGCCTATCGTGCAGTCTGGGATCTGTTCCGGCGGCCCTTCCATTGGTCCAAGACCCAGCACGGGCTTTAGGTGCCGGGCGTGTCGTCCCTGAGCGGAGTAGGAGGAGGACACCTTGCCCGGTCCATGCAGACCGCCCGGGAGGCGTGAGGGGCGGTCCCCGCCGCGGAGTGTAGGACCGGCGGGATGACCATCGCACCTAACGCCGCCCGGGGTTTCCCCGGTCTGAGCGGCCGGGCTCGCTCCGGCAACCGGCGCCGCCGCGCGGGTGCGCCAGGATGCGGATATCGGCCGGCGACGCGCCCAATGCTGCCGGAATTCCGGCGTTCATGCCCACCACCTGGACGCGGACGGCGCGCGCGCCATACTTCCATGCACCGCTGCTTTTGCCCTCGGAGGTCCCCATGCTCACCCGCCGCACGCTCCTGCAAACAACCGCCGCCGCGCTAGCCGCATCGCCGGCCCTGGCCGAGGCGCCAATGCTGGGCGCCTCGCGCCCCACTTATCGACGCGTCACTCTGGGCGGGTTCGAGGTGACCACGCTGCTCGACGGCGCCGTGCCGGTCGAGGGGCCGCAGCCGATCTTTGGCGGCAACACGACCGTCGAGGCGGTCGAGGGGCTGCTGACAGAAAACAATCTGCCGACCGACCGGATGGAATTCACCTTCAATCCGGTCCTGGTCAACACCGGCAGCGCGCTGATCCTCTTCGATACCGGCAACGGTGCCCCGGCCCGGCCCGCGCGCGGGCTATTGACCGACCGCATCGCAGAGGCCGGCTACAGCGTCGACCAGGTCGACACGGTGGTCATCACCCATATGCACCCCGACCATATCGGCGGGCTGCTGACCGACGGCGCCCCCACGTTCCCCAACGCCCAATATGTCATCGGCGAGGTCGAGCACGGCTTCTGGACCAGCACCGATCGCGTGGGCACGCAAGCCGAGGGCATCCACCAGCAGGCGATGGCGCTGGCGCCCACCTTCGATGGCCGGCTGACGTTGATAAAACCTGGCGACACGGTCACCTCGGGCATCGAGGCGCTGGACGCGTTCGGCCACACGCCGGGGCACATGGCCTATCACTTCGAAAGCGAGGGCGCGCGCATGGTGTTGACCGCGGACGCTGCCAACCACTACGTGCTGTCGCTGCAGCAGCCCGAGTGGGAGGTGCGCTTCGACATGGACAAGGCCGCGGCGGCGCAGACGCGCAAAAACCTGTTCGGGATGCTGGCCGCCGACAAGGTGCCCTTCACCGGCTACCACATGCCCTTCCCGGCCATGGGTTTCGTTGAGCGCATGGGCGCGGGCTTCCGCTATGTCCCTGCGTCCTATCAGCTGAACATCTGAGGCCGCGCCAGGCGGCGGCTAAACCGCCGCCTGCAAGCCCTTGCGCCCCAGGGCCCGGCCAAAGGCCTGGAACAACGGGCGCGAGACCGGATCCTCGGCCGCGCGCCATTCCGGGTGCCATTGCACCGCCAGGGCAAACCCGGCGGCGCCGGCGATATGCAGGGCTTCCGCCGTGCCGTCCGGCGCCCAGCCCTCGATCACGCAGCGCTCGGCCGGTGTGTCCAACCCCTGGCCGTGCAGCGTGTTCACCACGACCTCTTCCGCGCCCAGAATGCCGGCGAAGATCCCGCCGGGGGTCAGCCGCACCGGATGGGTCTTGCCGAATTTTTCCTCCAGCGTGCCGTCGGGGTCCATCCGGTGGTTCATCCGCCCCGGCAGGTCGCGGATCTCGGGGTGCAGCGTGCCGCCGAAGGCGACGTTGAATTCCTGAAACCCGCGGCAGATCCCCAGGATCGGCACGCCCTGATCGACACAGGCGCAGATCAGCGGCAGCACCAGGCTGTCGCGATCCATATCAAAGGCCCCATGCGCCTCCGTCGCCGCATGGCCATAGAAAGAGGGGTGCACGTTGGGCCGCCCACCGGTCAGCACGATCCCGTCGACCGCACCCAGCAGATCTGGGATCGCCACTTTGTCGGGCAGCGCCGGCACCAGCAGCGGCAAGGCGCCGGCGACATCGGCGACGGCTTCGATATTGGAATGACCCACACCCTGGACCGGGTATTCGTCGTTGATCAGATGGTGATTGCCGACAATCCCGACGGTTTTGCGTGCCATGCTGCCCTCGCGTCGTTGCAGGCGCACCCTATGCCCGGGGGCGCGCTCGGGCAAGGCGAGCGGCGGCCGCGACCCTGATGCGCACCACCCCGATCTCAGAGATCCAGTTTCATCTGATCGGCGCCGCGCCCCGGACGCCGGGCGGCGGGTTTGCGCGGTGCCCGCTCACGGCCCGATTTGCGGCTGCCATGGCGGTCAACGATCTCTGCCGCCTTGCGGCGGAAGGCATCGCCGCGACGCACGGCCCAGACCGCCTCGCGCGCTGCCCGCGCGGCCTCGGCGACATCGACGATGGGCTCCGGATAGGCCCGGTCCAGCAGCGCCCCTGCCCCATCCCAGGTCCAGGGCGTTTGCAGATGCGCATCCGGCACATCCGCAAGTTCGGGCACCCAAGCGCGGGTAAACGCGCCCGTGGGATCCTGGTCGTGGCCCTGTTTGATCGGGTTATAGATCCGCACCGTATTCATGCCCGTGGTGCCCGACTGCATCTGCACCTGCGGCCAGTGAATGCCTGGTTCGTAGTCGGTGAACATACGCGCCAGATGCCGCCCCGTGGCGCGCCAGTCGAGCCACAGGTGATAGCTGGCAACCGCCATCAGCATGGAACGCATGCGGAAATTCAGCCACCCGGAGTGGTGCAGATACCGCATGCAGGCATCGACGAAGGGCAGCCCGGTTTCGCCATCCTCCCAGGCCTTCAGCCGGTTGGCGTCGGGGTCCAGCGGCCGCAACCCCTCATAGGCCGGGTGCAGGCAGGTTGTTTCGATCCGCGGTGCGTCCTCCAGTTTCTGCATGAAGTGGTCGCGCCAGGCGAGCCGGCTTGAAAACGACGACAGGCTGCCGGCCCAACCCGAGCGGTCGCCGCGTACCGCGCGCTGGCGCGCATAGGCGGCGGCGGTGGTCTCGCGCATCGACAGCGCACCGACGGCCAGATAGGGCGACAGGCGCGAACAGGCCGTCTCTCCCGCCACGGGCGTTGCCATGTCGGCGCGATAGGTGCGGCCGCGGACATGCAGAAAGCTCTCAATCAACCGCAGCCCCTGCGCCCGCCCGCCACGCTGGCGCGCGGGGCACGGATCTGGGGTCAGGCCCAGATCATCGGCGGTGGGGATCGGCCCGGGGTCCAGATCCGGCACCGGCGCCAACGCGCAAGGTGTCTCCGCCGGCGGTTCCGCCAGAAACCGGTCGCGCGCCTTCGACCAACCGTCGCGGTCGCGCAGCCGACGCACGACGCCGGTTTGCGGCATCTCCGACCATGCGACCCCGTTTTCCCGCGCACAGGCCCCGACCCGCAAGTCACGGGCATAGGTCCAGGCATTGCCGGTTTCCTCGCAGGAAAACAGCCGCCCTGCCCCGGTCGCGCGGCGGATGTGGTCCAACACCGCCACCGCCTCGCCCGTCCGCAGGATCAAGGGCTGGCCCAGCGCGGCCAGATCCGCGCGCAGCCCCTCCAGCGTCTCGGCGATGAAGGCGTATTGCCGCGCGGACGTGTCCGGCAGCGCCCAGTATTCAGGTTCCACGATGTAAACGGGCAGCACCGGCCCGTGCGCCGCTGCGCCGGTCAGCGCCGGGTTGTCGGCCACGCGCAGGTCGCGTTTGAACCACAGGATCGAGGGCATGCTCATGTGCCTGAAAGTAGCGCGGCGCCCGGGGCAACACAGCCCCGCAAAGGCGGATGCGGGGCCTTGTCGCTGTTTGGCGCTTCATGGAATGCTCGCCCGCGTAAGACGTCATTCGGATCTGGCAGGCTTCCTTGAGATTATTCGCCAAAGCACTGCGCCAACCTTTCCTGCAATTGCGGTTCAAGGCCGCGGGCGTGCTGGTCGAGGTTTTCGAACGCCCCGGCTTGTGGATGGACCCCGGCCAGCTTGGCGACCTGAGCGCCGCGCTGCGCCAGATCGCAGCGGCCACCTTACCGGCGGGCGCGCTGGATTATGGCGTCTTCTCCGGCGATGCGGCGCGGCTGGCGGCGACCACGATCACCCTGGTGCGCAACCCCGGCACCGACCGGCCCATCGCCTTCAACGCGCTGGCGCATATGACCGTTGAAACCGGTCAGAAATCGGTGGAGGTCACGCATCTGGGCCTTGTCATGGTCGACCCCGGCGTGCGCAGCCAGGGGCTGTCCTGGATCCTTTACGGCCTGACCTGCCTGCTGTTGTTCCTACGCGGCGGGCTCAGGCCCCGCTATGTCTCCAACGTCACCCAAGTACCCGCGGTCGTCGGCATGGTTGCAGAGACATTCTCAGAAGTCGTGCCAACGCCCCAGGAGCCCGCCCCGCGCGACTTCCGCAAGATCCTGATCGCGCGCGAGATCATGGCGCGGCACCGCCATGTGTTTGGCGTCGGGCCGGAAGCTGCCTTCGACGACCGCCATTTCATCATCCGCAACGCCTATACCGGCGGGTCGGACGATCTGAAGAAATCCTTCGACGCGGCCGCGCCGCACCGGCGCGCCGTCTATAACGACTGGTGCCGGCAGGTGCTGGACTACGACCGCGGCGACGATGTGCTGCAGATCGGGCTGATCGATCTGGCTGCGGCACAACGCTATGCCCTGCGCGGCGTGCCGCGGCGGTCGCTGGCCGGATTGGCGGTGCTGGGCCTGATGGTGGCGCTGCGCCGGGGCATCGTGCCGCTGTTGCAGTGGTTCGACACGGCCCGCGATTTCGGGCGGCTGCGGGCGCGATGAGCTTCACTTACGCCGCATTCACCACCCGCAATCTGGGCTTCGTGACCGAAGAGGAACAGGCGCGGCTGCGCGCGGCGCGGATTTTTGTCTGCGGCACTGGCGGCATGGGCGGTGCGGCGATCCAGTCGCTGATCCGCGCGGGCATCGGCGGTCTGATCCTGGCCGATATCGACGCATTCGAGGTGTCGAACCTTAACCGTCAGGTGTTCTGCACGCTGGATCACATCGACCGCCCAAAGGCCGAGGCCACGCGCGACCAATGCCTGACGATCAACCCCGAGGCGCGGATCGAGGTGCTGGGGTCGGAATGGACCGAACATATCGACCGTCTGATCGGCATGGCCGATGTGGTGATCAACGGCACCGACGATCTGGGCGCCTCGCTGCTGATCTATCGCACCGCGGCCGCGGCCGGGCGGCCGGTGATCGACGCCTATGCCGCGCCGCTGCCGTCGGTCTATGTCACGCGGCCGGGCGATCCGGCGCCCGAGGCGCGGCTGGGCTATCCCACCGCCGACACCGCCTGGGACGCGCTGAACGACACCCAGCGGCACCAGGCGTTCCTGGCCGAGGCGACCCATGTGATGCTGCATTCCTCGTCGCGCAAACATATCGACCTGGACCTGGCGGCAGAGGTCGCGGCCGGGCGGCGCAGCCGGATGTCCTTTGCGCCGATGGTGATCTCCACCGGAACGTTGATGGCCTATGAGGCGTTGGGCCTGATCCTGCGCCGGCCAAGCGCCACGGATGCGCGCGGCTGGTTCTTCAACCCCTACACCGCCCGCATCGAACGGCCCTGGCCCGCGCCGGTGGCCGCGCTGCTGCGCCCGCTGGTCCAGCGCCAACTCAGGCGGATGATCGGCGATGGATGATCCGGCACTGATCGCCGATCTGACCGTGTCGCTGGCTGCCGCGGTCGGGCTCTTGGTCGTTCGGGCGCAGCTCGCACCTGGCCCCGGCGGGCTGGTCTGGCGTTTTCGCTTCCTGCTATTCGTCGCCGCCGCGTTCTACCTGCTGCGCGCCGCCGATTGGCTGACCGGGCTCGGGGCGATGCGCGCGGCCACCATCATCGGCGCGGCGATGATTCCGTTCGCGGCACTTTTGCTGGCCGAGGGCCTGTTGCGCCGCCACGCGCCGCGGGCGATCAAACTGGCCGCTGCCGGTGGGCTGGCCGGCTTCGCGCTGGCCGCTCTCCTGCCCGATGTGACACGCAGCGCGGCGTTTCTGTGGGCATTTCTGACCTTTCAAACACTCGGCTTCGTCGCCGCGCTGGGGCTGCTGATGACCCGCCGCCGGGGCGATTTCACGGCGCCGGAGAACACGATGATGGACCGGATCTCCGTCGCCGTGCCGGTCATTCTGGCGTTGCTGCTGACCGATTACGGCTTTGCGATGTTCGCGGGGCTTCCGGCGCTGTCGGGTCTCGCGGCACTGATCGTCGCCTGGATCGCCGCGACGTTCGAGGCCCGCGCCGCCAGCGGGGCCGCGATCGCCGCGGCACTTGCCGCGGTGGCGGCGGTCGCGGGGCTGGCGGGCGCGGCGATCGGGGCGCAACACGGATGGCCCCTGATCCAGACCCTGCAAGCCACCACGACGATCGCGGCCCTGGTGCTGCTGCTGGTGGTGGGGCTGTCCTCGGCCGCGCTGCGGCGCGCGCGGGTGCGGGCGTCGTTGGATGCGGCGCTGGTTCAGACCGAGAATTTCGATCACTACCTGACCGCCATCGCCAGGCTTGGCCTGGCCGATGGCTATGCCTTTCTCGGCGCCGAGGATCTGCGCGACTACGATGCCGCGGAACTGGTGGCCGCCATCGGCCCCACGGGTGCGATCTCCAGCGCCCGGCTGCCTGCATTGCCGGCCAATGACACGCTGGGCCAAAGCCAGGTGCGTGCGCTGCTCGACCGGTTCGCCGCACACGAAGTGGTGGTCGTGGCCCGCACGCCGCTGACGCTCGCCATCGGCGCATCCACCGGCCTGGCGGACGGCGCCGGCGCCAACGTCCGCGCGGCCTTCGCCATCGCGCGGCTGATCGCCGAACGGGACGCATGCAGACAGGTGGCGCCGTGACCCTGCGCCTTGAGACCGGCAACCGAGAGGCGTTCTTTCGGGCGCCTTTCCACGCCTACGGCGCCGACAGCGCCTATGTCTCTCCGCTGAAATCCGATCTGATCCGCTTCGTCGATCCGGACCGCAACCCCCTGTTCACCACCGGCAGCAGTGCCATCACCATCTTCACCGCGCATCGCAACGGCCGACCCATCGGGCGGATCACCGCGCATGATCACGCCGCGTCGAACGCCCATTACGCGCTGAAACGCGCCTATTTCGGCTATTTCGACTGCGCCGACGACACCGAGGCCGCCACCACGCTGCTGAACGCGGCCGAAGCCTGGGCGCGGGACCGCGGTCATACCGAGATCATGGGCAATTTCAACCTGACCGCGATGCAGCAGATCGGCGTGGTGACCGGCGGCCACGACATCCCGCCCTACACCGATCTGATGTGGAACCCGCCGCATATCCCGCGTCTTCTGCAGGCGCATGGCTATACGGCGGAGTTTCCCATGACCACGTTCGAGGTGTCGCTGGACAGCGCCGAAGCGCCGCGGATCGGGCCGAAACAGCAGGCAATACTGGACGACCCGGATTTCGCCTTTGCCCCGATCACGCGCTGGAACGTGCGCATGCGCATGGAACAGGCGCGTGGGCTCTTGAACGCGGCATTCGCGCAGAACCCGATGTTCGTGCCCGTCAGTGCCGAGGAGTTTCATTTTCAGGCCAAGGACATGGCCTGGATCATCGATCCGCGGATCTCGGCCCTGCTCATGCACCGGGGCGCGCCGGCGGCGACCATCCTGTGCGTACCCGACATGAACCCGTTCCTGCGCCGCATCGGCTCTCGCGCCGGTCCGGCGACGCCGTGGCACTTTGTGCGGCACAAGCTGTCCTGCCGCCGGGCGGTGCTGATCTTTTCCGCCGTGCGCCCCGACCTGCAGGGCCGCGGCGTCAACCCGATCGTGCTGCGGCGCGTGATCCTGGCGCTTAAGGCGGCGGGCTACCGGACCCTCGGCAACACGTGGATCGCGGATGTGAACCCGGCCAGTCTGGCGCAGAAGAAAAAATCGGGCGCGCGCAAGCTCCACCGCCTGCACCTGTTTCGAAAGGCGCTGGCATGACGCCCGATCTGCTGGCCGAGATCGCGGCAGAGGCCAATCTCGCGCCCTCGGTCCACAATACCCAGCCGGTGCGCTGGCAGCGTGACGGCACCGATGCGCTGCTGCTGACGCTTGATCCGGCGCGCCGTCTGGCGGTCGGCGACCCCAATGGGCGGGACGCGCGGCTCAGCGGGGGTGCGGCGCTGTTGGGCACGCAATATGCGCTCTGGCGGCGGGGCATCGGCCTGCGCGGTGTGGAAATCGCGGGCGACCGGGTGCGCATTGCTCTGGGCGGCGGCGCGCAGGATCCGCCCGCGCTTGAGCTCCTGCGCCGCCGAACCTCCTACCGCGCCGGTTTCGCACCGGCGGGGGCGGATGTGACCGCCGCGCTGACGGCACTTGCCGCCGCCCGCGCGGATGTCGCCGCCATCACCGATACCGCTCGGATACGCGAAACGTCCCGGCTGAACGATACCGCCAGCCTGGGCGTCATGCGCGACGCCGGGTTCAGGGCCGAACTGCTGTCATGGATGCGGCTGCGCCCCGGCCACCCCGACTGGCACCGCGACGGCCTGTCGGCCGAGGCGCTGGCGATGCGCCGGCTGGAGGCGATGGGCGCGGGGCTTGTCCTGCGAACGCCGGTCTTCGAGACGCTGGACGCCCTGCGGCTGTCACGCGGCGTGGTGGCAGAGGCCGCCCGCACGGAAACCGCGGCGACGCTGTTGGCGTTTCACCGGCCGGCCGCAGAGGATCGCTGGACCACCGGCCAGGCATTCTATGACCTGTGGATCGCGCTGACGCGGATCGGGTGCGCGGCCTGGCCCATGGCGGTGCTGGCCGACGACCCGGCGGCGCGGCAGGCGGTCACGCAACGGTTGGCGCTGGCGGACGACCGGGCACTGATCACGGTGCTGCGCGTCGGGCCGCATCCCGGGGCGCGGCAGCCGCCCAAGGCCCGGCTGAGCGGCGCCGATCTGGTCAAAGACGCTTGAGATACTCCAACAGCGCCGCCCGGTCCGCCGCATCCAAACCCTCGAAGGCATCTTCGTGACCGGTCCGGCTCATGCCATAGCGCGAGGTGTCGACCTCCACCGGTATGGCCCAAGGCGTATGCCCCTCCGGCGGCATCCATCCCCCCGAACCGTCATCGACCCCGGCAATGCCCACACGATCCAGATCCAGGGCATGACCGCCGACCACAAAGCGTTCGGGCCGCGTTTCGGGATGCATCAGGTGCCATAACGTCGGCACGCTGCCATTGTGCAGATAAGGCGCGCTGGACCAGATCCCGGTCAGCGGCGGCGCGATATAGCCCTCTGCCGCCGCGGCCGAGATATGCGCGGCATAGGGCCCGGCCGCCACCGCCCGGGCGATGGTTTCGTCGGTCAGCTCGATGCGTCGGCGATCGGTGCCGACATCCCCCAGCCAATTCGGGAACGAGACCAGCGCCGGCGCGGTCAGGCTGTCGTCATATCGCCCGTGACAACCGCTGCAACCCGCCGCATAGACCGACCGCCCCTTGGGCAGCAAGCTTTCATCGATCTCTCCGGGAAAGGGCTGCGGTCGATAGTCCCGCATCCAGGCCGCGACCTGGGCGGCATCGGCGATATGCGCCGCGGCGACGGCATCGCTTACCCCCATGCTTGGCACGGTGAAGTAGGCGATGATCCCGGCCAGCCCGGCAAGATGGTCGTCGTCGATCTGCGCCGCCGCCATCGGCGACAGCCGCGCCCGGCCCGGCACAGCGTAGGTGTTGGTGTTCAAAAGCCCCGTCCGCCACACCCGTCCACCCAACTCGGGCACCGAGTTATAGACGCTTTCCGACACGATCCGACCCGGCGGGATCAGACCCAGACGATGGCGCAGCGCATCCAAACCGTTGGTCGCGCCCGGCAACCCGCCGGAGAAAGGCAGCAGCCGGCCCAATTGCGCGTCGCGGGCCGCGACCTCCCGCGCGATGGTGCCGGCGATCGCCCAGCGCAGCGTGGCACGCTCTTGCCAGGTGGTGTCGGGAAACAGCGCCATGACGGCCTGCATCAGCCGATCCGTATCTCCGGCGAAAGCCCGAAACGCGGCAAAGACATCCTGCGCGTAAGCCTCCAGATTGATCGAACCATTGGGCGTGCCCAGCCAGATGCGGGTGGGATCGGGGCGGCCATCGGCGCCATAGACCACGCTGGCATGGCAGGCCGCACAACCGGTATTGGCGATGGTCACCGCAACCGGCCAGATGTCATGCGCGGCATAACCGGCGTTCAGCCCGACCGGCGCGCTCAGATCCGGCGGCGGAAGATGCGCGGGCCAGTTGACGATTGTCTCGGGGCTGTGAAAGCCATAGCGGCGGAACAACGCGACGATGTTCACCCCGCCCAGCGCGGCGACATCGCCCTCGACCTCCCGCAGCGCCAGCGCGGCGACCAGCAGCTTCCACGGCGCGGCGGAACTGCGCAGGGTGTCAGCGCTGAGGGCCCCGAAATCGCCAAACGCGAAGACCGCGGCACCGCGGTCCTGCGGATTGGTCAGGCGCGGCTCAAGCGCGGCCAGCCGCGCGGAGGGCGCGGCGATCTGCGTCGGCTGGCTCCACCAGACGAACGCCGCAAGCGCCACCAGCCCGGCGGCCCAGTACCACCGGCGTTTCACGCGCCAATATCCCAAAATCGATACCGCATGAGGGCATGTTGCCAGGCATTGCGGCATTGGCAAGGCAGCCGGCGCCTGTGAGGCGAAGCGGCACGGACGGCATGACGACCATGTCCGGGTTGAGCAACCGGCTTCGAGGCATTGATCTCCAGCCGGGCCGGCTCTGCCGCGGATCACTCCGGCCCGAGAGCTTCGCAGGGGAGACGCCGATCGGCGGTTAGGACAATGCGGCGCCAGCCGTCCCCGACGATCCCGGACCCTGGACGGGCGCGGTGGAGATTGGATCGACCGTCACGCCAACCCTGCCCGGGATCGATGGTTTTCCGTACCATTCGGGCTAGGAACTCGGCATTGTCAGACGGGTCGCGGTCTGCGACGCTTCGTCGAAGTTGGATGCGGTGACCGGGGCGTGGCGCCCCGGCGGTGCATGCACGGCGTTCCGGGCGCTGCCGGAACGGCGGGTGGCCTGACACTCGGTATGGGGAACCCAGGATGACGCAATTGTTGAAGACATGGACAAGCCGGCCCGCCGAAGAAAGTGGGATGACCGACGAACACGCCTGGATCTGGCGCGAGATGATCCGCGCGATCGACTGGCCCGAAATGCGCACTGCGCGGGTTCTGGATATCGGCTGCAACCAAGGCGGCTTTCTGCGCCTGCTGCACGATCTGAAACCCTTCGCCAAGGGCGTCGGTGTCGATCTGGCCGCCGAGGCGGTGGCGCTGGCAGACGCCCGCAAGGGCGAACGGCCGCTGGACTACATCGCCGCCGACCGGCTGGCGGCGGCCGGGCTTGGGTTCGACGTCGCGCTGAGCCACGAGGTGATTTATCTGATCGGCGATCTTGCCGACCACGCGGCGCAGGTGGCGGATGTGCTGAAACCCGGCGGCAGTTATTACGCCGTGACCTGCTGCCACAGCGACAACCCGCTTTGGGCCGGTTGGCGGCAGCGGATCCAGGCGTTTTCCCACATCCCGGTACCCGATCATTCGGTCAGCGACATCGCCTCTGCCTTTCGTGACGCCGGCTTTTCGGTGGCGGCCAGTCGCTTTCTGGCCGACGCCCCTATTCCGCTCACCGGGATCAACGACTACTTTCCTACCGATCCCGAACGGATCGATCTCTATACCAACTGGAAGCTGATGTTCCGCTTCACCCGCCCGGCCTGAGCCGGAGCCCAAGCCGGGTCCGGGCAGCACCAACCAAAGGCACCGCGATGACCAAACGCCCCAAACGCACACCCCGACTGATGCAGGTCACCGCCCGCGACCAGATCACCCCGAACATGATCCGCATCACGCTTGCCGCAGACTGGATCAAGGACTTGCAGGCCGGGATCGAGGGCGCGCATTGCAAGATCTTCCTGCCCGCCGCTGACCAAGGCGCGCACGCCTTTGCCGCGCAACTGGAAGATGGGCCGCGGCCCACCGTGCGCACCTATACGATCCGCTTTATCCGGCCGGATGCGGGCGAGATGGATATCGACTTCGTCGACCACGGCGATGCCGGCCCGGCCTCGGCCTGGGCCCGCCGCTGCCAGCCCGGCGATGTCTGCGGCTTTGCCGGCCCGGGCCCGGTCAAGCTGGCCGAGTACTTCGCCGACACCTATATCGTCGCCGCCGACATGTCGGCCCTGCCCGTCGCCGCCGCCACGCTGGAGGCGATGCCGCGCGACGCGAAAGGCGTGGCCTATCTGGAGATTACCGAAGACGCCGATCGCCAAGACATCGGCGCACCCAGCGGGGTGGAGATCCACTGGCTGATCCATCCCGATCCGCATCGACCGGCCACGCAATCGCTGGAGCGCATCCGCGCCCTGCCCGCCTTCGACGGCTCGGTACAGACCTGCATCGCCGGCGAAAGCTCCATGATAAAAGCGCTGCGCGAGGAGATACTGGTCACCCGTCGCGTTCCGCGCAAAAACGCCTATATCTCGGGCTACTGGAAGATCGGCCTTGTGGAAGACGAACATCAGGAGTTCAAACGAACAGAGGCCGCATAAAGGGACTGAGGATGTATATCGCGATGAACCGCTTTCGGGTGCGGGCCGAAAATGCCTCCGACTTCGAAGCGATGTGGCTGGGCCGCGAAAGCCATCTACAAGAGATGGACGGCTTCGTCGAATTCCACATGCTCAAGGGGCCGGAGGTCGACGGGGTGCTGCTTTACGCCTCGCACACGACATGGGAAAGCGAAGCGGCGTTTTCCGAATGGACCCGAAGCGCCGCGTTTAGAGCCGCGCACAAGGATGCCGGGGCAAGCCGCAAGCTTTACGAGGGCCACCCCAATTTTGAGGGTTTCACCCCGATCCAGACCATCGGCGCGCAGGGCTAGACCAGAACCACCGGCCGGCCCCTGACGGTCTCCACCGCGGCGTCGCTGTCGAACACAGCATGTAGCGTCGCTGCGGTGATCACGTCCGCCGGCGGACCGGAGGCGACGATGCGCCCGGCGCGCATCGCCACGATCCGATCGGCATAGGCGGCGGCGTAGTTGATGTCGTGCAACACGATCAGGATCGTGCGCCCGGCCGTGCGCGCAAGTGTGCGCAATTGCGCCATCAGGCCGCGCGCGCCGGCGATGTCCAGATTGTTCAACGGCTCGTCCAGCAGCAGATAGTCGGCGGCCTGGGCGAAGATCATCGCCACCAGCGCCCGCTGCCGCTGACCGCCGGACAATGTGTCGAGCATCCGATCGGCCAACGGGGTCAGATCGAACCTCTCCAACGCCGCTTCGACGGCCATCAGATCCGGCGGCCCGGCGCGGCCTTTGTGATGCGGGTAGCGGCCAAAGGCCACCAGTTGCCGCACGCTGAGCCGGGGCGCGATTTCGGTCCGCTGCGGCAGGATCGCCAGCCGGCGCGCCAGGGCGTCGGTCGGGCTGACGCCCACCACAAGGTCGTCCACTTCGATCCGCCCGGTCTGCAGCGGCTGCAATCGGGCGATCAGCGACAAAAGCGTCGATTTGCCCGCCCCGTTCGGCCCGATCAGCGCGGTCACCCCGCCGGGTTCCAGCACCAGATCGACATCGTGCAGGATCGGCACGCCGCCGATGCGATGCCGCAGGCCGGCGACGCGGATCACCGGCGCACCTGCCGCAGGATCAGCAGCAGAAACACCGCGCCGCCCAGCAGATCCACGATGACCGACAGCGGCGTCTCCAGGCCCATAAGCCGCTCCAACACGGTCTGACCACCCACCAGCACGATGACGCCGACCAGCGCCGCCGCCGGCAGCAGCACCGCGTGATGCGGGCTTGGCACGATCACATGTGCCAGGCTGACGACCAGCAGGCCCAGAAACGCCACCGGTCCGACCAGCGCGGTGGACACCGACACCAGCAAAGCGATCAGAACCAGCGCCTCGATCTGCCCGCGGCGGGGCCGCGCGCCCAGGTTCACCGCCACATCCCAGCCCAGCGCCAGCACATCCCACATCGCCCGTCGCCGCCAGGCCACCGCGACCGCGCCGGCGGTCACGAACCCCGCAATCAGCACCAGGTCCGTCTCCAGATCATTGAATCGCGCGTAAGAGGCGACCTGGATCACGCTGAACTCGTTCGGGTCGATCAGGCGTTGCAGAAAACCGGTCAGCGACCGGAACAGAACGCCGAAGATGATGCCGGTCAGGACCATGCGCAGCAGATCGCCGCGCGCATGCAAAAGCAACGTGCCAAACAGCAGCAACGCCGCGCCGATCAGCGCCGCGGCGGTGGTCAGAAACACCGCCTGCGCGGGCAGGCGCACCACGCTTTGGCCGCCCAACAGGAACACGGCAATGGTCAAAAGCAGGACGTAGAGCGCATCGAACCCCATGATCGCCGGCGTCAGAATACGGTTCTGCGTGATCGTTTGAAAAAGGACCGTCGCGGTGGAGACGGCGACGGCGACCAGGATCAGTGCGGCCAGCTTCTCCCCACGAAACGGCAGCAGAAAGCTCCACGGCGCGCGGGCAGCGACCAGCATATAGGCCGCAGACACCGCCAGCGCCGCCAGTCCAAGCACCGCAAGCCGTCTAGCGGGCATGCGCCGGCCGGGCGTAGAGAAGCCATAGAAACAACGCCGTGCCCAGCACGCCGAACACCGTGCCGACCGGGATCTCGAAGGGATAGCGCAGCACTCGGCCCAGCATGTCGCACGCCAGAACCAACCCCGCCCCAAGCATTGCGGTCACCGGCAGCGCCCGGCGCAGATCGTCGCCCAGATGACGCGACACGATATTGGGCACGACCAGGCCGACGAACGGGATCATCCCCACGGTGACAACCGTCAACGCGGTGACGACGGAAATCGCCAGCAGACCCAGCAGCACGACGCGGTCGTAGTTCAGCCCCAGATTGGTGCTGGTGTCGCGGCCCATCCCGACGATGACGAACCGGTCTGCGATCAGATAGCTCAGCAGCGCCACCGCCGCGGCGATCCAAAGAAGCTCATAGCGGCCCTGCAAAACGCCGGAGAACTCACCGGTCATCCAGACCTCGATGAATTGCAGCAGATCCGACTGATAGGCGAAGAACGTCACCGCCGCGCCGATCACCCCGCCATAGACCAGACCGACAAGCGGCACCAGCATCGGTTGGGTTGGCGGCAGCCGACGGACCAGCGCCAGAAAACCGAAACTCGCCGCCAGCGCGGTGGCGGCGGCGAGCGTCATCTTGACGAAAAGCGGCGCACCCGGCGCAGCGATGGTGGCGACCAATATGCCCAGCGCCGCACCTTGCCCAGTTCCGGCGGTCATCGGTTCGACGAACCGGTTGCGCACCAGCATCTGCATGATCGTACCGGCCACCGCCAGTGCCGCGCCGGCGATCAGCGCCGCGGCGGTCCGGGGAAACCGGCTGATGGCGAGCAACGCCGCGGCATCGGGCGCCTGGCGAATGTCGATGACGCCGATCAGAAGCGACAGGATGGCGAGCCCGCTCAGCGCAAGCAGGCCCGCCAGGCGCGTCATCAGCCGCCCGCGAAGGCTGCGATGACGCTGTCGAGCGTCAGGTTCAGCGACTGCACGCCGCCCCCGGCGATATAGATCGGCGCGCTGTCCAGATAGATCACGCGGCCATTCTTCCAGGCCGCGGTTTCATGCACCAGCGCATTGTCGAGCGTCGCTGCCGCAGCGTCACCCTCCTGCCCGATCGCCGCCATCCGGTCAATCACGATCATGATATCGGGGTCGGCGTCGCGGATGAACTCGAAGCTGATCGCCTCGCCATGGGTGGCCTGTTCGACATCCGCCACCGCCTCGGGCAGGTCCAGCGCGGTGTGCAGCCAGCCGAACCGGCCCCCCGCGCCATAGGCAGAGACCTTGGGGCCGTTCGTCATCACGATCAGCGCGTTGCCCTGTCCCGCCACGGCCGCCTTGGCCTCGTCGATCTTGGCGTTGAGCCCGGCAGCCAGGTCCGCAGCCTCCGCTTCCTTGCCGAAGATCCGGCCATAGGCGTCGAGCCGCGCCAGCCCCTGGCCGATCGTGTCTTCCCAAATCGTCATGTCGATGGTGGGCGCCAGTTCAGTCAGCGTGGGCACCTGTTTGGAGGACCGGCCGCCGGCGATGATCAGATCGGGCTGCATGGCGGCGACAGCCTCGAAATCCGGCTCGAACAACGATCCAAGCGGCGCGGCATCTTCCGCGGCGTCGGCAACATAGTCGACGAAAAGCGGCGCGACGACGCCATCGGCCTTCAGCCCAAGCGCGTCGAGCGTATCGAGCGCCGCGATATCGAACACGGCGACGGTCTCCGGCGCGGTCGCGACCTCGGCAGAGCCGATATAGGTGTCGATGGTGACGGTTTCGGCAACCGCCGGGGCAACGGCGAGCGTCGAGGCGAATGCGGCAAGGGCCAAGGGGCGGATCATGCGCGGTCTCCTGTCAATGTCAGATGGGCCCCGCCGCATGTGCCGCGGGGCTTCGGCGCCTATTCGACGCCATAGATGCGGGCGATGTCCTCCAGCATCAGATTGGCCGCCAGAATGCCGCCGGCGGTGTTCCAGATCGGGTCGCTGACCTCATGCACCTTACCGGCCTTGACCGCGTCCAGCGACTGCCACAGCGGGTCGGACATGGCATCGTCGCGCGCCGCCAGCCCTTCGCCATCGCCGGTATCCCAGGTGAAGTGGAAGATCCGGTCGCCATCCATGTCAGGAATGCTCTCCTTGCCGGTGCGGATGGCGAAATCGTCCACGTTCTGATTGGCCGGGCGGTTGAAGCCCACTTCCTTGAGGATGAACCCCGAAAAACTGTCGAGCTGATAGATCCGGATCTGCGTCGGCAGGAAGCGGATCACGCTGACCTCCTCCTCGGTGACATCGCCCAGCTTGTCCGACAGCCCGGCGACATTGGTCTCGAACGCCGCCAGTGCGGCCGCGCCTTCTTCCCCCTTGCCGAGTGCCTGCGCGTAAAGCTCGAAATTCTTGCGCCAATCGCCGCGCAGCCGTTCGGAGATCACCGTGGGCGCAATGGCGGAAAGCTGCGGATAGATCTCTTCATGCCGCTGCTTGTTGCCCAGGATCAAGTCGGGCTGAAGTGCTGCGACCAGTTCCAGGTTGATCGCGCTTTCCTTGCCGACATTGGTCGCATCCCCCATCTGCGCGGCGATGTGCGGATACCAGGGATCGCCCAGCCAGGACTGCGCCGCCCCGACGGGGGTGACGCCCAGCGCCAGCACCGCCTCGGTGCCCTCATTGGTCAGCACGACCACGCGCTGCGGGTCGTCGGGCACCTCCGCGTTGCCCATGGAATGTTCGATCGTGTCGGCAAAAGCCGCCATCGGCAGCAGCAGCGCGGCGGCAAGCAAAGCGCGTAGCATCGCAGTCTCCTTTGACATCGGGTCGGATCCGAGATCGGTCGCTGCGGCTGCCTACTCGCATTTACCTTTTCCTGACTAATTAAGTCGTCTAAGTCAAACGCCATGCGCTGGCATCTTCCCGCCCTTGTCCTGTTGACGGTGTTTCTGGCGGTGCTGAGCCTGCATGTGGGGCTGCGTCTGCACGCGCCCGCCACGGTCTGGGCGGCGTTGACCGCGCCCGATGGCGGTGCCGATGCGCTGATCATATCGGGGCTGCGGCTGCCGCGGATGGTGGCGGCGGGCGTGGTGGGCGCGGCGCTGGGCGTGTCCGGCCTGCTGATGCAGGCGGTGCTGCGCAACCCTCTGGCCGAACCGGGGCTTTTGGGCGTGAATGCGGGCGCAAGCTTCGCCGTGGTCTTTGCCTTTGCCGTGCTCGGTGTGTCGGGCTTTCTGGCGCTGTCGCTGTTCGCGCTGGCCGGGGCCGGCGCGGCGATGGCCGCGATCTTTGCCTTGGTGCTGGGTGCGCGCGGGGCACTGACCCCGGTGTCCCTGGTCCTGGCGGGCGTGACGCTGGCGGCGTTCCTGGCCTCGCTGACGCAGGTCTTGATCGTCACCGACGAGGGTACGATGGAATCGCTGCTGTTCTGGCTTGCCGGTGGGTTCGCCGACCGCGACGGCGCGGTACTGTGGGCCGTCGCGCCGCTGCTTGTGGCCGGGGTGGCGCTGGCGGCGTTAAGCGCCGGGGCGCTGGACGCGATGGCCACCGGCGACGCCACCGCGCGGGCGCTGGGCGTGGACACCGGACGGCTGCGATTTCTGGTGCTGGCGCTGGCCTCGACGCTGGCGGGGCTGTCGGTGGTGATCGCGGGACCGGTGGGGTTCGTGGGGCTGGTGGCGCCGCACATCGCGCGGCTGATGGCGGGGGTCGCGCATGCCCGGCTGTTGCCGCGTACCGCCTTGATCGGCGCCTCCATCGCCCTGGCCGCGGACATCGCCGCAAGGCGCGTGGTGGTGCCGCAGGAGGCGCCGGTGACCGCGACCCTGGCGCTGATCGGCGCACCGGTGCTGGTCAGCCTGGTCCGGTCGCGCCGGCTGCGGGCGGCGGCATGACCCTGGCCGGCAGCGGAGCGCGCTTCGGGCTGCCGCTGGCCGCCCTGGGGCTGCTGCTGATCCTGGCAACCGCGATCGGGTCGTCGTGGATCGGGCCGGACCGCGTGGTCGCCGCGTTTCTGGGCCGCGGGTCGGAGACCGACACGATCATCGTCTGGACGCTGCGTCTGCCGCGGGTGGCGCTGGCCGTGCTTGCCGGCGCCGCCCTGGCGCTGGCAGGGCTGCTGCTGCAGACGGTGGTCCGCAACCCGATCGCCTCTCCTTCGGTTCTGGGCGTGGTCGATGGCGCGGCCGTGGGCGTGGTGCTGTTTCTGTGGATCTATTCCAACGAGGCCAATGCTCTGACCGTCTCCATCCACTGGCTACCGCTGGCCGCGACCCTGGGCGCCGGCGCCTTTGCGCTGAGCGTGGCGCTGCTGGCCAAAGGCGATATCAGCCAGCCGGCGCGGCTGATCCTCTACGGCATCGCCATGGCGGCGCTGGCCAAGGCGCTGGTGACGGTGCTGGTGATCCTGGGCCCGGTCTATCGCGCCTCCCAGGCGCTGATCTGGCTGGCCGGGTCGGTCCATGCCGCGCATTGGGACGATGCCGCCATCCTGGCCACGGTGCTGGCCGCAGCGCTGCTGGCGCTGATCGCGCTGCGCCCGGCGTTGGAGCAAATGGCACTCGACGATGCCTCTGCCGCCGCGACCGGGCTGGCGATCACGCCGGCCAAGGCCACGGCGCTGGGCCTGTCGGTGGTGCTGACCGCCGCGGCGGTGTCCTTTGCCGGTGGCATCGCCTTTGTCGGGCTGATCGCGCCAAACGCGGCGCGCGCTTTGGTCGGCGCCGGCTTCGGCGCCCGCGCGGTTCTGACCCCGATCCTGGGGGCGGCGATGGTGCTGGGGGCCGACATTCTGGCCCGCGTCGTAGCCTACCCGTTGGAGTTGCCGACCGGCACGATCACCGCGCTGGTCGGCGCGCCCTATTTCCTGTTCCTATTGTTCCGGCAGATCCGCCATGGCTGACCCCGAACTGTCACTGACCGAAATCGCGTTCGCCTATGGCTCGCTGCCGGTGCTCAGCGACGTCACCCACAGGTTTGCCCCCGGCCGGCTGACGGTGATCTGCGGGCCGAACGGGTCCGGTAAGTCGACACTGTTCCGCGTCGCCTCGGGCCAGGATCGGCCAAGATCGGGGGCTGCTCGGTTGGGGCGGACGGATATCGCCCGGCTGCCGGCCAAGACCCGCGCCCGCGCGATGGCGATGTTGCCGCAGTCGCCCGACGCACCCGCCGAATTGCTAGTGCGCGATCTGGTCGCCCTGGGCCGCTATGCCTATCGCAGACCGCTGGCCGGACTGGCGCCGCAGGACCGCGCTGCCATCGATGCAGCCCTGGCCGCGACCGACATCGCGACGCTGGCCGACCGCCCGCTGGCGGAATTGTCCGGCGGCCAGAAGCAGCGCGCCTGGATCGCCATGACCCTGGCCCAGCAGGCGCCGATTTTGCTGCTGGACGAGCCGACCAACCACCTGGATATCTCCCACGCGGTGGAAACGATGCACCTGCTGCGCCACCTGGTCGAACGCGAAGGCAAGACGGTGATCGCGGTTCTGCACGACATCAACCTTATGACCAGCTTCGCCGACGAGGTCGTCCTGATGAAGGCGGGCCGCATCGTCGCCGCCGGTCCCTTTGCCGCGACCGTGTCCGAGGCACGGCTATCGGCGCTCTACGACCGCCCCTGCCGCTTCGGCGCGATCGAAGGCTCCGACCGGCCGTTCGTTCAGGTGCGATAGAATGCGGCCGGGCGGGACTGCCGGGCACCCGGCCGCCGGCGGAGCTTGGGATCCGGGTGGGCGGGTGGGCGCGCGAACGGACGCGGGAGTGCCGACGCCTGGTCGCATGCGGGCCGCGGCCGACGCGATGCGGTCGCAGATCTTTCCGGATGGGGCGCTTTTGTTCGCCTGCCGGCGGCCTCGGGCGGTCATGCTCGACCGCAACCCAACCTGATCGGATTGCCATGCGATACTCGGCGCTGAAAATCCTGACGCAAGGGCTGACCGGCAACCGGGGCTGGGCGCCGGTCTGGCGCGCGCCGACGCCAAAGCCCGCCTATGACGTCGTCGTCGTCGGGGCCGGCGGGCATGGGCTGGCCACCGCCTATTATCTGGCCAAGGAGTTCGGCATCACCGATGTGGCGGTATTGGAAAAGGGCGGGCTGGGTTCGGGCAATATCGGACGCAACACCACCATCATCCGATCGAACTATCTGCTGGAGGGCAACCAGCCGTTCTACGAGTTCAGCCTCAAGCTTTGGGAGGGGCTGGAGCAGGACTTCAACTACAACGCCATGGTCAGCCAGCGCGGCATCGTGAACCTGATCCATTCGGATGCACAGCGCGACGCATACGCCCGGCGCGGCAACGCGATGCTGCTGTCCGGCGCCGATGCGGAATTGCTGGATCGCGATCAGATCCGCAGCCTGTGCCCGTTTCTGGATTACGAAAATGCCCGCTTTCCGATTCAGGGCGCGTTGCTGCAGCGGCGCGGCGGCACCGTGCGCCATGACGCGGTGGCCTGGGGCTATGCCCGCGGTGCCGATGCACGCGGCGTTGATGTGATCCAAAACTGCGAGGTTACCGGGTTCCAGATCGAGAACGGCGTCTGTGTCGGCGTGGAAACCGCCCGCGGCCCGATCCGCGCCAAGAAGGTCGCCGTCTGTGTGGCCGGTTCATCCTCGCGGGTGATGGCGCTGGCGGGGATGCGGCTGCCGATCGAATCCCATGTGCTGCAGGCGTTCGTGTCCGAAGGGCTCAAGCCGATCATCCCGGGCGTGATCACGTTCGGTGGCGGACACTTCTATATCAGCCAGTCGGACAAGGGCGGGTTGGTGTTTGGCGGCGATATCGATGGCTATAACAGCTATGCCCAACGCGGCAATCTGCCCACCGTCCACGACGTTTGCGAAGGCGGGATGGCGGTCATGCCGATGATCGGCAGGGCCCGGATCCTGCGGATGTGGGGCGGGGTGATGGATATGTCGATGGACGGCTCTCCGTTCATCGACGCGACCGACACGCCCGGGCTCTTCTTTAACGGCGGCTGGTGCTATGGTGGCTTCAAGGCGACGCCCGCCAGCGGCTATTGCTATGCCCATCTTCTGGCCACCGGCCGGCCGCACGCGGTCGCGCAAGACTTCCGGCTGGACCGCTTCCGCCGCGGCGCGCCCATCGACGAACGCGGCGCCGGCGCGCAGCCGAACTTGCACTAAGGGTCGCGGATGCTGATCGACCACCCGCTGCTGGGCCCCCGCGACGCCGCCGAGTTCGTCTATCTGGGCGATGCCGCATTGATCGACCGGCCCGACGCGGGGACGGATGCGCAACTGAACGACTACCTGCATCTGCGCGACAATCCCGCGGGCACGCATCGCGAGCTTTGGTATCACGAACAGGGCGACAGGTCCTGGCTGGTGGTCACCCGGAATACGCTCACCCATCAGATCCTTACGGTCGAGTTGGCACGCGATGTCGCCCGGGCCCGGGGTCGGTCGCGATGAGCCAGCGGCACCGCATCGCGGGCGGATCGATCGACCGGCGCCAGACGCTTCGCTTCACCTGGAATGGCCGGGACCTGACCGGCCATCCGGGCGACACGCTGGCCTCGGCGCTGTTGGCCAACGGGGTCAGGCTGGTGGGCCGATCTTTCAAGTATCACCGTCCGCGCGGAATTTTCTCAGCCGGCCCCGAAGAACCGAACGCCTTGGTCCAACTGGGCCGGGGTGCGGCGCTGGAGCCGAACACCCGCGCAACGGTCACCGAATTGCGCGACGGGCTGCACGCGACCAGCCAAAACCATCGCGGGCCGCTGGGATGGGACCTGCTGGCGGTCAACGATCTGCTGACGCCGTTCCTGGGCGCGGGGTTCTACTACAAGACCTTCATGTGGCCAAAGGCGTTCTGGGAACGTGTTTACGAGCCCGCGATCCGCGCCGCGGCGGGGCTGGGCCGGCTGTCCGGCGCCCCGGATCCCGGCATCTATGGCCAGGGGTTCCTGCACTGCGACCTGCTGGTCATCGGCGCCGGGCCGGCGGGGCTGTCCGCTGCGCTGGCCGCCGGGCGCGCCGGGGCGCGGGTGATCCTGGCGGATGAGGATTTCCTGCCCGGCGGGCGCTTGAACGCGGAAACCCACGCCATCGACGGCATGCCCGGCGCGGCCTGGGCCGCGCAGACGGCGGCTGAGTTGGCAACGATGGGCAATGTCCGGCTGATGCCGCGCAGCACTGTCTACGGCGCCTTCGACCACGGTATCTATGGGCTGCTGGAACGGCACCCGGACCGCGCAGCGGTCGAAACCCCAAGGCAGGTGCTTTGGCGGGTCTATGCCAAGCGCGCGATCCTGGCCGCAGGCGCGACCGAACGCGGCATCGCCTTTGCGGACAACGACCGCCCGGGCGTGATGCTGGCCGGGGCCGTGCGCGCCTATGCCAACCGCTGGGGCGTCGCGGCGGGCCGGTCGGTCGCCGTGCTGACCAACAACGATGACGGCTGGCGCACGGCGGCGGATCTGGCCGCCAAGGGCATCGACGTTCGCGCCATCATCGACACCCGTGCCGATGCGGCCGGCGATGGCGGCGCCGCGCGGGTGATCACCGGCGCGGCGGTCGCGGGGACGCGGGGGCGCCGGGGCCTGCGCGAGGTGGTCACGACCGGCGGCGCGCGCATCGCGGTCGATTGCCTGGCCGTCGCGGGCGGGTGGTCGCCAAATGTGCACCTGACCTGTCACCAGGGCGGCAAACCGGTCTGGGATGACACCATCGCCGGGTTCGTTCCGGGAGCCGCGCTGCCGCCGGGCCTGACGGTCGCCGGTGCCGCCAATGGCGCGCTGACGCTTGCCGCGGCGCTTCGCCAGGGTCGGAAGGCGGGCGAAGCCGCCTTGGCCGATCTGGGGCTGCGCCCCTACCCGGGCGAGGACCCGCCCGCCGAAGACGAGCCAAGCCAGATCACGCCGTTCTGGCATGTCGAAGGCCGCCGGCGCGCCTGGGTCGATCTGCAGAACGACGTCACCGCCAAGGACATCGCCCAAGCCCATGCCGAGGGGTTCCGGTCGGTCGAGCATCTGAAACGCTACACAACGCTTGGCATGGCGACCGACCAGGGCAAGACCGCAAACGTCCTTGGGCTTGCGATCCTTGCCAAGACCGGCGGCCGGTCGATCCCCGACACTGGCACGACCGTCTTTCGCCCGCCCTACACGCCCGTCACCATCGGCGCCTTTGCCGGTCGGGCGCGGGGCAAGGCGTTTCGGCCCACAAGGCACACGCCCTCGCATCGCTGGGCGGCGGAGAACGGGGCCGATTTCGTCGACGCGGGGCTTTGGTTGCGCGCGCAATGGTACCGCCGCCCGGGCGAGCGCGGCTGGCGCGACAGCGTCGACCGGGAAGTCACCACGACGCGCACCGCCGTGGGCATCTGCGACGTATCTTCGCTGGGCAAGATCGACATCCAGGGCCGCGATGCCGCCGCGTTCCTCAACCGGGTCTATGCCAACCCGTTCCTGAAGCTGCCCGTGGGAAAGGTCCGCTACGGTCTGATGCTGCGCGAGGACGGTTTTGCCTGGGACGACGGCACCACCGCCCGGCTGGCAGAGCACCACTTCGTGATGACCACCACCACGGCGAATGCGGGTGCGGTGTTGCGCCATCTGGAATTCGCCCGCCAATGCCTGTGGCCGGATCTGGATGTGCACCTGGCCTCGATCACCGACGGCTGGGCGCAGTTCGCCGTGGCCGGCCCGCAAAGCCGCGCGCTGCTGTCGCAGGCAGTCGACGGGCTGGATCTGTCCAACGACGCCTTTCCGTTCATGGCCTGCGCCGAGACGACCGTTTTCGGCGGGACGCCGGCGCGGCTGTTCCGCATCTCCTTTTCCGGCGAACTGGCTTACGAGATCGCGGTGCCGGCGCGATTCGGCGATGCGATGATCCGTGCGCTGATGGCGGTCGGTGCGCCGCTGGGCGTGGTGCCCTACGGCACCGAGGCGTTGGGCGTGATGCGCATCGAAAAGGGCCATGCCGCGGGCAACGAGATCAACGGCCAGACCACCGCCCGCATGCTGGGTCTGGCCGGGATGGTGTCGCCGAAAAAGGACGCGATCGGCACGCGGTTGTCCATGCGGCCAGAGATGAACCGCCCCGACGATCTGCGGCTGATGGGATTCCGGCCCGTCGACCGCGCCGCTGCGCTGCACGCCGCCGCGCATTTCCTGACCCCGGGCGACCCCGCAGATATGGCCCACGACCAGGGCTGGATGAGTTCCGTCGCGTTCTCCCCCAGCCTGGGCCACGCCATCGGCCTGGGGTTTCTGAGGCACGGCCAGGACCGGCTGGGCGAGACCGTGCGCGCCTATGACCCGCTGCGGGGCGGCGATGTGCCGGTCGAGGTCTGCCCCTGCGACCAGATCGATCCGGAGGGGGGGCGCCAGCGTGGCTGAGACAATCCTGACCGCCGCGCCGGCGCTGGACGACGCGCTGGTGATGGGGCCGAACCGGGTCGCCGAACGCGGCGATCTGTCGATGGTCTCCGTCGCCATCCCCCAGGGCGGCGGCCCCGACCTGGAAGAGGCATTGCAGGCGGCGTTCGCATTGGCCATGCCGGCGCCGCTTCTGGGCAGTGACACGGGGCAGATACGCGCGATCAGCAGCGGTGCGGACCAGATCCTGCTGGTGTTCCCGCACACCGCCCCCCGCCCCGCCCTTTTCGTCGCGGAGAAACTGGCGGGCGCGGGCTATGCCGTCGACCAGACCGACGCGCTGCTGATGCTGGAGATCGTCGGCCCCGATACGCCGGCGGCATTGGAGCGTCTGTGCCCTCTCGATTTCCGCGGCATGGGCGATGGCGCGGCGGCCCGCACGGTGATGGACCATATCGCTGTCACCCTGCTGCGATGCGAGGCGGAGCGGTTCCAACTCATCTGCGCCCGGTCGTTTGCGCACTCCCTTCTGCACGCGGTCGAGACCGCGTACCGGGACGTCATCGAACCGGTCTAGCGCCTCTCCACCAGCCGCATCACCGTGTCTATGTTGAAGGCCAGCCGCGCCTCCAACGCCTCTGCCGCCATGAAATCGCGTTCATAGAGAAACGCCCCGGTGAAGCGGTTGGTCAGATAGTAGTACCCGATCGCCGCGATCGTCGTGTTCAGTTGCACGGGGTCGATGCCCGCGCGGAAAATTCCTTCCGCCGCGCCGCGGCGCAGGATGTCAGCGGTCATGTCGGTGAATTTCCGGCTGGGCGTGCGCAACCGCTCGGACGCCTTGATATGCCGTGCGCGATGCATGTTCTCGCTGTTCACCAGCGTGATGAACTCGGGGTTTTCCAGGTAGTACTCCCAGGTGAAACGCACCAGCCTGATCAGCGCCTCGCGCGGGGGCAGCTTGTCGAGTTGCAACGCCCGCTCGGCGCTGCGGATGGCCAGATACGCCTCCTCCAGTACGGTCTGAAACAGTCCCTTCTTGCTGCCGAAATAGTGGTAGATCATCCGCTTGTTGGCCCGGGCCCGGTCGGCGATCACGTCCACGCGGGCGCCGCCGAGGCCCAGATTGGCGAATTCCTGCTTCGCGGCGTCCAGAATGCGGGCCTTGGTCGCGTCCGCGTCGCGCACGCGGGGCTTTTCTGCTGCCATACCTAACTCTTTCGTTCCGCCAAGGCCCCCGAAAGGCCGTGGATACTCCGCATCGCCAGTATAACGAAATCCGCCGCCAAGAGGCCATCGCAGGGGCGGGTGCTTTCTTGACGTAACCGAGCGGTTACTTATAGTCGAGGTCGAAGGCATGGAGGGTTTGCAATGGGCACACTGCGTAAAGACCCCCTGCCCGCCCCGCGACGCAGGGTCGTCTGATGCCCGCCAAAAGCTATGACTACGTCATCGTCGGCGGCGGGTCGGCCGGTTGCGTGCTGGCCAATCGGCTGAGTGCGGACAGCGCCGCACGGGTGCTGCTGCTGGAGGCCGGCGGGCCGGACCGCCATCCGCTGATCCACATGCCCGTGGGTTTTGCCAAGATGACCGCCGGGCCGCATACATGGGGCTTCAAGACCACACCGCAAGCCCATGCGAACGATCGCGAAATACCCTATGCGCAGGCGCGCGTCATTGGTGGCGGATCTTCGATCAATGCGGAGATCTTCACCCGTGGCCACCCGGTCGACTACGACCGCTGGGCCAGCGAGGAGGGCTGCGCCGGATGGGGTTTCGACGACATCCGGCCCTATTTCCTGCGCGCCGAGGGCAACACGGTTCTGGCCGGCGACTGGCACGGCACCGAGGGGCCGTTGGGTGTCTCCAACATCCCCGATCCGCAGCCGATGACCCGCGCGTTCGTGCGCGCCTGCCAGGAGCACGGTCTGCCCTTCAACGCGGATTTCAACGGCCCCGGACAGGCGGGCTGCGGGTTCTATCAGACCACCACCCGCCACGTACGGCGCTGTTCGGCCGCCGTTGCCTACCTGCGCCCGGCCCGAAGGCGCCCGAACCTAACCGTGGAAACCGGCTGCCAGGTTCGCCGCATCACCTTTGACGGCACCCGCGCCACCGGGGTTGCCTATGGCACGCGCCACGGCCCGCAGACCGCCCTGGCGGAGGCAGAGGTGCTGGTCACAGCGGGCGCGATCGGCTCTCCCAAGATCCTGATGCTGTCGGGCATCGGCCCGGCGGCGCATCTGCGCCAGCACGGGATCGACACCATCGTCGACCTGCCGGGCGTCGGCAGCAATCTGAACGACCATTTCGGGATCGACATCGTCGCCGAACTGAAATCCCATGACAGTCTGGACAAATACAACAGGTGGCACTGGGCGGCCTGGGCCGCGGCGCAGTACTATCTGTTCCGCTCCGGCCCGATCACCTCGAACGTGGTGGAAGGCGGCGCGTTCTGGTTTGCCGACCCGGCCGCGCCCGTGCCGGATCTGCAGTTTCACTTCCTGGCCGGGGCCGGTGCCGAGGCCGGCGTGCCCAGCGTGCCGCCCGGCGCATCGGGGATCACGCTGAACTCCTACACCCTGCGGCCGAAATCGCGCGGCACGGTGCGGCTTCAGTCGGCCCAGGCGCAGGACCCGCCGCTGATCGACCCGAACTTCCTGGGGCACCCAGACGACCTGAAAACCTCCGTCGAGGGGGTGAAGATCAGCCGAGAGATCTTTGACCAGCCCAGCCTGCGAAAGCACATCCGCCAAATGCGCTTCCCCGATGACGACATCAAGAGCCAGGCCGCGTTCGAGACCTATGCCCGCCAGCACGGGCGTACGTCCTACCACCCGGTTGGCACCTGCAAGATGGGCACGGACGAGATGGCGGTCGTGGACCCGCAACTGCGCGTGCATGGGCTGGACGGTATCCGCGTCTGCGACAGCGCGATCATGCCCAGCCTGATCGGATCCAACACCAATGCGCCGACGATCATGATCGCGGAACGGGCCAGCGACATGATCCGGGGCAATCGCTAACACCAACGGCGCGGTCAGTCCCAGTTCGGCGCCCAGGGGGAAACGTCCGCGGTGACGATCCGGTAGCCGGTCCGGGTCAGCGCCTCGATCCGGGCCATATCGACATGGGACAGGGTGAAATCCATGATCTCGAAGTTCGCGCGGATGTTCTCAGGCTTGGTCGACATCGTGTTCATGCTGACACCCTTCTGCAGGATCCAACGCAACGCCACCTGGGCCGCCGATTTGCCATAGGCCGCGCCCAGATCGCTCAAAAGCGGGTGCTTGAAGATCTCTCCACGCGCGACCGAGCAGTAGGAGGACAGCGGGACGCCGGCCGCGTTGGCGCCGGCCAGCAGCGCATCCTGGTTCAGAAGCGGGTGGAATTCGACCTGATTGGTGACCAACGGTGCATCCACGATCCGCACCGCCTGTTCCAACATCGCGACGGTATAGTTCGACACCCCGATATGCCGCGTCAGGCCGCGGCGCAGGCATTCTTCCAAAAGCCGCAGCGGCGCGGCGATCTGCCCGTCCTCCGGCGGCCAGTGCAGCAACAGAACGTCCACCGCGTCGACCTGCAGCGCCGTGAGGCTGGCCTCCACCGAGGCGACGAACCGGTCGGCGCCGAAATTGTCGGGATGCACCTTTGTGGTGATGCACAGATCTTTGCGCGGCAGGCCTGTGGCCTTCAGCGCAGCACCGGTGTCGGCCTCGTTGCGGTACATTTGCGCGGTGTCAAAAGCCCGATAACCGATCTTCGCCGCCGTCTGGATCGCCCGATGCGCCTCTTCGCCCTTTAGTGGAAAGGTGCCGAACGCGCGCTGAAAGGTGTTCTGGAAATAGATGCTCATGGCCGCGCCCCCGGGTGTTTCGGTCATTGTAACCTTTTAGTTACTTAAGCGGAAGCCGGATGTCGTAGACGATCCACGCATCTTGCACGCCGGCGGTGGCATCGGCATAGTCGATATAACTGTTTGGTTACTTGAGGCGCGAAAAGCGCCCGGGAGACGCCCGTGAGCAAAGAGATCACCGCCGCCGACGCCGCCCGCCTGATCCCCGATGGTGCGATGGTGGCGGTCAATTCCTCCAGCGGCCTGTGCTGCCCGGATGCGGTGCTGGCGGCGATCGGCGACCGTTTCGAAACTTCGGGCGCGCCATGCGATCTGACCACCATTCATCCCATTGCCGCCGGTGATTTCTTCGGCACGAAGGGGATCGACCATATCGCAAAACCGGGATGTCTCAGCCGCATCCTGGGCGGATCCTATCCTTCGGGCCCCAGCGATGCCGAGCCGCCGCGCATCTGGCGGATGATCGCCGCCAACGAAGTCGCGGCGTACAACCTCCCCTCCGGCATCCTCTTCGACATGCTGCGCGAGGGCGCGGGCAAACGGCCCGGGGTGCTGACAAAGGTGGGCATGGACACGTTCGTCGACCCCGAACTGGAGGGCGCCGCGATGAACGACGCCGCGCGCGCCAAACCGATCGTGCATCGGGAACGGTTCGCGGGCGAAGATTGGTTGTTCTTTGCGGCGTTGGCGCCCGATGTGGCCATCATCCGCGCCACCACCGCCGATCAGCGCGGCAATCTGAGCTTCGAGAGCGAGGGCGCCTATCTGGGCGCGATGGAGATGGCGCTGGCCGCCCACAATTCCGGCGGCGTCGTGATCGCCCAGGTGCGGCAGGTGGCGGCCAACGGCTCGATCCGGCCGCATGACGTGCATGTGCCGGGCATTCTGGTCGACCATGTGGTGGCGGCGCCGGACATGCTGCAGACCACCGCGACGCCGTATGACCCGGCGATTTCCGGGGAGGTGATCCGCCCGCTGGACAGCTTTCGGGATATGGATTTCGGCGTGCCCAAGGTCATCGCCCGCCGGGTCGCGCAACAGATGCAGCGCGGCTGGGCCGTCAATATCGGCTTTGGCGTTTCGGCCAACGTGCCGCGCATCTTTCTGGAAGAACGGCAGCACGGCGCCGTCACCTGGGTCATCGAACAGGGCGCGGTAGGGGGCGTGCCGCTGTTGGATTTCAAGTTCGGCTGCGCGGCAAATGCAGAGGCCTTTGTCGCATCGCCGCATCAGTTCGCCTATTTCCAGGCCGGCGGCTTCGATTGCGCGTTGCTGTCGTTTTTGGAGATCGGCGCCGACGGGTCGGTCAACGTCTCTCGCCTGGCCGCGACGCCGCACCGGACCGCCGGCGCGGGCGGGTTCGTGGACATCACCGCGCGCGCACGGCGGATTGTCTTTTCCGGAACCTTCAACGCCGGCGCAAAGATGCGTCTGGCAGACGGCCGGCTGGCAATCGACCGCGAGGGCAAGATCGCCAAGCTGGTACCGCAAGTCGATCAGGTATCTTTTTCGGGCCGTCGCGCGATCGCGCAGGGCCAGCATGTCACCTATGTCACCGAGCGGTGCGTGATGCGGCTGACTAAGGACGGCCTGGAGGTCACCGAAATCGCCCCCGGCCTGGATCTGGAGCGCGACATCCTGGCCCAAGCCCACGCGCCGCTGCGGGTGTCGGCGGATCTGCGAGAGATGGACGCCGCGCTGTTTCGCCCAGAGCCCATGGGGCTGGCGCTGTGAGCGTGGATCGCGTGCGGCTGGACATTGCCGGCGGGATCGCGCGGCTGACCCTGGATCGGGCGGACAAGCGCAACGCGCTGGACGCGGCGATGGTTGCGGCCCTGGGCGCGCGCTGCGGCGAGATCGAGCGAAGCGCCGCGCGCGTGGTGATCCTGTCGGGCGATGGGCCGGCATTCTGCGCCGGCGGCGACATCGCCGCCTGGTCGGCGGAACGTCCCACCGATTTCGGCCGGCATTGGGTGCGCGACGGGCACGCGGTCTTCGATACGCTGGCCCGGCTACGCCAACCGGTGATCGCGGTCCTGGACGGCGATGCCCTGGGCGGCGGGCTGGAATTGGCCGCCTGCGCCGACCTGCGGATTGCCGAAACCCAGATCCGCATCGGCCAGCCCGAACCGTCGCTGGGCATCATCCCCGGCTGGTCCGGCACGCAACGCGCCGCGCGCCGTTTCGGGGCGCAACTTGTCCGGCGGATGACGGTGTTCGGCGAGACCTTCACCGCGGAACAGGCGCTGAACCTGGGTCTGGTGGATCGGGTCGTGGCCAGCGGACAGGCGCAGGCGGCCGCCGAGGACGCTGCCGCGCAGGTCATCGCCCGCAGCCCGCGCGCGACCGAACTTGCCAAGATGATGATCAACGCCGCCGATGGTGAAGACGCCGAGCGCGTGATCGAGGCAATGGCCGGGTCCATCGCGGCCGGCAGTTCCGATCTGGTGGAGGGCCTGGCGGCGTTTCGGGCCAAGCGGCGGCCGGATTTCAGTGGGGATGAAACCTGAACCGAAACCGCGCCCCGCGTGCGCACGACGCGCGCTAAGCCGCGTCTAAACCGCGCAGCCGGCGCCGATCAGCGGGAACCGCACGCCGACATCGCGCCAGCGACGCCGCCAATCCGGATCGCCACCGAAGCCCCGATGCGCCCGTAAAGGCCTGGCATCATGTTGGATCCGGTCTTCGATCACCTACCCCAAAAACGCCAAACGCCTTTTACTTCAGGTGATTAGCGCAGAAACCTACCGCAACTCACTGCCCCGCACCTGGGGGCCGGCGACGCACCGCAGGCGGCGACCGCCCACGTGAGCGCGTCCGTGATCCGGGCGGACCTCACGCGTTGCTACGAAAGCACGTGCTCAGTTTCAACTCTTTGAATAGACTTTGTAACCGGCCGAAGCTAGGTTCCGGCCACCGGCGCAAAGCTGGGGGAGGTTGGGTGCAGTTCTGCGCTCGGAACACATCTTTTCCATGAAAGGTGCGAAATGTCTTTTGATATCACACGTCGAACCCTTGTCGGGACGGCACTGGCCGCCACCTTGGTGCGGCCGAGCTTCGCGGCGACGACGCACGAGGTGCAGATGCTCAATCAGCACCCGGACAACCCGCGGCTGCGGCAGGTCTTTTCACCGCGGATCATCGTCGTGCAACCGGGTGACACGGTGTCGTTCAAGGCGGTCGATCGCGGCCACAACAGCGCCAGCGTCGAGGAGATGATCCCCGAGGGCCGCGAAGGTTGGGACGGAAAGATCGGCGAGGATGTCGACGCGGTCTTCGACGCCCCCGGGTTCTACGGCTACCACTGCACGCCGCACGCGACGGTCGGCATGGTCGGTCTGGTCATCGTCGAGGGCGAGGGCATGATGGACAATCTGGAAGCCGCCCAAGGCGTGCGCCAGCGCGGGCGTGCCCGTGCCGTCTGGGAAGAGATCTGGGAAGAGGTTGCGGGCATGGAGTTCGCCACCAGCTGACCCATCCGCCCGACCTGAGGGCTCCGATCCGGCGCGGATGGTCACCTCGACCGCCGCGCCGGTTTCTTTTTTGGGCGGCCGTCAGTCCTCGATCTCGACGATCACGACGCTGCGGTCCGAAGCTGCCTTGGCGGTTTCCACCACCGCTTGGTACTCGGGCGAGCTGTAGCACTGGCGCGCCGCCTCCAGGCTGGGAAAGCGTGCGACCACATTGCGCGGATAAGCGCGGCCTTCCAGTTGTTCGAACGCGCCGCCGCGGGCGATGAAACGGCCGCCATGGGCGGGGATCACCACGCTCGCGACCTTTATGTATGCGGCATAGCCGTCCTCGTCAGTGACGTCGACATGGGCGATCCAAAGTGCGGGCATGGGCTTTCCTTTTCCGGGTTATCGCGACGCGGCTATGCAGTCCCCTCGGCGCGCACGGCAAGGGCCCGACGCCGATTAATGTGGCGTTTGCCGCATTTACGCGGCCGCGGCGGCCTGCAACAGCGCCCGGGCCGCGGCGATCGCCGCGTCGCTTTCACCGGGATCCGGCGCGCCGCCCTGGGCCATGTCGGGGCGGCCACCGCCGCCCCTGCCGCCCATCGCTTCCGCCGCAATGCGGACCAGGTCGACAGCCGAAACGCGCGGCGTCAGATCCTCGGTGACGCCGGCCGCGATCGCGGCCTTGCCGCCGGTATCGGCGATCAGCAGCGCCACACCGGAGCCCAGCCGCGCCTTTTGTTCGTCGATCAACCCGCGCAGATCCTTGCCAGAGACACCCGACAACGCCTGGGCGAAGAAGGCGACACCGCCGATATCCTCGCTTTGCAACTGCGCCTGCCCGCCCCCGCCCAGTGCTACCTGGCGCCGCAGATCGGCGAGTTCGGCCTGCAGTTCGCGGCGTTCGGTGATCAGCGCCCGAGCACGGGCCGCGGCCTCCTGGCGCGGCGCCTTCAGGGCATCGGCCACCTCGGCCAGCGCGCGATCCTGCAGGCGGATATGCGCGAGTGCGGCATCGCCGGTCAGCGCCTCGATCCGGCGCACACCGGCGGCAGAGGCGCTTTCGGTCAGGATCGTGAATAACCCGATCTCACCGGTGCGCGCCACATGGGTGCCGCCGCAAAGCTCCAGAGAATAGGTCTTGCCATCCGCGCCCTTGCCGGTGCCGGGCGCGTGGCCCATCGCAACCACGCGCACCTCGTCGCCGTATTTCTCACCGAACAGCGCCTGCGCGCCCAGCGCGCGGGCCTCGTCGGGGGTCATCACCCGGGTTTCGACGACGCTGTTCTGGCGGATGAAGGCATTGACCGCATCCTCCACCGCCGCGATCTCCCCCGCTGCCATCGCCTTGGTATGGCTGAAATCGAACCGCAGCCGGTCTTCGGCATTCAGCGATCCGCGCTGTGCGACATGATCGCCCAGGGCCACGCGCAACGCTTCGTGCATCAAATGGGTCGCGGAATGATTGGCGCGGATCGCAGTGCGGCGGGCGTGATCGACCGTGACGTGCACGCTGTCTCCCACGGTCAAACGCCCGTGGTCAGGCGTGAAGCGATGCGCGATCACCGCTCCGCCCGCGAACTTCTGCGTGTCGGAAATGAAGCCCGTCACGCTGACGTCATCGCCTTGCGCGATGCGCACCTGGCCTTTGTCGCCAACCTGCCCGCCCGCTTCGCCATAGAACGGGGTCTGGTTCAGGACGACCCAGCCGCTGCCACCTTCTTCGATCGCTTCTAGCGAGGAACCATCATCGACAATGGCCAGCACTGTGGCCTCCGCCACCTCCTGCGCATAGCCCAGAAAATCCGTCGCGCCATGCGTATCGGCGATATCGAACCAGACCGCCGCGTCGGCCTGTTCACCCGACCCCGCCCAGGCTGCGCGGGCCTGCGCTTTTTGCGCCGCCATCGCGGCCTCGAACCCGTCCATGTCGACCTCGCGACCCCGTTCGCGCAGGGCATCCTGGGTCAGGTCCAGCGGGAAGCCATAGGTGTCGTAAAGCTTGAACGCGGCCGCGCCGGGCAGCGGCACGCCCTCGTCCAGCGCCTCCAACTCCGCATCCAGCAGACTCAGGCCGCGGTCCAGGGTCTTTTTGAAGCGGGTTTCCTCCAGCAGCAGGCTTTCCTCGATCAACGCCTGACCGCTGGTCAACTCTGGATAGGCCTGGCCCATCTGGCGCACCAGCGTGGGCACCAGCCGGTACATGACCGGATCCTGCGCACCCAACAGATGCGCGTGCCGCATCGCCCGGCGCATGATCCGGCGCAGCACATAGCCGCGGCCCTCGTTCGAGGGCAGCACCCCGTCGGCGATCAAAAACGCAGTGGAGCGCAGGTGATCGGCGATCACCCGGTGATGCACGTTGCGGTCGCCAAAGGGGTCGACACCGGTCGCCTGTGCGCTGGCCTCGATCAGGTCGCGCATCACGTCGGTATCGTAATTGTCATGGGAGCCCATCAGCGTGGCGCCGATGCGCTCCAGGCCCATGCCGGTGTCAATCGAGGGTTTGGGCAGCGGCGCGCGGCTGCCATCCTCGAATTGCTCGAACTGCATGAAGACCAGGTTCCATATCTCGATGAACCGGTCGCCGTCTTCCTCCGCGCTGCCCGGCGGGCCGCCCCAGACCTGCGGCCCATGGTCGAAAAAGATCTCCGAAGACGGGCCACAGGGCCCGGTCGGACCCATCATCCAGAAATTGTCATCGGTGGCGATGCGGATAATGCGGCTGTCGGGTACGCCGACCTTTTTCCAGATCGCCGCCGCCTCGTCGTCGGTATGATAGACGGTGACGTAAAGCCGGTCGGCGGCGACGTCGAAGCCCTTGGTGATCAGCTCCCACGCGTGCGGGATGGCGACATCCTTGAAATAGTCGCCGAAGCTGAAATTCCCCAGCATTTCAAAGAATGTATGGTGCCGCGCGGTATAGCCGACATTGTCCAGATCGTTGTGCTTGCCGCCGGCGCGCACGCATTTCTGGCAGGACGTCGCGCGGACATAGTCGCGGGTCTCCAGCCCGGTGAAAAGGTTCTTGAACGGCACCATGCCGGAATTGACGAACATCAGGCTGGGGTCGTTATGCGGCACCAGCGGCGCGCTTTGGATCACCGGGTGATCGTGGCGCGCAAAATAGTCCAGAAACGTCCGGCGGATTTCGTTCAGGCTGGTCATGGGCGTTCTCGCGTCGCGGGCGGGCAAACCCGATTAGCCCAGCGCCCCTTCGCTGTCCACAAGTCTGAAAACACGAAGGCCGGCGCGGGCTCCCGCACCGGCCGGCCCAGTCTGCGCCGCGGCGCCTATTCGTCGAGCACAGCCTCGTCGCCCGGCGCCATTTCGAAATCCAAACCATGGGCGGCGCGGATCTTATCCTCGATCACCAGCGCCACATCCGGGTTTTCGCGCAGGAAGGATTTGGCGTTCTCCCGCCCCTGCCCGATGCGTTCGTCGCCGAAGGAATACCAGGAGCCGGATTTCTCAACGACCCCGGCCTTCACGCCCAGATCGATCAACTCACCCATCTTGGAGATGCCTTCGCCATACATGATGTCGAACTCGACCTGCTTGAACGGCGGCGCGACCTTGTTTTTCACCACCTTGACGCGGGTCTGGTTGCCGATGGTCTCGTCCCGGTCCTTGATCGAGGAAATCCGGCGGATGTCCAGCCGGACGGAGGCATAGAATTTCAGCGCGTTGCCGCCCGAGGTCGTCTCGGGCGAGCCGAACATCACGCCGATCTTCATGCGGATCTGGTTGATGAAGATGACCATGCAGTTCGACCGGCTGATCGCACCGGTCAGCTTGCGCATGGCCTGGCTCATCAGCCGCGCCTGGGCGCCGACCTGATGGTCGCCCATATCGCCCTCAAGTTCGGATTTCGGGGTCAGCGCTGCGACCGAATCGACCACTACGACAGACACGGCGCCGGAGCGCACCAGCGTCTCGGTGATCTCCAGCGCCTGTTCGCCGGCATCGGGCTGGCTGATCAGCAATTCGTTCAGATCGACGCCGAGCTTCCTGGCATATTGCGGATCCAGCGCATGCTCGGCATCGACGAACGCGCAGACGCCGCCCTTCTTCTGTTCCTCGGCGATCACATGCAGCGCCAGCGTGGTCTTGCCCGAGCTTTCGGGGCCATAGACCTCGATGATGCGGCCCTTGGGCAGCCCGCCGATACCCAATGCGATATCGAGACCCAGGGACCCGGTCGAGGTCGCCTCGATATCCATCACGGCGTTGTCCTGGCCGAGCTTCATGATCGAGCCCTTGCCGAAGCTTCGCTCAATCTGGCTCAGCGCCGATTCCAACGCCTTTTCCTTGTCGATGTTGCGCTTTTCGTTCAAATCCAGAAGGGGAGCTGCCATGACCTGTGATCCTTATTTCATGTCTCGCCGATGCGGGCAATCACTGCTATGTTCGCCTCTTGTTCTCGCGAACATGAGATCAAAAAGCGAACATTGCAAGCCAAATTTGAGTCATCGGAGCCTGCGGTCATCAGCCTTAAGGAAGGGTAAAAGGCGGATCCCATGCTTCTGAGCCTCGACGGACAATTCGCCTATCTGGCGATGACCAAGACCGGGTCGACATCGGTCGAAAACGCGCTGCGGCCGCATTGTCAGGTGATGTTCACCGGTGACCACCGGGTCACCCACATGCCCGGCCACCATTTCGAACGCTATGTGCGGCCCTATCTACTGGAAACCGGGCAGCCGCCCATCGACAGCGTGGCGCAGATCCGTCACCCGGTGGACTGGCTGGAAAGCTGGTGGCGGTATCGCGGCCGCGATGCGGGCCCGCAATCCACCCGCGGCATCGGGTTCGACCAGTTCGCCGACGAGTTCATGGCCGGTGCCGACCGGCCCTATCTGGGTCTGCATCGCCCGCATGCCTTTTTCTATGGCGAGGGGACCGATATACAGGTCGATCTGGTGTTCCGCTTCGAAGAGATGGCGCTGTTCCAGCGGTTTCTGGAAATGCGCCTCGGCCGCCCCGTCACGATCGAGCGTCACAATGTGTCGCCGACCCGGTGGCTCAAGGGCTCGCGCGCCGTTCGCCGCCGGTTGGAGACGTTCTTGACGCCCGAGATGGAGCTTTGGGAGGGCGCAACCCGCAGCAGCCTGCAGGGCCTGGATCCCCGCCCGGCCTAAGGCTCCATCCCCAAACCCGGTTAACCCTGGTCGCTGCTCACCGGCAGGGCGGTGCCGTCCTCGGTCCAGAACCGGCCGGAAGCCATGATGCAGGATACGCCGTTGGGTCGGGTCATCAGAACCGTCCAGTTGCCTTTGGTCGGCGAGCGCCAAACCTCCACCAATTGCCCCTTGGTCAGCCCGGTGCTGGCCAGCGTCTCCCCAAAGCGTTGGGTCAGGCGGGCGGCGATGGTGGTTCTGTCGCCGCAGACGGCACGGCCCGGAGCGTTTTGCGCCTCCGCCGGAGGGGCGATGGCGGCCACGCCAAAGATCATCGCGGCACTCAAGATTCGTTTGAACATGTCAGCTCCTATCCTTGTCTGGCGGAGCTGACTTCGGATCAGCCGCCCCGCGCGGTTATGCCGAGTAGTCGCATCGTCGTTTCCCTGTATTGGCAGCCCGCTTACCGGGTGCTCATATTGAATATTTCAGCCCAGATTCCTAAATTTCAATCAACAAATGCCAAACTCACCGTGAACACTTCCAAGGTTACAGGCGCATTATTTCGTTCAGACATGGTTAATCTGTGGCAAACTTATGGCTGAACCGGTCTATGCGCTGTGTTTTTGCGCACGATGCGGCCATTTCGCAACGCTGTTGCCGGCTTGCGGCGGCTGCTATGACCGGATGGACCGGCAAAGGAGAGAGCTATGGAGGATCCCGTTGTCATCGTCGGGGCCGCCCGCACGCCGATGGGCGGTTTTCAGGGCGCGTTGAGCGATGTGGCCGCGCCCGAACTCGGCGGCGCCGCGATTGCCGCTGCGCTGACCGGCGCGGGGGTCGCGCCCGGCGCGGTGGACGAGGTGCTGATGGGATGCGTCCTGCCCGCGGGGCAAGGCCAGGCGCCGGCGCGGCAGGCCGGGTTCGCCGCCGGCATCGGCGAAGAGGTGCCCGCGACCACCGTCAACAAGATGTGCGGCTCGGGCATGAAGACCGCGATGCTGGCGCATGACCAGTTGGCGCTGGGCAATGGCGACGTGCTGGTCGCCGGCGGGATGGAGAGCATGTCGAACGCCCCATATCTGTTGCCGCAGATGCGGGGCGGCGCCCGACTGGGCCATGGCGCGGCGGTCGATCACATGTTTCTCGACGGGCTGGAGGACGCCTATGACAAGGGCCGGCTTATGGGCACATTCGCCGAGGATTGCGCGGATCGTTACCAGTTCACGCGCGACGCGCAGGACGCCTATGCGCTGACCTCGCTGGAGCGCGCGCGCAGTGCGGCCGCGGATGGTCGACTGGCGGCGGAGATCGCCCCGATCACGGTGAGGAGCCGTAAAGCCGAGATCACCGTCGCGCAGGACGAACAGCCCGGCACCGCGCGTCCCGAAAAGATCCCGCGGCTCAAGCCCGCCTTCCGCCCCGATGGCACGGTGACCGCGGCGAACGCTTCGTCGATCTCAGATGGCGCAGCGGCGCTGGTGATGACCCGCGAGAGCGTGGCGCGGGCGCAGGGTCTGCCGATCCGCGCGCGCATCCGCGGCCATGCCAGCCACGCCCAGGCGCCGGGCTGGTTCACGACCGCACCCGTTCCCGCGGCGCAGAAACTGATGGATCGGCTGGGCTGGTCGGTCGCGGATGTGGATCTGTGGGAGGTCAACGAGGCCTTCGCAGTCGTGCCGATGGCTTTCATGCGAGAGACCGGGGTCGATCATGCGCGGCTGAACACGCGCGGCGGCGCCTGCGCGCTGGGCCATCCGATCGGCGCATCGGGCGCGCGGATCCTGGTGACGCTGCTTCACGCGATGGAACAGGAGGACGTGGGACGCGGGGTCGCGGCGATCTGCATCGGCGGCGGCGAGGGCACGGCGCTGGCGCTGGAACGCGCGCCGTGATCCCGGGGCCGCGCACGCCCGCGATCGTCACCGGCGGTGCCTCTGGCCTAGGCGCGGCCAGCGCCCGGGCGCTGCGCGCCAGCGGCGCCCCGGTTGCGCTATGGGACATCGACACCGACCGGGGACCGGCGCTGGCACGCGAAATCGGTGCAGAGTTCATCGAAACGGACGTGACCGACGCGGCCTCTGTCGACGCGGCGCTGGCAGCCTTCGCCCCGCCGCGCATCTGCCTTTGCTGCGCCGGCATCGCGCCGGGCGCGCGCACGGTGGGCCGCGACGGCGCGCCGCATGATGCCGCGCTGTTCGCGCACACCGTCGCGATCAACCTGACCGGCACCTTTCTGACCGCCAGCCGCGCCGCCGCCGCCATGACCGCCCTGCCGCCGCTGGGCGACGCGGACGCGGCCCGCGGCGTGATCGTCACGACCGCCTCCATCGCCGCCTATGAGGGGCAGATCGGCCAGATCGCCTATGCCGCGACCAAGGGTGCGGTGGCGGCGATGACCTTGCCCATGGCGCGCGATCTGGCCAAATCCGGCATCCGCGTGGTCTCGCTTGCGCCCGGTCTGTTCAAGACGCCGATGGTCGCGGGTCTGCCGCAGGAGGTACAGGACAGCCTGGGCGCCGCGGTCCCCTTCCCGCCCCGCCTGGGCGCGCCCGAAGAGTTTGCGGCGATGGTGTTGCAGATCGTGGAAAACCCGATGTTGAACGGCAGCGTGATCCGGCTCGATGGCGCGATCCGGCTGGGCCCCAAGTGAACGCCGGCGGGATCAGGATTCAGGCGCCGGCGTAATGCGATAGGCCGCGCCGGGCACGACCGCCAGAAACCAGATACTGCCATCGGGCGCCTCGCGGATGTCGCGGATGCGGACATAGGTGTCCTGGAACAGCCGTTCCGCCTCCTGCACCGTGTCACCGGACCGTGTCAGGCGTGAGATCATGTCGAATTTCAACGAACCCACGAATATGTCGCCCGCCCATTCCGGGAACAGCCGCCCGGAATAGATCATCATGCCGGACGGCGCGATCGAGGGGTCCCAGTAGTGGCGCGGCTGCTCCATCCCGTCCTTCGCAGGGCCCTCGCCGATCCGCAAACCGGTGTAGTGACGTCCGTAAGAGATCACCGGCCAGCCGTAATTGCGCCCGGCTTCCGGCACGTTGATCTCATCGCCGCCTCGGGCGCCGTGCGCCACCGTCCAGAACCGGCCGGTTTCGTCCAGCGCGGCACCCTGCGGATTGCGGTGGCCGATGGACCAGATGTCCGGCAGCGCCTGGGCGCCATCGGCGAACGGGTTATCGGCCGGGATGGTGCCATCGCGGTTCACGCGCACGACCTTGCCGTTATGTGCCTGCGGGTTCTGCGCCTCCGGCCGGTCGCCGCGGTCGCCGATGGTCAGAAACAGGGTACCGTCGGGCGCTTCGACGATGCGGCTGCCGAAATGCTGCCCGCTCGAACTGGCGGCGGACATCTGGAAAATCTCGCGCACCCGGTCCAGCGCCGCACCGTCCGACGACAGCCGCGCAACCGCCAGGGCGGTTTTCGCACCCCGCCCCTCCGGCTTGGAGTAGCTGAGAAAGATTTCTCGGCTTTCGGCAAAATCGCGCGCGACCACGACATCCAGCAACCCGCCCTGCCCGATTTGCGCCACCGCGGGGACGTTCGCCACCGGCGTCGCGCTGCCGTCTTTGACATGCAACAGACGCCCGCCCTTTTCCGTCACCAGGATACCGTCATCGGGCAGGAAGCCGATCGCCCATGGTTGATCGAGCCCCGAGATCATCTGCTGCACGATCACCGGGCCACGTTCCGTCGCGCGCCGTTCTTGCGCCATACCGGCGCTTACGGTCAGAGCGCACAGAAGAAAGGTGCAGAGAAATCGGATCATCGCGGGCTCCTTTGGCTGTTGGCCTGATAGATAGTGCGAAAGGCGCGCCCCGCTATTGCCGCGGAGAAGTCGGGGGATTACACAACGGGGCGGATGCCGGTCTAGCTCAGCTGGTAGAGCAACTGATTTGTAATCAGTGGGTCGGGGGTTCGAGTCCCTCGACCGGCACCACCAAAATCAAATAACTCCAATTCTCCAAGACCTGGCGACAAAGGTCTTTCTATTGCGCTCATCGCAGTGCGCGCGCCGTGTCTGGACCTGGCACGGCTTGATGCCGCTGCTTTGACGGCGTTCTTGGAAAGGCGACGCACAAAGGACCGAACCGGGCGGATGAACTCCGAGCAGACGCGGCGCCGGTTTTCGGTCTTTCGCAGAAGAGATCGACACAACCGGGCCGGCCGTCTGGTTCCTGACGTCTTGCAGCTATCGCGCAATTCGAGCGGAGGCGGATTTTCGAGAGCACCAGGAAAGGTCTGGTTTCGGTTCGTGCATGCGGACGGGTCAGTCATGGGCCGCTGCTGTCGGCATTCGTGTGCGCACGGGGATGCCTGGGGGCACGACGGCCGGGCTTACATCCGCGACAAAGGCGGACATCCCCCTCGGGCGATTGCGAAAAAGCAGGCTGTTCCAGCACGTCCTGCCCGTCCAGACCCCGCACGAACAGGCCCTGGCGCCAGAGCCACTTCCGAACGGCTCAGCGCCGCAGCGATGAGCGTCAGGGGTGACCCGGCCCCTGCACGCCGTTCGCGGCTCAGCGACGGGTGGCGCGTTGTCCGAAGATCTGCGCGCGGACCTGCTCTGACATCTGCCCAGTGGCCTTTGGGTCGAGTTCCGTGGCCCAGTCGATGTCGTCGTGCCCAAGCGCGCCCAGCGCGTCGGCAAGGGCATCACCGGTGGCCAGCGCCTCTTTGACGGCGGCGACCGCACCCTCCCGGCCCAGTTTCGGCAAAAGCTTGAAGACCGCGGCCTCGGCCATGATCTGCGGCGTGTCGAACAGGCGTTCGCCCAGAATATCCGGCCGAACCTCCAGGCTGTCCAACAGATGTGCGGCCCGGTGCAGCGCGGCGCCGGCCAACTCGAAGATCTGCGGGATCAGGCACCACTCGACCGGCCAATGCACGCCGTCCCGCTCTTCGCCATGAACCGCGCTGGCGGTCAGCCCGCCCAGGCAAGCTGTGGCAAGCACGTGGATAGATCCCAGAGCCTCTGCGCTGACGGTATTCGACTTGTGCGGCATCGTCGAAGACCCACCGCCGGCCTTGGTGCGCAGTTCCGCAACCTCGCCGCGGGTGGAGATCAGCGTATCCGTCCCGAGTTTTGCCAAAGCGGCGGTCAGGCCATGCAGCCAATGCGCCAGCCCCAGGATCGGCGTGCGGTCGGTGTGCCACGACAGCCCATGGCTCAACCCCAAAGCGGTGGCAAGGCGCGCGCCGGCCTCCACCCCCGCCGGGCCCATGACCGAAAGGTTGCCCGCCGCACCGCCCAACTGCACCCGCAGACACGCGCCGGTCAGGCGATCCAGATCGCGCTCCAGCCCGATCAAAGGCTGGGCCCAGCGCGCGAAACGCAGCCCAAGGGTGATCGGCACCGCAAATTGGCCGCGGGTCCGGGCGATGTAGGGCGTATGGGCATGGGCCCGGCTGTTCGCTTCCAACCTGTCGAGAACGGCGGTCAGGCCAGAGGCGAGATCGGCAAGCGCGGCGCGGGCGCACAGCATGATGGCGCTGTCGACGATGTCCTGGCTGGTCGCGCCATAATGCACCCAATCGGCACCGTCGGGGCCGGCCGCCGCGCGGATCTGCGCGACCAGCGCCGGCACCGGGATCGCCGCAGCTTCAACGCCGCGCGCCAGATCGCCGATATCCGGCTGCAAACCGTCGATGGCGGCGCCAATCGCCCGGCCCGCGCGGTCGGGGATCAGGCCCACATCCGCCTGTGCGGCGGCAAGCTCTTTTTCGACGGTGAGCATCGCGCGTGCCAGGGCCGCATCGTCGAAATGGGCCGCCTGCCCCGCATGGCCAAAGATCGGCCCGGTCAGAAACGTGGCGCCGACCATGCTTGCCCCCTTTCCCGCCGCGCGATGCCGGCCGCCTAGGCCGCCACGCGCTGTGGCAGATCCAGCAATGCCCTTGCCTGCTGCCAGGTGGCGACGGGCCGTTCGTGTTTCTCGCACAACGCGCGCACGCGACGGACCAGCGCCGCGTTGGAGGGCGCAAGCGTGTCCCGGTCAAGCCGGACATTGTCCTCTAGCCCGGTGCGCGCATGGCCGCCGGATGCGACACACCATTCGTTCAACACAAGTTGCTGCGGCCCGATGCCCGCCCCGCACCATTCGCTGTCCGGCGACAGACGCTTCACGGTCCGGACATAGAAATCGAAGGTTTCGCGATCGGCCGGCATGGCGTTCTTCACCCCCATGACGAACTGGATATAGGGCACCGCCGCGATGCGCCCGTCCCGCCACATCGACACCGCCTGATGAATATGGCTCAGATCGAACGCCTCGATCTCTGGCTTGACGCCGTGGGTCCGCATCTCCGCAGCCAGCCAGTCGACCAGATCGGGCGGGTTCTCATAGACCCGGGTGGGGAAGTTGTTCGATCCGACCGACAGCGACGCCATATCGGGCGCCAGAGGCAGCATGCCGCCGCGTTCCTGCCCCGCGCCGGACCGCCCGCCGGTGGAGAGCTGGATGACCATGCCAGGGCAGTGTTTCCGCACGCCTTCCATCAGGGCCGCGAACTTTTCCGGGTCGGAGGATGGGGTCTGGTCGTCGTTGCGCACATGCGCGTGGACGATCGCGGCCCCGGCCTCGAACGCTTCGTGGGTGGACTCGATCTGTTCCGACACGGTGATCGGAACCGCAGGGTTGTTTTCCTTTCGCGGCAGCGAGCCGGTGATGGCGATACAGATGATGCAGGGTTTGTTCATGGGGTCGATGTCCTTGCCGCGAATGCATAACCATCAAATCATAGCGCCGGTGACAAGCGCCCGCCCGCTGGGCGGCGGGTATCAGATATCGAAAAACACCGTCTCTCCGTCGCCCTGCAGGCGAATGTCGAAGCGATAGACCGGCATTTCCGCACGCTCCTGCGGCGATGCAATCAGCGTGCCACGGGCCGCCGGGTCTTCGATTAGGTTCAATACCGGGTCGGCCGCATTGGCCTGGGCGCATTCGGGGAAATACATTCGGGTGGTCAGGCCGATATTGATGCCGCGCGCCGCGATCCACAGGCTGAGATGGGGCGCCGCGTCGGCCACCGCGCCGGGCCTGACCGTGTGGAACTGCCAGGCGCCGGTCTCGAAGTCACAGACGACCCGGCCCCAGCCGCGAAACCCATCCTCCACCGCGCCGTCGCCGGCGAAAACACCGGCGGCGTTGGGCTGCCAGACCTCGATCAGAACATCCCTGACGGGTTCGCCATGGCCGTCCCAAACGACGCCCTCTACGCGGATGCGTTCACCCCTTGCGTTGGGCCCGGCGATATCGGCGCCCGCCTCCCGGCGATAGATCTCGAACCCCGCGGCCCGCGGCGCCAGGCCGATATGCACATACGGCCCCGCGGTTTGCGACGCGGTTTCCGACAATAGCTTTGTGTTGGGGCGCATCGCCTCAGCCTCCGTCGGCACGGTTTTCGAAAAACGTCGCCCGGCGGCCCCGCAGCACGATGTCGAAACGATAGGCGACGGTGTCATGCGGGATGGTGGCGTCGATATCCAGCTTCGCCGTCAGCCCGTCGATCGCGCTTTGGTCGGGGATCGTCTGCACGATGGCGCATAGCGGGATGAACGGGTCGCCTTCGAAATAGCACTGAGTGATCAAGCGCTGCGCGAAGGCCGCCCCAAAGACCGAGAAATGGATATGCGCAGGGCGCCAGGTGTTGGGGCCGTTCGGCCAGGGATAGGCGCCGGGTTGCACGGTCCGAAAGCGGTAGCGTCCCTGGGCGTCGGTCAGGGTTCGCCCGCAACCACCGAAATTCGGGTCGATCGGGGCCAAATAGGTGTCGACCTTGTGCCGATAGCGCCCGCCGGCATTGGCTTGCCAGCACTCCACCAAGGTATGGGGTACGGGCCGGGCGTTTTCGTCCAGCACTTGGCCATGCACCAGAATGCGCGGACCGATGGGGCTTTCGCCGGGGGCTGCGAAGTTCGTCAGCAGATCCCAATCCCCGGGCCCCAAATCGTCATCGGTAAAGACCGGCCCGGTGTTATGCAGCGCCGGATCCGCCAACTGGATCAGCCGACGTTTCGGGCTGCGCGCACGTGTGGTCTTGTAGTCCGGCGCATAGGCAGGCGGCTGGCGCGACCAGTCGCGCGGGTAGAGCGTACTGGGTGGGGATGTCATGTCCCTGCCTCTTCCTCCTCCATCTCGGCGAATGTCCGTTTGGCCAGTTTAATCGCATGATTGGCCTTGGGCACCCCGGCATAGATCGCGACATGCAGAAAGGCTTGCAGGACTTCATCCCGGGTCGCACCGGTATGGGCGGTGGCGCGGACATGCATCGGGATTTCGTCGAAGTTCCCACACGCGGCCAAAAGCGCCAGTGTCAGCAACGACCGATCGCGCCGGCTGATCGTGTCGTCGGCCCAGACCGTGCCCCAGGCGGCTTCGGTGATCAGGGTCTGGAACGGCCGGTCAAACGCGGTCGTGGCGGCCTCTGCCCGGTCGACATGGGCATCGCCCAGAACCGCGCGGCGAATACGCGTCCCGTCTTTCTGGCGATCAGTCATGGGTCGTTTCCAAGAAGTGTCTGACCAAGGCGGCGAAGCGGTCCGGTGCCTCAGCCATCGGCAAATGCCCGACGCCGCCCATCTCTTCGTAACGCGCATTCGCCAGGCTGTCCGCAAAGGACTTCACCTGCGCGGGCGGGCTGGCACCGTCATGGGCGCCCGCGACGACCAAGGCGGGGCACGTGATCCGAGCGATCTGCGCACCCAGATCCGCGGCCGCCAGCGCTGCGCAACAGCCTGCATAGCCTTGCGCCGGCGTCGCCGTCAGCATGGCGCGCCAATGGTCCATATCCGGGCCGTGGCGGGCCTCCGGCGCGAACCATCGGTCGAGGATCGCATCGGCGATGCGCTCGATGCCGCCGGCCCGCACCGCGCTGATCCGGTCGGCCCACAGCTGCGCCGAACCCATGCGCGGGGCGGTGTTGGAAAACACCGCGCGCGTGACCGTCTTCGGTCGGGTCGCAGCGAGGTTTTGCGCCATCATGCCCCCCAGCGACACCCCGACAGGCGTCACCCGCGCCAGGCCCAGATGGTCCAGTATCGCCGCGGCATCCTCCGTCAGCATCGCCATATCATAGGGCCCGCCGTCCGGCGCGCCGGTTTCACCATGGCCACGGGTGTCCATGCGGATACAGCGATAGGTGTCTTGCAAGCGGGCCACGACGCCATCCCAAAGCCGCAGATCGGTGCCCAGAGAGTTCAGAAACAACAGGGCCGGTCCGGCTTGCGGTCCGTCCTCACGCCAGAAAAGCCGAATGCCGGGCCGCGTCAGCCGGGCCATCAGGCGCGCCCGAAAGGACACCGGGTCTGATCGACGCGGTCGATCCGGACGCGGGTTCGAAACTCCGGCATACGCAACTTGTCCTCTTTTGCAGCCGTGTGGTCCCGCCCGGGTGGCAACGCGCCAAGGCCGGCCACGGCATCTTACAGCCCGCCCCGCGCCATGTCTGCGCGCATGAGCACCCGGGCGCAAGCGGCGGCGGCGCGCCACGGTCCAAGGCCAAGTTCCCTGCCGGCTAAGCCCGGGCGCCCAGCACCCCGCGCGGCCGGCGCAGTTCCTGCATCGGCGCCGCCGCCGGGTCCTTCAGCATCTGCAGCACCGCATGGGCCAGGGAGGTTCCGGCATCCCGGACGTCTTCGCGCACGGTCAGGATCGGCCGGCGGAAACGGCGCAGAAAGTCGGTGCCCTCCTTGGCGACGATGTCGAAGTCGACACCGGTCACGCGGCCGGCACGCTCCATCGCGTCCACCGCGACCATACAGGCGTTGGTCGAGGCCGTGATGACGCCGTCGATCACCGGCCCATCGGCCGCGATCGCCCGACGCAGGGCGGCATCGATCACCGCGCTGGCGTCGTCGCTGGTCGCATCGGCCAGGGTCCGGGTTTGCAGCCCGGCCGACTTTGCCGCGCCGGTCAAGCCGCGCACCATGTCCATGGCATAGGTCTGATCCATCGGCGGGGCGATGGCGATCAGGTTGCGGCGCCCCCTCGCCGCCAGCGCCTCGACCGCCAGCGTGCCGAACGCCTCGTTATCGAAGTCGAAATAGGCATGCCGATCCAGCCATTCGGTTCGGCCATGGGTGGCGAAGGGAAAGCCGCGCGCCATCAGATACGCCACCCGCGGATCGCGCGGGGTGATCTGGTTCAGCACCACCGCGTCCGCGGACCGCGTCTCGACGATGTATTCAACTGGGCGCAGCACATCGTCGGACGGGAAATAGGGCGTGACCACAACGTGATAGGCGGTGCCGCGCAGCGCCGCCAGCATCGAGGAGATAAGCTGCGAGTTGTAGTTCATCCCATCGTCTTCGGTGGTCAAAACCAGAGAGATGACGTTGGTGCGCCCGGTGCGCAGCCGCACCCCCGCCCGATTGGGCAGATAGCCGACCTCCTCCGCCGCCGCGCGCACGCGCCGCTTGGTCTCCTGCCCGATATCCGGGGCATCGTTCAGCGCCCGGCTGACCGTCGGCACCGCCAGCCCGGTGATGCGCGAGATCGTCTTGAGCGTGGGGCGCTCGCCTTTCGCCACCGGGGGCGCGGGCGCATCAGCCATCGCGGCCCCCTCGGCGGCGCATCCCGGTAGTGCCGAATACGGCGAAATCCTGCATACTCTTCCGATCCACATGACTGAAATCGCCCGAGCCACCGCCCGGGCCGTGCAGACGCCCATACCGCGCTCACTTCGGATATTCCAGCTTGATCGTAAATCTAAATCGTTTTAGTAATTCTCTATAACGATTTAGAATCCTAGGGAGGATGATGATGAACTATCGGGGATCGCTGCTTGCAGCGACAGCCATTGTCGCGGCCGGCGCCGTGAACGCGGTTGAGTTGGAAGTCACGCATTGGTGGACGTCCGGCGGGGAAGCCGCAGCTGTGGCGGAATTCGCCAAGGCGTTCGATGCCACCGAACACACCTGGGTCGACGGCGCGATTGCCGGCTCGGGCGGGACCGCGCGACCGATCATCATCAGCCGCATCCTGGGCGGCGACCCGATGGGCGCGACGCAATTGAACCACGGTCGCCAGGCAGAGGAACTGGTCGAGGCCGGGCTGATGCTGGATCTGACCGACATCGCGGAGGCGGGCAACTGGCGCGACATCGTCAACCCCGTGTCGCTGCTGGACAGCTGCACCCTGGATGGCCGCGTCTACTGCGTCCCGGTCAACATCCATTCCTGGCAGTGGATCTGGCTGTCGAACCAAGCCTTCGCCGATGCCGGTGTCGATACGCCCAACAACTGGGACGAGTTCGTTGCCGCCGCACCTGCATTGGAGGCGGCGGGCAAGATCCCGCTGGCGCTCGGCCAGCAGCCCTGGCAGTCGAACGGTGCCTTCGGCGTGATGGCGATCGCGCTGGGCGGCGAGGATCTGTGGAACAAGATCAACGTCGACAAAGACGCCGATGCCGCCGCCGGGCCGGAGATGGCAGTGGTGTTCGAAGCCGCCGCCGCGGCCCGGGAATTGGCGAAGGATTCAAACGTGCAGGACTGGAACCAGGCCACCAACCTGGTGATCACCGGTCAGGCCGGCGGGCAGATCATGGGCGACTGGGCTCAGGGCGAGTTTCAGGTCGCGGGTCAGACCGCTGGCGAGGAATACGAATGCCTGCCCGGGCTCGGTGTGAACGAGATCATCTCCACCGGGGGCGATGCGTTCTACTTCCCCAAACAGGACGACCCCGAGATCGAGCAGGCGCAGAAGGATCTGGCCGAACTGATGATCTCCAAAGAGGTGCAGGTCGCGTTCAACCTCAAGAAAGGCTCGCTGCCCGTGCGCGGCGATGTCGATCTGGCGGCGGCCAATGACTGCATGCGCAAAGGTCTGGATATCCTGGCCGAAGGCAACGTGATGCTGTCGGGCGACCAGGTGTTGAGCCCCGACACACAGGGCCAGATCGAGGATCTGATGGTGGAGTTCTGGAACGACACCTCGATGACGGCCGCGGATGCGCAGGCGCGCTATGCCGCCATCATCGCCGACGCCGACTAGGCGCCACTGACCGCACCCGGCCCTGCGCAGGGCCGGGTGTGAGGTTTCGGAGATCCATCCATGGCCGTCTACGACCCCACATCCGAGGCCGGCGCCGAACCGCGCGCGCCAGCCCGCCGCCGGCGCGGCATCTTCCGCAATGCCACCGCAAAGATCGCGAGCCTGCCGATGGTCGCGACCGCGCTGGTGATCTTTGTCGGCTGTACCGCGTGGACCATCGTGCACTCCTTCACCAACTCGCGGTTGCTGCCAAGGCTCGATTTCGTGGGGCTCGATCAATACGACCGGCTATGGGGCACGCGGCGCTGGCTGGTGTCGATCGAAAACCTTGCGATTTTCGGGCTTTGCTCGATGATTCTCACTTTGGTCATCGGCTTCACGCTGGCCGCCATGCTGGATCGCAAGATCCGGTTCGAGGATACGTTCCGCACGATCTATCTCTACCCGTTCGCCCTCAGCTTCATCGTTACCGGGCTGGCCTGGCAATGGATCCTGAACCCCGATTTCGGCGTCCAGAACGTGGTGCGCTCGCTGGGCTGGGAAAGCTTCGAGTTTGACCCGCTCTATGACGCCGATATCGTGATCTTCGGCATCCTGATCGCCGCGATCTGGCAGGGCTCCGGCTTGATCATGTGCATCATGCTGGCGGGCCTGCGCGGCATCGACGAAGACATCTGGAAAGCCGCCCGGGTCGACGGCATCCCGGTCTGGAAAACCTATGTGCGCATCATCATTCCGATGATGCGGCCGGTCTTCATCACGGCCCTGGTGCTGATCGCCAGCGGCATCATCAAGGTCTATGACCTGGTCGTGGCGCAAACCTCCGGCGGGCCCGGTATCGCCTCGGAAGTGCCGGCGAAATACGTCTATGACAAGATGTTCAAGGATCAGAACCTGGCCCAGGGCTTCGCCGCATCGACCATGATGCTGCTGAGCGTGGTCATCATCCTGATCCCTTGGGCCTATCTGGAGTTCGGGGGCAAGAAACGTGGTTGAGGCGGTCTTTGACGGCCCGCACGGGCCAAAGCCCCGGCGCCGGTTCTCCCGCCGCAACATCTTTCTCTATGGCACGCTGATCCTGGTCGCCTGCTACTACGCGCTGCCGCTTTACGTGATGGTCGTGACCTCGCTGAAGGGCATGCCCGAGATCCGCATGGGCAATATCTTCGCCCCGCCGGTGGAGATCACCTTTCAGCCCTGGGTCAAGGCCTGGGCGGAGGCCTGCACCGGCATCAATTGCGACGGGCTGAGCCGGGGCTTCTGGAACTCCGTTCAGATCCTTGTGCCCTCGGTGCTGCTGTCCATCGCCATCGCCTCGGTCAACGGCTATGCGCTGGCGAACTGGCGCTTTCGCGGGTCAGAGGTGTTCTTCACCATCCTCATCATCGGCGCCTTCATCCCCTATCAGGTGATGCTCTACCCGATCGTGATCCTGCTGCGGGAACTGGGGCTCTACGGCTCGATCTGGGGTCTGGTGCTCGTCCACACCATCTTCGGCATGCCGATCCTGACGCTGCTGTTTCGCAACTATTTCACCTCGCTCCCCGACGAGCTGTTCAAGGCCGCGCGCGTCGACGGGGCCGGGTTCTGGGGGATCTACCTGCGCATCATGGTGCCGATGTCGCTGCCGATCTTCGTGGTCGCGATCATCCTGCAAGTCACCGGGATCTGGAACGATTTCCTGTTCGGCGTGATCTATACCAAGCCCGACCAATACCCGATGACGGTACAGTTGAACAACATCGTCAACTCGGTGCAGGGGGTGAAGGAATACAACGTCAACATGGCCGCCACGCTGCTGACCGGGCTGGTGCCGCTGGTCATTTACTTCGTCTCCGGCAAGCTATTCGTGCGCGGCATCGCCGCGGGCGCGGTGAAAGGGTGAGGCCATGAACAGTGTCGAGATCAAATCGCTGGGCCTGAGTTTCGGGGCGGTCAACGTGCTGCGCGATCTGGATCTGGAAATCCGCGAGGGCGAGTTTCTGGTGCTGCTGGGCGCATCGGGTTGCGGGAAATCCACGCTGCTCAACTGCATCGCCGGGCTTCTGGACGTCACAGCCGGGCAGATCTTTATCAAGGGCCGCAACGTGACCTGGGAAGAACCCTCTGACCGCGGCATCGGCATGGTGTTCCAGTCCTACGCGCTTTATCCGCAGATGACGGTGGAGGGGAATATGGGCTTCGGCCTGCGCAATGCCGGCATGCCCAGGGCGGAGGTCCAGGCGCGGGTGGCCAAGGCGGCCGATACCCTGCAGCTTGAGCCGTTGCTCCACCGCAAACCGGCGGCGTTGTCGGGTGGGCAGCGACAGCGTGTGGCGATCGGCCGTGCGCTGGTGCGCGATGTCGATGTGTTCCTGTTCGACGAGCCGCTGTCGAACCTCGACGCAAAACTGCGCGCAGAATTGCGGGTGGAGATCAAGCGCCTGCACCAGCAATTGGCCAACACCATGATCTATGTCACCCATGACCAGGTGGAGGCGATGACCCTGGCCGACCGGATCGCGGTCATGCGGGGCGGTGCGATCCAGCAGCTGGCCAGCCCCGGAGAGATTTACAACAGCCCGCGCAACAAGTACGTGGCCGATTTCATCGGCTCGCCGGCGATGAATTTTCTGGATGGCGTGCTGGTGGAGGGCCGGTTCCGCGCCGGCGACTGGGTCGTGCCGCTGGACGGCTATGCCTTCCGGGGTCTGGCCCCGAACGGGCCGGCCTGGCTGGGCGTGCGGCCCGAGCATGTGACCACCGGCGACGCCGCGCGAACCGCCCCGATCTCGGCCGAGGTGCGCGCGGAAATCGTGGAGCCCATGGGCGCCGACACGCTGGTCTGGACGACGCTCGCGGGTCAGAGCTTCCGCGCCCGCGTGGACGGTCAGGCGCAGGTCGAGGTCGGCGATGCACTGACCATCGGCTTCGATCTGACCCGCGCTTCGATGTTCGACAAAGAGACGGAAGACCGTCTGTAACCCCCTGACAGGATTATCAAATGACGACCTACGGGTATCAGCTTTATAGCTCCCGCAACTTCCCGCCGCTCGACACCACGCTCGGCATGCTGGCCGAGGCCGGCTATACCCATGTCGAGGGCTATGGTGCAATGTTCAGCACCGCCGCCGCTGCGGCAGATTTGCGCGGCCAGCTTGACGCGGCTGGGCTGACCATGCCGACCGCGCATATGGGTCTGGATTTTGTCGAAAGCGACCCGCACCTGGCGGTGGAGATCGCACAGACCCTAGGCATCACCACCGCGTTCGCCCCCTATCTCAATGCCCCCGACCGGCCCAAGGACGCCGCCGGCTGGCGCGCCTTCGCCGACCGGCTGGTGGCGGCCGGAGCACCGCTGCGCGCGGCGGGGCTGGGCTATGGATGGCACAATCACGACTTCGAGTTCGCCGAACTTGCCGACGGCACCCTGCCCATGGCGGCGCTGGCGGATGCGGATCTGCCGCTGGAACTTGACGTTGCCTGGGTGATCAAGGGCGGGCAGGACCCGGCCGCCTGGATCGACCGGGCGGGCGACAAGCTGGTCGCGGTGCATGTGAAGGACATCGCACCCGAGGGTCAGACGACCGAAGAGGACGGCTGGGCGGATGTCGGCCACGGCACGGTCGATTGGTCCGGGCTGCTCACGCACCTGCGCGGCACGCCGGCCAATTATTTCATCATGGAACACGACAACCCCAACGACCACCGGCGCTTCGCGACCCGGTCGATCGCGGCGGCACAGACTTTCTGAAAGGCAACTCAGCATGAGCGATCTTGGCGTCGGCATCATCGGATGCGGCAACATCTCGGCCGCCTATCTGCGGCTTGGCCCCCTGTTCAGGGGCATCGAAATCCGCGCGGTGGCGGATCTGAACATGGCGGCGGCGCAGGCCCGCGCCGATGAGTTCGGCGTGCGCGCGGACAGCGTCGCCGATCTGCTGGCGGCGGGCGATATCGATATCGTCATCAACCTCACGGTCCCGGCCGCGCATTACGAGGTGACCACCCGCATCCTTGAGGCCGGCAAACACGCCTATTCGGAAAAGCCGTTGGTGCTGACCCGGGACGAGGCGTTGGCGGTGGCCGAACTGGCAAAGGCACGCGATCTGCGGGTCGGGTCCGCCCCGGATACGTTCCTGGGCGGGGCGCACCAGCAGGCGCGCGCTCTGATCGATGACGGCGCGGTCGGCCGGATCGTCGCCGGCACCGCGCATGTGATGAGCCCGGGCATGGAAAGCTGGCACCCCAACCCGGATTTCTTCTTCTTGCCCGGCGCCGGCCCGGTGCTGGATATCGGCCCCTACTACATCACCAACCTGGTGCAACTTCTGGGTCCGGTGACGCAGGTCGCGGCGCTGGCGACCTCGGCCCATGACACCCGCACGATCGGGTCCGAACCCCGGCGGGGCGAGGTGATCCCAGTCAAGACGCCGACCAACATCCACGCGCTCTTGCGCTTCGAACAGGGCGCCACGATCACGCTGTCGGCCAGTTGGGACGTCTTTGCCCACCGCCACGCGCCAATGGAACTTTATGGCACAGAAGGCAGCCTCTTCGTCCCCGATCCCAACTTCTTCGGCGGCACGCTGGAGCAGGCTGACCGCGACGGCGACATCGCGCCGGTCGCCGCCTGGGATCATCCGCTGGGCATCGCCAATGAGGAAAGCGGCATGGCAAATTACCGCGCCGCCGGCCTGGCCGACATGGCCCAGGCCATCGCCGACGGGCGGCCGCATCGCTGCGCGATGGATCTCGCCGTGCATGTGGTCGATGTGATGACCGCAATCCTGCGGTCGGGCGAGACCGGCGCTTTCGAAACCATCCAGACCACCTGCCCCCGCCCCGCCCCGCTGACGCCAAAGGACGCCGCGGCGCTGCTGCGATAAATGCGCGTTGCCCCCGATCGCCGGCATGCCGAACGGAGGGCCCGGCGCGGGAGCCGGGGCGCGACCCGGCCGGGGCCCGCCCAGGACCTAGACGCCTCCGGGCTCGGCGCATCACCGCCCTGGGGCCGCCGCCCCTCTCCGCGCGGCGCCCCGCTTCTTTGTTCTCAAAATACTCAACACGCACCGCCGGCCCCGACGCGAACCGGATCAGGCGGCGCGAAACCTCAGGTTCTCACGGCTCAACTGATCCAGCCGGGTTACCCCCATCAACTTCATGTCGCGCTCGATCTCCGTACGCAGATTGCCCAGCACCCGCTCCACCCCGGCCTGACCGGCCGCCGCCAGCGCATAGAGGTACAGCCGCCCGCCCGAACAGGCTTTTGCCCCCAGCGACAGCGCCTTCAGCACATGGGTGCCGCGCTGGATGCCGCCTTCGCAGATCACGTCGATCCTGTCGCCGACCGCATCCACGATCTCGGCCAACTGATCGAAAGGCGCGCGTGACCCGTCAAGCTGCCGGCCGCCATGGTTTGATACCATGATCCCGGTGCAGCCGATATCGACCGCGCGCTTGGCGTCCTCCACGCTCATGATGCCCTTCAGCGCGAACTGGCCGTCCCATTTCGCGCACAGCGCCTCCGCGTCCTTCCAGTTCATCGACTGGTCCAGCATGGTAGAGAAGTAGTTGCCGACCGAAACCGCCAGGTTTGTGCCCTCCGACACATGGCCGGACAGATGCGGCATGTCGAACTTGGGCTTGGTATAGAAGTTCCACGCCCACATCGGATGCAACGCGAAGCTCAGCGCGCTGGCCGGGGTCAGCCGCGGCGGCGAGGTGAAGCCGGTGCGCAGGTCGCGTTCGCGGTTGCCGCCGGTGATCGTGTCGACGGTCAGCGCCATGACGTTGAAATTCGCCGCCTTGGCACGCTCCAGCAGCGCGTCGTTCAGGCCGCGATCCTTGTGGAAGTAGAACTGGAACATCTTGGGCGTGTCGGCGATGGCCGCGATCTCCTCCACGCTGACCGTGGCAAGCGAGGACACGCCGAACATGGTGCCGAACTTGCTCGCCGCACGCGCCACTGCGCGCTCGCCTTCCCAGTGGAACAGGCGCTGCAGGGCGGTCGGCGCGCAATAGACCGGCATAGCCAGCTTCTGGCCCATCACCTCCACGCTCATGTCGACGCTCTCCACCCCCGCCAGCACGTTGGGCACCAGATCGACATCGTCATAGGCTTCGGTGTTGCGGGCATAGGTGCGCTCATCATCCGCGGCGCCGTCGATATAGTGAAAGATCGGCCCGGGCAGACGGCGTTTCGCCAAACTGCGGAAATCGTGGAAATTGTGACAGTCGCTCAGGCCCATGACGTCTCCCCTTGTCGTGTCGTTCGTAAGTGGTATGGTGGTCATACCAATTAGTCTTCGCCTAGCATTGTCCAGCCCCGACCGCAAGGGACGTCGCCCATGCCGTTCACCCCCGTCGCCGCCGCCAACATCGCCGAGGCCGCCGCGGCGCAGATCCGCGAATTGATCGCCCATGACGTGCTGGCACCCGGCGACACGCTGCCGGGCGAGCGGGCGCTAGCCGCGCGGATGGGGATCTCTCGCACGTCGCTACGCGCGGCGTTGCAGACGCTGACGGCGGAGGGGCTCTTGATCTCCCGCCACGGCTCGGGCCTGCGCGTGGCCGAGGATACGGCCGGGGGCATTTCCGAACCGTTGGAGCGGCTGCTGGCCAGCACGCCCGACGCATTTGAGGATTACATCCGCTTTCGGTCGCTGATCGAAGGCGCCAGCGCGGCCGAGGCGGCGCGTCATGCCGACCGGACCGCGCGCGCAAGCATCGCCCGCGCGCATGACGCAATGGCCGCAGCGGTCGGCGCCGGGGCGCTGGACGCCGCAGCGTGGGCGGATGCGGAATTTCACATGGCCATCGTGGAGGCCGCGGGCAATGTGGTGACCATCCAGATCGCCCGCAGCCTGCAGACGCTGATGCAGCGCGGCATCGCGCAAAGCCATGCCGAAAGCCAGGACGACCCCGAAGCCTGGGCCGCCCTGGTGGCGCAACACACCCGCATCCTGGCCGCGCTCGACGCCGGCGAAGCCGAACCCGCGCGCCGGGCGATGCAGGATCACCTGACCTTTCAGATCGCGCTCTTGCGCCAGACCGCGGCGCGGGTGCGGCAGCAGGACCTGTCGGAAAGACGCCTGGCCTGGGGTGCGGAGAAGTCGGCGCCGAAAGCGCGCGACGGCACGTAACGTTCAGTCGAAGTCAATCGCGACCTGGCCGAAATCCCCGAAATCGGCCGCGATCCGGGTGCCGGGCGGGCATTCCACCGGGCGGATGAAACTGCCCGACAGCACGACGTGTCCCGGCGCGATGCTCTGGCCATAGGCGGACATCCGTCGCGCCAGCCAGACCATGCTTTCCACCGGGTCGTTCAGCACGCCCGCGCCCAGCCCGGTTTCCTCCACGCCGCCGTCGCGCGCCACGATCGCGCCGACCCAGCGCAAATCGAGCGCGTCGACATCATGCCGCTGCGTGCCCAGCACCACCCCGGCATTGGCCGCGTTGTCGCTGATCGTGTCGAACACGGTGCGGGGCGTTCCGGTGTCGGGATCGACGCGCAGGATCCGCGTGTCCAGGATCTCCAACGCCGGGGCGACATAGTCCGTCGCCGCCAGCACGTCTTCCCGGGTGACCCCCGCCCCGCCCAGGGCGGATTTCATGACAAAGGCGATTTCAGCCTCGATCCGGGGCTGGATGAACCGGCCCGCGGGGACGCGGTCGCCGGTCTCGAACTGCATATCGTCAAAAAGAACACCACTGTCGGGGATGTCGATCTTCAGCGCGTCCTGCATCGCGCGCGAGGTCAGGCCGATCTTCCAGCCGATCACGCCGCACCCCGCCGCCACCTTGGCGCGGAACAACGCGGCCTGCACGGCATAGGCATCGTCCATATCCATGCCCGGATAGCGCCGCGACAGCAGACCGATCTGGCGCCCGGTCGTCTCTGCCTGCAGCAAATCCGCTGCGGCCCGTGCGTGATCCTCGGGCGTCATGGGCGCTCATCGGCCACGGTGTTGCGCAGGGTGCCGATGCCGGTGACGTCGACCTCGACCACGTCGCCGGGGACCAGATACCGCGGCGGGTCGAACCGCGCGCCGGCGCCCGTGGGCGTGCCGGTGACGATGACATCGCCGGGGGCGAGTGCCATGAAAGTCGAGATATACGCGATCTGGCGCCGCACCGGGAACATCATGCGCGAAAGCCTGTCGTCCTGCCGGATCTCGCCATTCACCCGGGTCACGATCCGCGCGTCGTCCAGTTGCCCGGGGTCGGTGAAGGGCACCAGCCAGGGGCCCAGCGCGCCGGAATTGTCCCAGTTCTTGCCCTGGGTGACGTTGAACTTCGCATGCCGCACCCAGTCCCGGATCGTGCCTTCGTTGCAGATGGTCAGCGCGGCGATGTGATCATAGGCGTCTGCCTCGGCAATGCGGCGGCCTGGCGTGCCGATGACCACCGCGACCTCCCCCTCGTAATCCAGCATATGGCTTTCCGGCGGACGGATCAGCGGCGCGTCATGCGCGGTGAAACCACTCGCGAACCGCGGAAACAGCGACATGTGTTCGGGCTGCGCGCTGCCGTCTTTGTATTCGGCGTTGCGGTCGGGAAAATTGACGCCGACGCACAGGATCCGCGCCGCCCCCGGCAGCACCATCCGGTAGGCGAAATCGGTATGGGTCACGCCCCGCCCCGCCGCCGCCTGCTCCAGTTCGCCCAACCCGCCAGCCCGGACCGCATCATTGAGGCTGGACCAGGCGGGAAACGCATCGCTCAGCGCGATCATGCCCGCATCGGTGACCGCACCATAATGGTTGAGACCGGCGGCGGTGTAGCTTGCAAACCTCATGTCAGCCGGCTCCAGACGTCGCGGATCACATCGCCGGCCATCAGCACGTCTTCGCGCGTCGTGTCGAACTGGCCGACCTGGATGCGGATCATGCGGCGTCCGTCGAACATGCCTTGGGTCAGATAGATCCGCCCATCGTCGTTCAACGCATCGACCAGCCGCTGCTGCGCGGCATCGTCGCCGGGGCAGCGGAAGGAAAACAGGCTGAGGATCGGCTCGGTGGCGATCTCGAACCCGTCCATGGCGCGGATGACCTCGCACAACTCTCTCGCCCAGGTGACGTGGTTGCGCATGCGCAGGCGCAGCCCCTCCAGTCCATAGGCGCGGATCAGGAACCAGATCTTCAGCGCCCGGAACCGGCGACCCAACGGCACCGTCCATTCGGAGTAGTTGACCACCGGCTCGCCGCTGGTTTTCAGGTACTCCGGTTCGATCTTCAGCGTATTGAGTTGCGGCCGCGGGTCGCGCAGGAACTGAACCGAACAGTCGAACTGCGCGCCCAGCCACTTATGCGCGTTGACCACGATACTGTCGCAGGCCTCCACGCCGGCCCAAAAGTGCTGTCGAAACTCCGGGCAGATCATCGCCGCACCGGCCCAGGCCGCGTCCAGATGCAGATAGATCTTTTCGTGTTCTGCCACCGCGGCCACCGGCTCCAGAAAATCCCAGGCGCCGATGCCGGTGCCGCCGGTGATGGCGACGATGCCGGCCGGCACATGGCCCGCCAGGCGATCCGCGGCGATGCGTTCGGCCAGGATGTCGGTGTCCATCGCATAGGCACCGCCCGCGGGTGTGGTGGGTATCTTGACCAGGTTGTCCTGCCCGATCCCCGCCACCCAACAGGCGCGGTCGATCGAGGAATGCACCTGATCGGAACAATAGATCCGCAACTGCCCCTTGCCCGACAGCCCCTGCCGGTTGCCGGTATAGCCCGTGGCGCGTTCGCGCATGGTCAGCACCGCCGACAACGTGGCCGAGGACGCGCTGTCCTGGATCACTCCGGTATAGTGCGGCGGCAGCGCCAGCGCCTGGCGCAGCCAGTCGACCATGACGCCCTCGACCTCCGTCGCGGCGGGCGAGGTCTGCCACAGCATGCATTGCGCGGCCATCGTGTTGACCAGCATCTCCGCCAGCATTGAGGGCGGCGCGGCATTGGCCGGGAAATAGGCGAAGAACCGGGGATGCTGCCAATGGGTCATGCCCGGCAGAACAACCGTGTCGAAATCCGCCATGATCGCCGCCATCGCCTCCGCCGTCTCTGGCGGGGCGGCGGGAAGCTGTGCCGCGATCTCTCCCGGCGCGGTGGGTGCGCGCACGGGCCGGTCGCGCAGGGTCTTGTGATACGCGGCACCCCAGTCGGCGATGTGCCGGCCCCATTCGGCGAACTCGTCCCAATTCATGGTGCGACGATCGGGCTGGCGGCCATGTCGGAGGCGCGTGTCGGCACGCCGGCGAACACGGCGCCGTTTTCGAACCAACTGCGCGGCGCGGGGGCACCCCACAGGGTCTGGCGCTGAGGATCCTGCAGATCCCATTTGATCGGCTCCAGATCCGGGTCAACGGTCTGATAGTCAGAGCAATACAGCTCGATCCGGTGCCCGTCCGGGTCCAGCACATAAAGGAAGAACGCGTTCGAGATCCCGTGCCGCCCCGGCCCACGCTCGATCTGCGCCACATGGCCGGTGGTCGCCATCAAGTCCAGCAGATCGATGATGTTCAGCGGTGTCGGCACCCAGAACGCCACGTGATGCAGCCGCGGCCCGGTGCCGTTGGTGAAGGCGATGTCGTGCACCCCGCCCTTGCGGTGCAGCCAGGCCGCCCAAAGCCGCTTGCTGTCCTCATCCTCGGTGTATTCGGTGACCCGGAACCCGAAATCGCCGTAGAACGCGACCGAGGCGTCCACATCCGGCGAAAAGCAATTGAAATGGTCGATGCGCAGCGGCTTGACCCCGCGATAGCGCGCGTAGTCCTGATGGATCGGATCCAGCCGGTCCATTTGGTGATAGAACTCCAGCGGGATGCCCATCGCGTCCGAGGTCAGCAGGGTTCGGCCTTGATAGGCACGCTCGACCCAGGCGGTCGGGCGTCCGCGGGCCTGGAAATAGGCCTCTGCCCGGTCCAGATCGGCATCATCGAAGGTCTTGAAGCCCAGCACCTCCACGCTGCCCGGCTGGTCAGAGCGCTGCAGGATCACCGAGTGATGGCCGCGTTCCTCCATCGCCCGCAAATAGGCATGGGTGTCGCTTCGATCGGTGATCTTCAGGCCCAGAATGTCGGTATAGAATGCGGTCGAGCGCGCCAGATCGGCGACGTTCAGGCAGACATGCGAAAGCCGGATCGTGTTGAAATCGGGATAGAGGTTCGGCGCGGGCACGGGCATGGCGGCGTCCTAACCGGCGCCCAGACGCGGGATCTTATGCGCGCCGGTGGCAAAGCCGATATGCTTCTGTTCCATGTAAAACTCGAAACTCCAATCGCCGCCATCGCGCCCGATGCCGCTGGACTTGACCCCGCCGAAGGGCGTCGGCAGATGGCGGACATTCTCGGAATTGACCCAGATCATGCCGGCCTCAAGCCCGTCGGTAAAGCGCAGCGCGCGGGTCAGGTCATTGGTCCACAGATAGGCGGTCAGCCCATAGGGCGTGTCGTTGGCGATCCGCAACGCATCCGCTTCGGTGGCGAAGGGAATCGAGGTCAGCACCGGCCCGAAAATCTCCTCCTGCGCGATCCGCATGGTGGTATCGGCGTCGGTAAAGAGCGTCGGCGACACGAAATAGCCCGCCCCCTCCGGCGCCTTTCCACCGGCGGCGATGGTGGCGCCGTCCGCGCGGGCGATGTCGAAATAGCCGGTGACCTTGGCGAAATGTTCCGCGCTGATCAGGGGGCCGATCTCGGTCGACGGGTCCAGCGGATGGCCGACCTTGATCCGGCCGACGCGTTCGATCAGTCGCGCCTCGAACGCATCCTTGATCGTGTCCTGCACCAGCAGCCGCGACGAAGACGTGCAGCGTTCGCCATTGATCGAGTAGATCATGAAGATCACCGCATCGAGCGCGCGGTCCAGATCGGCATCGTCAAAGACGATCACCGGGTTCTTGCCGCCCAGTTCCAGATGGTTGCGCTTCAGCGTATCGGCGCCCTGCTTGACGATCTGGCTGCCCGTCCGGCTTTCGCCGACAAAGGCGATGGCGCGGATCAAGGGATGTTCGCACAGCGCCTTGCCGGCGACCTCGCCAAATCCGTTGACCGTGTTCAGCACACCCGGCGGCAGGCCGGCCTCCTCGGCGATCTCCACCAGCAGCCGCGCGGTCAGCGGCGAGGCTTCGGCCGGTTTGTGGACCACCGTGCACCCCGCGGCCAGGGCCGGCGCGATCTTCCAGGTCGACAGCATGAAGGGCGTGTTCCAAGGCGTAATCACCCCGACCGGGCCGATCGGCACGCGGGCGGTGACGTTCATCAGCGTCGGCGATTTCAGGTGCTGGCCGTCGCGGGCCTGCACGACCTGGTCGGCGAAATAGCGGAAGTTCTCCGCCCCGCGCAGCGCCGCCTTGGACATGAACCGCACCGCTTGGCCCGTGTCCCAGCACTCGCACAGCGCGATCTCGTCGGCCCGCGCGACGATGCCGTCGGCGATGCGCAACAGGATCGCGCGCCGGTCGGTCGCGGGCATATCGCGCCAGGCGGCAAAGGCGTCTTGCGCGGCCCGCGCAGCGGCGTCGATATCGGCCGCGGTGCCCTGGGCCACATCGCAGATCTTGCTTTCATCGACCGGCGAGTGCGTCGCGAACACGCCCCCTGCCGCGGCCACATCCTGCCCTGCGATCCGATGGGCGATGCAGGAGTCGCGGAACTGGGCCAGGTGCCAGTCCAGCTTGCGCAGATTGTCGTTCAGCACCGTCATGCCCCGGCCTCCAGATGGTCACGGATGGTCCCGGCTTTGGGCGCCAGGTCCGCGTCGATGTCGCGCAACTCTGCCGACAGGGCGATGGAGCGCGTGGCCAGCGCCGGCGCGACGGCCTCCTTAAGCGCCTCAAAAAGTCGTTCGATCGCATCGCGCTTGACGGCTTCGGGGCGGCCGGCGCGCAAGCGCACCTTCAGGTCGATGAACCCATGCTTTGGGTCGCCATCCGCGATGGCGTAGTGGTCGACCCGCGTCGCCCGCACGCGGATGCCGGGCATCGGAAACGCCTCTATCCGCGACGCCTCGGCCCGCAACGCCTCGCACACCGCGCCCATATCGATTGCCGCGTCCAAATTGGCGGAATAGTCCAGGTGCAAATGCGGCATGGCTTGCCTTAACATGTTAATAGTTGCTATGTTAAATAAATCGAGGCCGCCCGTCAAGCCAGACCCGAACCGGAGGGCTGCAAATCCATGGCGCCAAAACTGCCACCGACCGCACGGTCCCTGCCGATTGCGCTGATCCGCGCGCGCGAGGGCGTGATGATCCCGATCCGGGCGATGCTGGCCGAAACCGGCATCACCGAACAGCAATGGCGGGTTCTGCGCGTGCTGTCGGAATTCGGGACGATGGACACGAAAACGCTGGCCGACCGCGCCAGCCTGCTGTTCCCCAGCCTGACCCGCATCGCCACGACGCTCAGCAACAAGGGGCTGATCACGCAAACACGCGACAAAAAAGACCGGCGGCGTCAGTTGATCAAGCTGACCGAGGCCGGACAGACGGTGATCGACGCCCATGCGCCGCAGGCCGCGCGGATCGCCGCCGCGTTCCAACGGCGATTGGGCGCACAGGACCACGCGCTGCTGCTGGATCTTTTGGCCAAGTTGGACCCGGGGGCGGAAAGCAAACGCTGAGATGGGCCGGCCGAGCCCCGGCCCGAAGCGGGCGGCGGTTCGACCGCGACCGCGCCGTCGGCGACCCATCGATCCGGCACATCCAGCGCCGCCTCGGCAAAGCGCTCATCGTTGCTATGGCACTCCAGCACCGTCAGACCCGCCGGCGGGCGGATCGCCTGGGCCATCTCGTCCACCATCGCGGCCAACCCCTCGGGATCATGAGCCGGTTCACCCTTGAGGTCCCAGGCTTCGACGCCGTGCTTTAGCACCTGCACCTGCACCTGCACCTGCACCTGCACCGGCTCCCGCGCGCTAGGGCCGGTCGCGCAGCAGGGTCACATAGCTGAGACAGGACGACCCCCGGCTCGTCATCCCGATCCCCGGCCGGCCGGCGTGCGACCATCCAATGCGCGCGGCCGAGATCGTCGGTATGGCGTCCCAGCGCCGCCCCGGCCTCCGGCCCGGTGCCGGTCACCACGTCGAGCACGCCCTTGGGCAGCCCGACCTCGTGGCAGATCTCCACCAGTCGCAACAGCGACACAGAGGCGATCTCCGCCAGTTTCAGCACCACGAAGTTGCCCGCCGCCAGTGCCGGCGCGATCTTCCAGGCGCCGATCATCGGCGGGACGTTCCACGGCACGATGGCACCCCCCACGCCGACCGGTTCGTGATGCGCAAGCCCCAGCCTGCCGGGCGGGCGTGGGCGCGATTGCCCCGTACTCCTTGCCGCAAAGCGCGCCGCAATAGCGAAAGGTCGCGGCGCCGCGTTTGCGAAGCCAACGCTCCCTATGCCCGGAAAAGACCGCGCCCGACGCGATGGTGTTGCAGCCCAGCGTATCGAACGCGGCGTCAGAGGTATGTTAGAATCCCGTCTCCTGCGCCAACGCCTTGGTCACCTTGGTTGGGATCAGGGGCCCACCGAAGTGACCCAGCACCACGTCGTTGGTCTGCGCGTGCGTGGCCAGGCCCGCCATGTCTTCACAGAGCGCATCGCCCCCCGTCACGATAACGAACGGATAGGTCAGGAACGCGCCCAGCGGCTCCAAAGGGTTGGGGTTCGACTCGGGGATGCCGATCTCTGGGCCGATGATCGGCACCGCCATGAGGAAGGATCCGATTGTATGGCCATCGGCCGGCGCGACCGCGACCTCCACGGCACCCGGAAATAGCCCGCCGCCGCCCGGCTTTTTCACAAGGCCGGCACGCTGCACTCGGCCCAAAAATCCTCGGCGATCATCCGGGTCAGCACATCCTCCAGATCGCCCGCGGCCAGGGCGGCACGAAGGATAGCGGCTTTTCGGGGTGTTCCGCGATGGCTGATAACGCCAGCGCCCCAAATCCGACCACCCCAAGGCCCGCTGCCAATCGCTTCACGCCGTCTTTGCGCGTTGGCGCCGCCGCTCTTGCGGGGTCGGTCCACTATTGTTACCTTCGGCACGCTCATACTGCCCATGCGGCAGTTTCCGTCAACGTTTCGGTTCGGACCGCATCGCATGCGGGCGCCGCGAAATCAGGGATGCCGCCCGCCATGGCCAGAACGACGATGAGTTCGGTGGACAAGGCCCTGACGCTGCTTCGGTTTTTCTCCACCCACCTGCCCGAAATCGGCCTGTCAGAGCTTGCGCGCCTGTCGGGTCACGACAAGACGACGACGCTGCGCTGCCTCACGGCATTGAAACGCAACGGTTTTCTGGAACAGGATCCGACCAGTCGCAAATATCGGGTCGGGCTGACCCCGATCCATCTGGCACAAATCCGCGAGCACAACTTTCCGGTCCGCACGATCATCGCGCGACATCTGGAACACCTGGCCACCACACTGGAAGAAACCGCGCACGGCACCCTGCTTATGGGCGACGACCCGGTCGCGGTGTCGGTTCGCGACCCCGACCGCGCGCTTTATGTCCGGGTCGAGCCGTCGGGCGTGCTGCCGTGGAATGCCACCGCCTCCGGCTTGGCGATCTCTGCCTTTCTGCCACCTGAGCGCCAGGCGGCGCTGCTCGCCCGCCCCGATCCGGCGCGCTTCACCGACCACACCGAAACCGATCCGGACCGCCTGCGTGCGATCCTGGCCAGATGCCGCGCGGAAGGTCTGGCGCGGGCCCACGCAACGTTCGAGAACGAAGTTATCGGCACCGCCGCCCCGATCCTCGACAGCGCCGCGGCGCCGGTCGGCGCCATCGCCGTCGCGGCCGTCGCCAGCCGCATGACGCCCGAATTGCAGGGCCGCATTGACCGCGAACTGCGGCGGGCCGCCGCCGCCATCACCCAAGATCTGGGCGGCCCACCCGCCCCCACCGCCAAGGACCGCACGCATGCTTCAGACGAACTTCCTTAAGGAAAACAACGCCCGCCACATGTGGCACCCGATGGCGCATCCGGCGGATTCGCGCGCCAATCCGCCCAGCATCATCACCGGCGGCGCGGGCGTGCGCATTCGCGATGTCGACGGGCACGAAACCATCGACGCGGTCGGCGGCCTGTGGAACGTGAACCTGGGCTATTCCTGCGCGCCGGTGAAGGCGGCGATCGCCGCGCAACTCGATGCGCTGCCCTATTACTCGACCTTCCGCGGCACCTCCAACGACCAGGTGATCGAGCTCAGCTATATGCTGCGCGACTTTTTCGAACCCGATGGGCTGAGCCGGGCCTTCTTCACCTCCGGCGGGTCCGACAGTGTGGAGATCTGCCTGCGTCTGGCGCGCCAGTATCACAAGCTGCGCGGCGAAGGCGGGCGCACCAAGTATCTGTCGCTGAAAAAGGGCTATCACGGCACCCATACCGGCGGTGCGTCGGTCAATGGCAACGCCAATTTCCGCGCCCAGTACGAGCCGCTGATGCCGGGCTGTTTCCACATCCCCGCGCCCTACACCTATCGCAACCCGTTCGATGAAAGCGATCCGGCGCGGCTGGCGCAGTTATGTCTGAACGCCCTGGAGGACGAAATCGCGTTCCAGGGCGCGGGCACCATCGCGGCCTTTATCATGGAGCCGGTATTGGGTGCGGGCGGCGTCATCCCGCCGCATGAAAGCTTCATGCCCGGGGTGCGCGATATCTGTTCGCGCCACGGCATTCTCCTCATCGCGGACGAGGTGATCACCGCCTTCGGGCGCACCGGCAGTTGGACCGGGTCCCGGCATTGGGGCGTGCAGCCGGACCTCGCCGCCACCGCCAAAGCGATCACCAACGGCTATTTTCCCTTCGGCGCGGCGATGATCGCCGGCCATGTGGCGCAGGTTTTCGAAGACAATGGCGATGGCGGCGGCATGATCGGGTCCGGCTATACCTATTCCGGTCATCCGGTCGGTGCGGCGGCCGCGGTCGCCTGTCTGAAAGAAACGCTGCGCCAGGACATCCCCGGCAACGCCGCAGCGCGCGGGGCGCAATTGCACGCGGGGCTTCAGGCGCTGTTCGAGACGTATGAATTGATCGGCGACGTGCGCGGCGGGCACGGTCTGATGTGCGCGCTGGAACTGGTGGCGGACCGCGCCTCCAAGACCCCGGCGGACAAAGCCACGGGTTTGCGCGTGCAGGAGGCCGCCTATCGCGCCGGCGTGATGGTGCGCGTCTCCGGTCCCAACGTCATCCTGTCGCCGCCCCTGATCGTGACCGAGGCCGATATCGACGGTATCCTGCAGGGCTTGGACACCGGTTTGGCCGCGGCATAAGCAGCGCCGGGCCCCATTGAGCGTCGCAGCCCGGACACCACGACCAACGGCACCTTCCGTGAAGACGAGCGTCGTTCCGCAAATCCGGCTGCACGGACGCGGCACCGACCTTGCCGATGGTCCCACGACGGCCCGCACTTCCGGCGTTTCCACGGCGACCCCGGTGTGCGTCTTGCACTATAGATGCCGCTTCAGGCTGCCCCGCGCGCAGCCAATCGCCCTCAGATATGGGGGGTGGCGGAGAGTCGGGGAGATATTTCGAACTCCGCCGCCCAAAGCCGCGACTGCGGCTCGCCCGGTCAGGGCGCCCCCACGGAGCGCCTTTGGCGCGTGAGCGAAATAATACTGGCGGAGAGACAGGGATTCGAACCCTGGGACGCTCGCACGTCAACGGTTTTCAAGACCGCCGCAATCGACCACTCTGCCACCTCTCCGCGGCGCGTTCGGCCTAGCCCGCTCGGCGCTGCCGTGCAAGCCGGGGCTTGGCCGCCGGCGTGGCTTCCCTTGGCCGCGAATTGCGATTAGACTGCCGCATATGGTGTTCGGACCCAACCGAACCGCAAGGAGCAGCATGACCGCCCAACCGCAGCGTCGCCGCTGGCGGGGATATGGAGATCGGGATGAACAGGCAGTCGAACATCATCATAGGCCGCGGCGGCGTGAGGGCGCGGCTGCTCATGGCCTGCGCGGTATTGGCGCTCGCAGGCTGCGAGCAATTGGCGCAAACGGGTGGAGAGGCAGGCAACTCGTCGTCCGCCGCGTCGCCCGAACAGGTGCTGCGGGTCGAAGAACGCGACATCGAACGGCCCGATATCTTCAATATCGAGGCGCGGGCGCTCTGGGACGGGCGGTTTTCGCTGGGCGGCCGCTGGATCGCCGTGGCGCGCGATGTGAAGGCGGAGCGTGTCAAGATCACCAATCTGGAAAACGGCCGCGAGGTCGAAGGGGCGCTGTTCAAGACAGAGGTCGAACGCGCCGGCCCGCCGATCATGGTATCCATGGATGCGGCGGAGGCGCTGGGCATGCAGGCCGGTGCGCCGACGCAATTGCGCGCGGTGGTGCTGCGGCGCGAAAGCGTCGAGGTCACGGCCCCCGTGGAGCCGCTGCCGACCGAGCCCGAAACCGCCATCGACCCGGCCGCCCCCGACGCGACCGAGACGCCCGACGCCGCCGAAGCCGTCGCGGCAACACCGGCGGCCGCGCCGGTGCCTGTGCCCGCCGCCGATGCATCCAGCCTGATCACCATCATCGAACAGGAACCGATGGACACGTCCGCGATCGAAACCGCCGTGCTGCAGGCACTGGACGAAACCCCTGCAGCCGCATCCGGCGACGCCCCGGCGCGGCCGCGCATCCAAGTCGCCTCCGGCACCAACCAGGAGGGGGCGGAGGCGGTCTCCCGCCGTCTGGCGGGCGCCGATATTCCGGCCGAGGTGACCACCGGCGGCACCGAGGATGCGCCGATCTATCGCGTCATCGCCGGTCCCTTCGCGAGCCAGGGCGCCTTTGATGCCGCGCTCGAAAAACTGCGGGAGCTTGGATATGCGGATGCTTTCCCGACTTCGTGACGCCGCGATCGCGCTGATCGCGCTGGCCCTGCCCGCCGCGGCGCTGGACACCGCCGCGCGCTCGGCCCTGGTCATCGACCACGACACCGGCGCGGTGCTGTTGGAAAAGAACGCCGAGACGCCGCTGCCGCCGGCCTCGATGTCCAAGCTGATGACGCTGAACATGGTGTTCGAGGCGCTGCAGGACGGTCGGCTGAGCCTGAGCGACACATTCCGCGTGTCGACCAAAGCCTGGCAGATGGGCGGCTCAAAGATGTTCCTGCGCGAGGGTCAGGAGGTTTCGATCGAAAACCTGATCCGCGGTGTGATCGTGCACTCGGGCAACGATGCCTGCGTGGTGCTGGCCGAAGGGCTGGCAGGGTCAGAGGCCGCCTTTGCCCAGCGCATGACCCGGCGGGCGCGCGAACTGGGGATGATGAATTCCACCTTCGCCAATTCCACCGGCTGGCCGCATCCCGACCACCGCATGAGCGCGCAGGATCTGGTATTTCTGGCGACACGGCTGATCCGCGACTTTCCCGAATACTATCCGTACTTTGCCGAAACGGTCTTCACCTGGGCGGATATCGAACAGGAAAACCGCAACCCGCTGTTGACGCTGGATATCGGCGCCGACGGGCTGAAGACCGGGCATACCGAGGAATCGGGTTACAGCCTGGTCGGCTCCGCCATGCTGGACGGGCGCCGCGTCAGCCTGGCGATAACCGGGCTCGACTCGCGGCGCGAGCGCCTGGTCGAATCGGAACGGCTGTTGAACTGGGCATTTCGGGAATTCGCCGCACGCACGCTTTACCAACCCGGCGAGGTGATCGGCAGCGCGGATGTCTGGTTGGGCGCCCAAGACCAGGTCGCGCTGGTCGCACCCGAGGGTGTCACCGCCGTCATCCCGTGGGCGGAACGGGGCAACGTGACCGCTTGGGTCGAGTACACCGGCCCGGTCGCCGCACCCATCGCCGCCGGCCAGCAGATCGCCGATCTGGTGGTGTCGATCCCCGAAATGGGCGAGGCCCGCTTCCCGCTCGCCGCGCAATCCGACGTCGCGACGGGCGGGTTCCTGGGGCGGGTGCAGGCCTCTGCCGCAATCCTGTTCAACCGCGCGCTCTCGGCCGTGGCGCAGGCCGGCGACGGCTGAGCATGGGCGCCGCGCCCGCGCGCTTCATCAGTATCGAGGGCGTCGACGGCTCGGGCAAGTCCACCCAGGCCGCGGCTCTGGCGGATCGGCTGCGCGCGCAGGGCCACGCCGTGACCCTAACCCGCGAGCCCGGCGGCTCCCCCGGGGCGGAGGAAATCCGCCGTCTGCTGGTGGAGGGCGACCCCGGCCGCTGGTCGCCGGAAACCGAAATCCTGCTGTTTACCGCCGCCCGGCGCGACCATATGGAACGGCTGATCCAGCCCGCCCTCGACCGCGCAGAGACGGTGCTCTGCGACCGCTTCGCCGACAGCACGCGGGTCTATCAGGGCACCGCGCGGGCGGATCTGCGCGCCACGGTCGACACGCTGCACGATCTGATGATCGGGCGCGATCCCGACCTGACCGTGATCCTCGATCTCGACCCGGGCGCGGCCCTGCGCCGGGGCCTGGCGCGGCAAAGCGGCGAGGATCGGTTCGAGGATATGGGCGCCGACTTTCAGCGCCGGCTGGCCCAGGGGTTCCGGGCCCTGGCGGCTGCGCAGGACCGCTGTGTCCTGGTCGATGCCAGCGGCGCGCCCGACGCGGTGGCTGCCCGCGTCTGGCGGGCCGTGGCGCCGCGGCTGTCAGCCGTCTGAGCCGGTCGCCAAGTGCCGCGCAGCCGTGTTAAGCCAGCCGCGATGAGCGACGATCCCGTGCCCGAGCCCGACCGTATCGACGGCGCCCCGCATCCGCGGGAAACCCTGCGTCTGTTCGGTCAGGACAAGGCCGAGGCGGCGTTCCTGACCACTCTGGGCACCGGACGATTGCACCATGCCTGGCTGCTCAGCGGCCCGCGCGGCATCGGCAAGGCGACGCTCGCCTGGCGGATCGCCCGCCATCTGGCGCGCGACGACCCGGGGCCGACGCTGGACATGGACCCCGACCACCCCGTCTGGCGCCGCAGCCAGGCCCTGGCAGAGCCGCGCATCCGGCTTTGCCGCCGCGCCTGGGATGATAAAGCCAAGCGGCTGAAAACCCAGTTGGGCGTGGAGGAAATCCGCGGCCTCAAGGGCGCTTTCGCGCTGACCGCGGCCGAGGGCGGCTGGCGCGCCGCCATTATCGACGCGGTAGACGAACTGAACACCGCCGCCGCCAACGCGCTGCTCAAGCTGCTGGAAGAGCCGCCCGCGCGCACCATCCTGCTGCTGGTCTGCCACCAGCCCGGCCGCGTGCTGCCCACGATCCTGTCGCGCACCCGGCGCCTGCCCCTGGCCACCCTTGCCCCCGAGGACCTGGCCCGCGCGCTGCTGCAAGCCGGGCAGCCGGCCGAAGAGGCCGATCTGCTGCACCGCCTGACGCGCGGCTCCGCCGGCGACGCGATCCGCTTTCTGCAGGGCGACGGGCCGGAGATCGCACGCGCCATCGCCGATCTGCTGGATGCCGCCCCGCAGATGGACCGCGCCGCCATTGCCGCCCTGGCCGCGCGGGCGGCGGGGCGCGACAATGCCCATATCTACGAGATCATCACCAGGCTGACCGGTCTGGCGCTGGCCGATCTGGCGCGCGCCGGCGCCGGCCACGCCCCGGATGCGAGCCAAGCCGACGCCGACCGCGCCGCGCGGCTCTGCCCTGGCCCCGCCGCGGCGCGGGGCTGGGCGGCGACGCAACAGGCGCTGACCGAACGCATCGGCCATGCCCGCGCGGTCAATCTTGACCCCGAACAGGTGATCCTGGATATGTTCCTTTCCATCGAGACCACCGCCGCCCAGTGGCGCCACGCCGGCGGCTGACCGAAGCGGACCGACAGGAGCCCGCGTGACCGCCTCCCCCCTGCCCGATCTGGTCGACAGCCATTGCCATCTGGATTTCCCCGACTTCCAAGAAGATGTCGCCGGTGTCGTCGCCCGCGCCGCGTCTGCCGGCGTGAACCGCATGGTCACCATCGCGACCTCTCTGCCTGCCGAGCCGACCGTGCGCGCCATAGCCGAGGCGCACGCGCCCGTCTTCTATGCCGCCGGCACCCACCCGATGCATGTCGCAGAACACCCCCTGGCCATGGTCGAGGCGCTGACCGCGCTGGCCGCGCATCCCAAATGCGTCGGCATCGGCGAGACCGGGCTCGACTATCACTACACCGCCGATACCGCGGCGCGGCAGAAACAAAGCCTGGCGGTCCATATCGAGGCGGCGCGCCAAACCGGTTTGCCGCTGATCATCCATGCCCGCGACGCGGATGCGGACATAGCCGATATCCTGACCGCCGAATACAGCGCCGGGGCCTATACCTGCGTGATGCATTGCTTTTCCTCCGGCCCGGATCTGGCGCGCACGGCGTTGGATCTGGGGTTCTATCTGTCGATGTCGGGCATCGTGACGTTCAAGAAATCCCAAGACTTGCGCGACATCTTCGCCGCAGCACCGCTCGACCGGATCCTGGTGGAAACCGACAGCCCCTACCTGGCGCCGACGCCGCATCGCGGCAAACGCAACGAGCCCGCCTATACCGCGCATACCGCCGCCATGGGCGCGCAGATCTTCGGGCTGGACAGCCACGCCTTCGCCGCCGCCACCACCGCGAATTTCGACCGGCTGTTCGCCAAGGCCGCCCGTGGCTGAGTTGACCGCGACCATCCTGGGCTGCGGCTCGTCCGGCGGGGTGCCGCGGCTGGGCGGGCTGTGGGGGGCCTGCGATCCGGCCAACCCCAAGAACCACCGCCGCCGCTGTTCGCTGCTTCTGGAACGGCGCGAGGGCGCTGCGGTGACGCGGGTGCTGATCGACACCGCGCCCGATCTGCGTGCGCAACTGCTGGAGGCGGAGGTCGGCTGGCTCGACGGGGTCGTCTATACCCATGCCCATGCCGATCATGTCCACGGGATCGACGACCTGCGCATGGTCGCCTTCAACCGCCGGTCGCGGCTGCCGGTCTGGGCCGACGCCGCGACCGCCCGTGCGCTGACCCAGCGTTTCGACTATGCCTTTGTGCAGCCCGAGGGCAGCGCCTACCCGCCGATCCTGGATCTCAACGTCTTCGACGCACCCTTTGCGGTGCCCGGCCCGGGTGGAGAGATCGCCTTTCAGCCGTTCGCCGTCGATCATGGCCGAACCCAGGCGCTGGGCTTCCGGGTCGGACCGATGGCCTATCTGCCCGATGTCTCGGCCATGAACGATGCCGCGTGGCGGGCGGTCGCCGGGCTCGATTGCTGGATCCTCGATGCACTGCGCTACGAGCCGCACCCGACCCATGTGCATCTTGAACGGGCGCTGGAATGGATCGCCCGCGCCGCGCCGCGCCGGGCGGTCTTGACGAACATGCATATAGACATGGACTACGCCACCGTCGCGGCAGAGACGCCCGCGAACGTCACCCCCGCCCATGACGGCCTGCGCCTGACCTTTCCGGCATGATCGGGCTCTTGCAGGTGGTGATCCCGGTGTTTCTGGTGGCCGGGGCGGGCTATGTCGCGGTGCGGTTGCGCTATTTCTCCGACAGCGTGATCGACGGGTTGAACGTCTATACGCAACGCTTTGCGATTCCTGTTCTTTTGTTCCGTGCGGCGATGGATCTGGATCTGCGTGCGGTGTTCGATCCGGGCCTTCTTCTGTCGTTTTACACCGGCGCCGCGATCAGCTTTGCCCTGGGGATCGTGGGCGCGCGTCTGCTATTCCGCCGCCGGCCCGGAGAGGCCGTCGCGATTGGCTTTGGCGCGCTGTTTTCGAACTCGGTGATCCTGGGCATCCCCATTGTCGAACGTGCCTTCGGGCAGGATGCGCTGACCGCGACCTTCGCCATCGTCTCCATCCATGCGCCATTTTGTTACCTGCTGGGGATCACGGTGATGGAGATCAGTCGCGCCGACGGTCGTGGACCGGCGGCGACGGCGCGCGCCGTTGTGCGGGCCATGCTGCACAACGCGCTGATGATCGGCCTGGCGCTGGGGTTCGCGGTGAACCTCTCGGGCCTGGTGCTGCCCGAGCCGGCGCGGGCTGGCGTCGATCTGGTCGCCGGCGCGGCCTCGCCGGTGGCGCTGTTCGGGCTGGGCGGGGTGCTGACCCGCTACCGGGTTGCGGCGACGCTGGGCCCGGTGGCGATGGTGGCCGGGCTGAGCCTGATCGTGCATCCCGGCATCGCCTATGGCCTGGCCGTCTATGTCTTTGATCTGTCACCCGTTTTCACCCAGGCCGCGGTGTTGACCGCGGCCATGGCGCCGGGCGTCAACACCTATGTCTTCGCCACGCTCTACAGTCGCGCGGAGGATGTGGCGGCCAGTGCCGTGCTGGTCGCGACGGCGCTGTCGGTACTGACGATCTCGGTCTGGCTGTCGATCCTGGCGGCGGTCTGACCGCGGCGGACTTGATCCGGGGCGCGTGGCACAAAACGCAATCTTTTCAAAATGCTACGCCGCTGCCAGCCCGCCCGTTTGTTCCAGAAACGCCACGATCTCCGCCACGCCCTGACCCGATTTCAGGTCCGCGAACACCACCGGCCTGGCGCCGCGCTGCGCCGCCGCGTCGCGGGCCATGACCTTAAGCGAGGCGCCCACATGCGGCGCCAGGCCGGTCTTGTTGATGACCAGCAGGTCCGAACGCGTGATGCCCGGGCCGCCCTTGCGCGGGATCTCCTCGCCCATGCAGACGTCGATCATATAGATCGTCAAATCCGCCAGTTCGGGGCTGAAGGTCGCGGCCAGATTGTCGCCGCCGGACTCGATGAAGACCAGGTCCAGGTCGGGAAACTGCGCGCTGAGATCGGCGATGGCGGCGAGGTTGATCGAGGCATCCTCGCGGATCGCGGTATGCGGGCAGCCGCCGGTTTCCACGCCGCGGATGCGCGCCTGCGGCAAGGCTTGGGAGCGCATCAGCGCCTCTGCATCCTCGCGCGTGTAGATGTCGTTGGTGACCACGGCGAGGCTCAGCCGGTCGCGCAGCGCCTTGCACAAACGGTCGGTCAACGTGGTCTTTCCGGCGCCGACCGGGCCGCCGATACCGACGCGCAGGGGGCCGTTTTTTGTCATTTATTTTGTATTTCCACCAATGGTTTGCGCTCTCTTTCTAAGATCTGAACAGCCGCGTCGCAAGCCGCTCATGCCGCAGCGCATCCAGATCGGCGGCGAGGCTTGCCACCCCCAGATCCTCGATCGGCGTGGCTTCCACGCGCGCGGCGGCCCGGCGCACCAGGCAGTGCAGATCGGCCAGCATGACCTGGGCCTGGGCCTGGCCCAAAGGCACTAGCCGCTGGGCGGCCGAGGTCAGGTTGGCTGCCACCGAATAAAGGAACCGAAGCACGGTCGCGTCCCGCGCCAGACCCAGCGCCCGCGCTGCGGCGCCGATGGCGACGGGATAGGGGCGCGGAGTCGCCTCCGTGCCATGCACCGCCGCGGTGGTGGCGGCGAAGGCGCGGCCCTGGTCGCGGGTCTCGGCGGCGCGGGCGGGGGATGGGCTGAGCGCCAGTGCGAGATCCGACAGCGCCTGCAGCGCCACGGCATCCGCGGCGTCATGGGCGCGGGCCAGAAGCACCGCGTCGGCCTGTGCGGCGCCGGTGGTCAGCGCGTCGGCGATCCAGGCGCGGGTGGTTTCCAGATCGTTGACGTGGCCCTCGGCGGTGGCGGTCTCCAGGCCCTGGGAATAGGCGAAGGCGCCGACCGGATAGGCCGGCGAGAACCATGACATCAGCGTCAGATCGGCGTCTGGCATGCGTATGGCATGCGTATGGCAAGCGTCTGGCCGCGGACCCGTGTCACCTTTGGCCTCAGCCATGGGAATGGCCCTGGGTCCGGCCCGGCCCATAGGCGCCGCCTTCGGGTTGGAATGGCGCCGTGACGGGTGTGACGCTGCAGCCGAGCCCGGTGAGCATATCGGCGATCACCGGATCGGCGCGCAGGCGCAGCCGGTCGGGAAGCAGCTCGCAGGGCAGGTGCCGATTTCCGATATGCCAGGCGGCGCGGATCAGGTCGCGGGGCGTGGGCGCGCGCACCTCGATCAGCGGCTCGGCCGCGGCGTGCACGGCGATGACGCGGCCATCCTCCAGCGCCAGGCCCTGGCCGTCGCGCAACTCGGTCGCCCGAGCCAGATCGAGCAGGAAGCGCAGCCCGCCCCGCCCGGTCAGCGCGATGCGCCGGCGGAACCGGTCGTCATAGCCGAGCGTGACATGGTCGGCGGGCGATGGGGCGTCGGGCAGAACGGCGGTGGCGCGCGGCAGGGTCATGGGCCGCAGTCTAGCGGGCCAAGGCGGCGCGTCTAGCGGTGTGAGCCCCGTCTCGGAAATCCTACTGTGGAGGATTTCAGGGGCAAACGGGCGGAGCCCCACAGCAGCCTGGAGACCTTCGAGGCTCGACCTGTAATCGCGCACCCGAAGCGTTTGCTTCCCGATCTCAGCGGTTCAGCACCGAACGGGCAGAGCCCCGGCGCATAGAGGCTCCGCCGCATCTCTTTTGCGGTGGCGGTGGCGGGCGATCAAGCGCCGAGCAGGCGGGTCAGACGGGACAGCGCCGCGCGCGGGGTGCGGATGATGCGCGGGTCGTCGGGGGCGCAATCGGCCATGGTCGCCTGCACCAGGACCAGGCGTTCGGCCGTACTTTCCGCCACCGCGCGCCGCACCAGACAGTCGTGCCTTTCGCTGTCGCCGGCATGCAGTGCCGCCCAGGCATCGGGGATGGCGGTGAAGGTGAGTTGATCCGCCGGGATCCGGCCCTGGAACAGCCGCCGGATGGCCGGCGCGGCGAGGTCATGGGTGTAGAGCACATCCACGCTGCGGTCCCCGGCCTCTTCCGCCGCCGCCTCTGCCAGAAGCGCGGTCGCGGAGAAGGCGGGCGGGGCGACGGCATCGGCCAGGGTCGAGCCGGTCGCCAGGACCGCATCGACCCCGTTCGCCATGCGCGCTAGTTGCACATTGGTCTCTGCCGCCAGCGCGGTGCCGGCGCCGGTGCGCGCCCGGTAGAGCAGGTCGCTGCGCAGGTGATGGGCCAGTGCCACGCCGCAGGGCACGGCGGCTTCGTAGACCGCGATGCTGCGCGATGTCGTGTGCAAGCAGGCGATGCGCATGGGCTCTCCGGACCCGGGGAAAGATTTAACGCTTACGTTTCGGTAAGCCAGGGATATGGCGAATTCATGGCGGATAATTTAGCGGCAATCGGCGCCGCCGCTCAATGGCGGACGCCCGCCGAGGTTGCATGACGTCACGGCAGGTTCGCGAACGCCTCTGCCAGGGCATCGATCCTGGCATCGTGGAAGGCGGCGACATCCGCCACCGGTTGCTGGCCGTCGATACGCGGGCGGAGCGGATCGGCGATCCCGGTGGCTTGGCCGCTCAGTTGCTCGATCACCGCGAGACCGCAGAACGGCACGTGAACCTCGGAATAGCCGCCCTCATGCGCCAAGGCGAGCCGGCCGCCGCACAGTTCGGCCGCGGCCCCCATGAGTGCGGCGGTCATGGCGCGGAAGGTCTGAGACCCCGCCAGCATGCGTGACAGCGGATCGACACCCGAGGCATCGAAGCCGCAGGCCACCACGATGATGTCGGGGCGGAACCCGGCGAGCGCGGGCAGGACGATCCGGTCCATCGCCCGCAGGTAGGCCGCGTGGCCGGCGCCGGGGGGGAGCGGTATGTTGATATTCCGGCCCAGACCCGCGCCCGAGCCGCGATCGGCCGCCGCGCCGGTGTCGAGCGGGTAGTTGTTTTCCTGGTGCAGCGAAATCGTCAGCACATCGGCGCGGTCGTAAAAGATCGCCTCTGTCCCGTTGCCATGGTGCACGTCCCAGTCGACCACCGCGAAACGGCTGGCCAGGCCGGCGGCGCGGGCGCTCTCGATGGCGACGGCGATGTTGTTGAGCAGGCAGAAGCCGTTGGGCCAATCGGGCAGGCAGTGATGGCCGGGCGGACGCGACAGGGCATAGGCGGTGTCGACCGCGCCGGACAGCACGTCCGCGACCGCGCGGGTGACGAGCCCGGCCGACAGCGCCGCGATGTCGTAGCCGCCGGGGCCGAACGGCGTGCGCAGACCCAACTCTCCGCCACCGGCATCGGACTTGGCCTGAAACGCATCGAGATAGGCGGCGGGGTGCACCCGTTCCAGCGCGGCGCGGTCGGCCGCGGGCGCCGTGCCGGTGACCAGGTGATCGATCAGGCCGGAGACCTGCAGCAGATTGACCAGGCGGCGTTTGGTTTCCGGGCTCTCGGGCAGGCCGCCGGCAACCGGGGGCTGCACCGCGCCGCCAACGGGCACGGTCAGTGCGTAGTGGCCGCCGCCATGCCAGAAGCAACGTTCGTCGTGATAAAATCCAGTTTTCATAGTGGGTTAGGAGAGCTTCTTGAGGGTGCGTTCGAGTTCCTTGCGCAGCGCGGTGACCTCCGCGCTGGCGCGGCTTGTCCGGCTGAGGCCCAACGCGGTGGTGCCGGTGGCGAAGCCGTTGGCGAAGGCGACACGGTTGCCGAGCGTGGATTTGAGCAGCGTGGCACCGGTGTCCTTCAGCGCGGCGCGGGCCTGGTCCGGCGCAGTGCCGCGCGGCGGGACGCGGTTCAGCAGCACCCGGGCGGGGGTCTTTTCCTTGCCCGCCATCTCCAGCACCGGGGCGGTGGCCCAGACGTCCAGCATCGAGGGCTGGCAGGGGATGACGACCATGTCGGCGGCGCGCAGGGCGGCCTCCAGCAGGTTGGAGGCGTTGCCGGGGCAGTCGATCAGCGTGACGTCGTGGTCGCGGGCCAGGTCCTTGATGTCAGACCCGGCGCGCCAGCCGGCGCTTTCGACCACGGTGTAGGGCGCGTCCGCCCGCACGCCGGCCCATATCGACAGCGAGCGCTGCGGGTCGAGATCGGCCAGACCGACGCTGCGGCCGGTCTGTGCCCAGGCATGGGCCAGATGCGCCAGCACGGTGGTCTTGCCGGCGCCGCCCTTTTGTTGTGCGAAAGCCAGTATCATGCGCCCCCCTTGTTCATGCGGCACCGCAGCATACTCACGGGCACCGCGCAAGGGCCGGCAGGCGGATCGGGGTGGCATGGGGAATTTCGGCGCCGAAGGCGGTGGCGAAATCGGCCTGACCGGCGAGGATGCGCGCGGCGCGGATCGGGCCGGCATGGGTGACGATGACGGCCGCGTCGAGGCCGGCCAGGGCGGCGTGGACGCGGGCCTTGAGCGCGGCGAAGGTTTCGCCGCCGGGGGGCGCGCGGGTTTCGGGGTCTTCGGCCCAGCGGTCGAGCTCGGCGCGGGGGATGGCGGCCCAGGGGCGGCCCTCCCAGGTGCCGAAGTCGAGTTCCCGCAGGCGCGGGTCGTAGTCGAGCACCAGGCCCAGCGCGGCGGCGGCGGCCTGGGCCAGGGCGCGGCAGCGGGGCGCGGGGCTGGCCAGCAGGCGGGGGGCGGGCGGCAGCGCGGCGGTGGCGCGGGCAATGCGCGCGGGCGCGTCGGCCAGCAGCGGCGGGTCGTGACGGCCATAGCAGAGGCCCCGCCCTTCAACGGGGGGATGGCGCAGGAAAATCAGGCCCATAGGGCGGCAAAGGTCATCAGCGCGGCGATCTCGATCATCTGTTCGGTCGCGCCCAAGCCGTCGCCGGTATAGCCGCCCAGCCGGCGCATCAGCCGCCGGCTGATCCAGACCCAGACCGCGCCGGCCACGACCAGCGCCACCGCGCCCGCGACGCCGCCGAGCCAGAGGGTCAGCGCGAGCGCGGGCAGGAAGGCCAGCAGCCCGGTGGCGGCGCCGCCGGCGCGTTGTGCCTCGGCCGCCAACCCGTCGGCGCGGGCGTAGGGCAGCAGCATCAGGCTGGCCACGATCCCGGCACGGGCCAGGACATGCGCCACGATCAGCGCCGCGGCACCGGTCCAGGGGCCGAGCGCGGCGAGCGCGGCGGCGCGGGCCAGGATCGACAGACCCAGCGCCGCCGCGCCATAGGCGCCGATGCGGCTGTCGCGCATGATCTCCAGCGCGCGTTCGGGCCTGGCGCCGCCGCCCAGACCGTCGGCGCAATCGGCCAGCCCGTCCTCGTGCAGCGCGCCGGTCAGCCAAAGCTGCACCGCCAGCACCAGCACGGCCGCGGGCCAGGGCGGCAGACCGATCACGAAACCGGCCAGCCAGACCAGCGCCGCCAGCGCGCCGATCATCGCGCCCGCCAGAGGAAAGAACGCGGCCGCCGCGGCCAGATCCGCCCGAGCGCCGGGCACCGGCAGCCGGGTCATGAACCGCAGCGCGGTGGCGGCGCGCGCCCAGACCTGGCCCGGGGCGTTCAGTCTTGATCCTTTCGCGTATACGCGCCTTCGGGCAGATCGAGCGCGGCGCGTAGGTCGGCGACCTGGCCCAGGCTGAACGTCACCCGGTCGACCTGACCGCTGTCGGGGTCGAACTGTTCGACCACCACGCGGTCTTCGTGAAAACGGATGGTGATGTCCTTGCGGCGCAGATCGCCGGCATCATCGACCAGGGTGACGACGGAGGCGTCGAAATCATGCTCGATGGTGAACATCACCGCCCCTCCGGCACGGCGTAGAGGTCATAGGCGTCAGCCTCTTCGATGCGCACGCGCAGGATGTCGCCGGGCGCCAGGCCGTCGCCGGGCAGATAGACCTGGCCATCGATTTCCGGCGCGTCGCCGCGCGACCGGGCGATGGCGCCGTCTTCGTCCAGCCGGTCGACGATGACCTCTTCGACCCCGCCGACGCGCGCGGCCAGCTTGGCCGCCGATATCGCCTGCGCCCGCGCCATGAAGCGGTGCCAGCGGTCCTCTTTGACATCCTCGGGCACGTGATCGGGCAGCGCGTTGGACCGCGCGCCGGCGACGTTTTCGTATTTGAAACAGCCCACCCGGTCGAGCTGCGCCGCGTCGAGCCAATCCAGCAGATAGGCGAACTCGGCCTCGGTCTCTCCGGGATAGCCGACGATGAAGGTGGAGCGCAGCGTCAGATCCGGGCGGATCGCCCGCCAGGCGGCGATTTCGTCCAGCGCGCGGGCTGACTTGGCCGGCCGGGCCATGCGTTTGAGCGTATCGGGATGGGCGTGCTGGAAGGGGATGTCGAGATAGGGCAGCACCCCCTCGCCCATCAGCGGGATCAGGTCGCGCACATGCGGATAGGGATAGACGTAATGCAGCCGCACCCAGGCGCCCAGACGGCCCAGTTCGCGCGCGAGATCGGTGATATGCGCGCGCACCGGATCGCCGCGCCAGTCGCTGGATGTGTGCCGCAGATCGAGCCCGTAGGCGGAGGTATCCTGGCTGATCACCAGCAGTTCGCGCACGCCCGCCGCGACCAGGCGCTCAGCCTCCCGCAGCACGGCGCCGGCCGGGCGAGAGACCAGCTTGCCGCGCATATCGGGGATGATGCAGAACTTGCAGGCGTGATTACAACCCTCTGATATCTTGAGATAAGAATAGTGGCGCGGGGTCAGTTGAACGGCCCCCGCTGGGACCAGGTCGACGAACGGGTCGGGCGCCGGCGGCACCGCGGTGTGGACGGCGTCCAGCACCGCCTCGTACTGATGCGGGCCGGTCACCGCGAGCACCTTTGGATGCGCGCCGGTGATGGTGTCGGGGTCCGCCCCCATGCAGCCGGTGACGATGACGCGGCCGTTTTCCGTCAGCGCCTCGCCGATCGCATCCAGGCTTTCGGTCTTGGCGCTGTCGAGGAACCCGCAGGTGTTCACGATCACCGCATCCGCGCCGGCATAGTCGGCGGCGAGCGCATAGCCCTCTGCCCGCAGCCGGGTCAGGATGCGCTCGCTGTCGACCAGCGCCTTGGGGCAGCCCAGAGAGACCATGCCGATGCGCGGTTGCCCGGGGCGCGGCGCCTCGGCCGGTCGGGCATTGGCGCGGTCCGGGCGCAGGTCTGGCGGGTTGAGGCTCATGCGCTTTGCGATAGCCCGCGGGCGCGGCGAAGGAAAGCGCCCTTGCGTGGCGCCGGCCGCGTCGATACCGCTGCGGTCATGGAGACGCTGGCCGAACTGCAATCGCGCGCAGCACAGCCGGGCCTGGTTGTGTGGATCGGGCTGCGGCCCGAGCGCAAGGCGCCGATGCGGGTGGTCGCCCAGGCCGAGTTGACCGAGGCCGGACTGGAGGGCGATCACCGCAGCCGGCCGGGGGCCCGCGCGGTCAGCCTGATCCAGGCCGAACATCTGCCGGTGATCGCGGCCTGTCTGGGCCGGGCGCGCGTCGGCTATGTCGATCTGCGGCGCAACGTCGCGATATCGGGCCTGAACCTGGCCAGCCTGCGGGGGCGCAGCGTGCGCATCGGCGGCGCGCTGATCCGCCTGACCGTGCCGTGCAGCCCCTGCCGGCGGATGGAGGCCGCGCTGGGTCATGGCGGCTATAACGCGATGCGCGGCCATGGCGGCGTGCTGGCCGAGGTGCTGAGCCCCGGCCCGATCCGGACCGGCGATCTGGTGCTGCCGCAACCGGTGGAAGGGGCCCGCCCCGAAGGGACATGACCAAACCGCCTTCTTGTCAAAGTTTCGCCATTAACCGAAAGTTAAAATTCGGCAAATGAGATATGTCGACGTTCCGATGTCTGGCCGGGAACAGCGACGCAATTGTATCCAGTCACATCGTTCGTTCCGTTCGGCCAGCTATGAAGGGTAGGATGGCATGAAAATCGCCATGACCGGACTTCGAGGCGCCGCGACGGTGCTGGCGCTGCTGGCCGCCGCGGCCGCCGCCCCGGTGGACGCGCAGGACATCGCGACGCTGCGGTCGACCGATGGCGCGGTCGATTTCACCGGCGAATTGGTCGATTTCGACGGTGCCTTCTTCACCCTGCGCACCCGTATGGGCACGTTGCGCTTTCCCGCCGACGAGGTGTCGTGCATCGGCGCGCCCTGCCCCGAGGCGAACCAGATCAGTTCATCCTTTCGCGTCGTCGGTGCGCCGTCGCTGCTGCGGTTTCTGATGCCCGAGCTTCTGGATGCCTATAGTCTTACGGTGGACACCGACATCACGCGCGGGCCGGCGGCGGAGGGCGATCTGCTGTACCAGATGCTGTCCTTCGACGGCGACCCGGTGGTCGATGTGGTGATGGAATATATGGGGGCCGACGAGGCGCTGGCGCAACTGGCCGCCGGCGAGGCGACGCTGGCGATCACCACCCGCCGCATCAGCGAGGACGAGGCGGCGGCGTTGACCGGCTTCGACCGCCGCGCGGTGGAGCGGCTGTCGCTGGAGCGGATCATCGGCATCGAGGGGATCGTCGCGATCGCGGGCGCAAGCGTCGGGATCGACACGATCTCGCGCGAGGATCTGGCGCGGGTCTTCGCCGGCCAGGTGACCAACTGGTCGCAATTGGGCGGCCCCGATCTGCCGATCAGCCCGTTCACCCGCGAGGCCGGGTCGGAGGCGCGGGCGCTGTTGGAGGATCTGATCATGGCGCCGTTCGGCGATACGGTCGGATCCAACGTCATCAGCGTCGACAGCGACGATGGCGTCGTCGGCGCGGTGGAGACCTTTCCGAACTCGCTTGGCGTGGCTGGATTGGGCGGCGTGGGCGAGCCCGGCGCGCTGGCGGTGCTGGATGCCTGCGGCGCGCCGATCGCGGCCTCGACCGGCAACATGAAATCAGGGCGTTACCCGCTGATCACGCCGGTCTATGTCTACAAGGCGGTCGAGGACGTGCCGGTGCATGCCGCGGGGCTGGTCGAATTCGCGCTGTCGGGCGAAGGGCAGGAGGTGGTCACCGCGACCGGCTATACCAGCCTGACCCCGGCGCTGATCGCCGACGCCGCTTCCACCGCCGGCGCGGAGGCAGGGGATGTCGCCGCCCTGATCGCCGATGCCGAGCGGATGACGATCTCGTTCCAGATCGGCGCCGGCGCACCCGATATCCGCAGCCGCACCAATCTGCGGTTCCTGGCCGACTATATCCGCGCCGGGCGCGCCGACGGGCGGGAGGTGGTGATGATCGGCCGTGCGGCCGACACCGCGGCCGGCCAGGAAGCGGCGCGGCGGGCGATCGACCTGCTGTTTGCGGAAGGCGCGGATATCGAGGCGACGCTGAGCGTCGGCTTCCGCGCCGCCGGGGCGGCCACCGGCGACGGCGCCGATTGTGCCGCGCCGCCCGCCGGCAGCGCGGTGCCCGTCGAGGTTTGGATGCGGCCCCTGTCAGAGGGCTGAGCGTAGTGCGTCGGGGCCCGTGTTGCAGGGCCCGCCCGCCACCACAACTTCCCGGCCGCCGCGCGCGACGGCCGGGGCGAGAAACGGAGAGCATGATGAAACCCACCCTGACCGCCATCCTGGCCGCGACGCTGGCGCTGTCGGCCGGGGCTGCGGCCGCGCAGAGCATTCAATGCGGCCAGCCCTACACCGTGCAGCGCGGCGACACGTTGAGCCAGATCGCCGACCGCGCCTATGGCGAGCCGCAGAGCTATCAGTTGATCTACAGCGCCAATGCCGCGGTGATCGGGCCCAATCCGGGGATCATCGAGGTCGCCTCGGTGTTCAACATTCCCTGCCTGGACGCGCCGCTGACGGCCTCCACCGCAAGCGCCGCGGTGATCCGGCAGGAGGACACCACCGAACGCCTGGCCCCCGCCCCGGCGCCGAACCAGCAGATCCGGTTCGTCACCGCCACCGACTGGGCACCGTTCCATGACCAGAACCAGGAACAGGGCGGGATGCTGACGGAGATCGTCAACGTGGCGATGTCCAAGGTGCGCGGCGAGGACGGCTACAAGATCGATTTCATCAACGACTGGTCGGCGCACCTGCAGCCGCTGATCTCGGACGGCGCCTATGACATTTCGCTGGCCTGGTTCCGGCCCAATTGCGACGTGATCGACAGGCTGGGCGAAGGGTCGCAGTTCCGCTGCAACAACCTGGACTGGTCCGAGCCGCTTTACGAGCAGATCGTGGGCTACTACACCCGCGCCGACGCGCCGGCGCCGGTGGGGTATCAGGATCTGTTCGGGCGGACCGTCTGCCGCCCGGCGGGTTATTCCATGTTCATGATGGAAGAGCATGAACTGGTGGAGCCCAATATCACGCTGGCTCAGCCCGGCACGCCGGATGGCTGTTTCCAGGGTCTGGTCGATGGCAGCTATGACGTCGTGGTGCTGTCGGCGGATGTGGCGGACGGTGCGATATCTGAATTGGGCGCGACCGACACGGTGATCAAGCATGACGCGCTGGACAGCGTGGCGACGATCCACGCGGTGACGTCGAAGAACAACCCGAACGGGCTGAGCTATATCGCCGAACTCGACGATGGCCTGCGCCAGTTGAAGGACAGCGGCGAGTGGTTCGAGATCGTGCGCCGGCATTTGGCAGAGCACCGGATGAAGCAATAGAGCAAAAGCGGATGAGATGAAAACACGCTGATCCCAGGATTTTGCTCAGACTATTGAATCTGGATCAAAATCTTCTTTCAGACTGATTCAGTCTGAAACGGTTTTGGTCTCGTCCCGAGGTGCCATCGAGCAGAGCCGCTGGTTGCGAGGGCGGCGCGAACGGCGGGGGATCGACCCCGCCGTTTGTTTTTATCCGTAGGATGGGGTTCAACCCCATCCTACCGCTAGAGCAAAAACGGATCAGGTGGAAACAATCTGATCCGAGGACTTTGGCCTAGCCCCGGTGATGTTGGTGTGGCGTGCGGCGGTGAGGCTCCGGATCAGGTCCGGGGCGCGTGGCCTTTGGGGGCCCGCGACGCTGGCTCTCGGCGCCCACTCTCGGCGCCCACTCTCGGCCCCCCGGCTCTGCCGGCCGGCTTGCGACGCTGGCTTTCGGTGCTGCAGGTGCGCGGGGGGTCAGAGGAACGATCCCGCCCGCACCTCGGCCGGGCGCGGCTGATCGGGGGCCGAAACGGTCAGCGCGGTGCCGGCCGCCCAATGGCTGGCCGCAACCATGCCAAGCGCGACGTTGACGCCGAAATCCGGCGAGAAGGCGATCGAGGTCACCTGGCCCACGCGCACATCGCCCGCCATCAGCGGCCAGGGCGCGGTGCAGGGCGGCACCGCCGGCCCGCCCACGGCCAGCGAACGGATCTGCCGGACCGGCGGGTCCGCCGATGCCAGCGCCGCCGCGCCCACGCACGCGGCCCCGTCGCAATACCGGCCCAGCCCGCAGTCGAAGGGCGTGTCGTCGGGCGTCATGTCGTTGCCATAGCTGAGCAGCCCGCCCTCGATACGTTCGATCAGGTTGGGGCAGCCGACGCGCACGTCCAGGCCCCGCCCGGCCTCGATCAGCGCATCCCACAGCGCCGGGCCCAGCGGCCCGGGGCAATAGATCTCGAACCCGCCCTGCTTCGAATAGCCCGACCGCGCCACGATCACCCGCTGTGCGCCGAAGTCGAACCAATCCCAGCCGAAGAATTTCAGCCCCGGCGCGGCGGTGAACACCCGGGCCATCAGATCGTCGGCCAGCGGCCCCTGGACCGCCACGGGGTTGATGTCGGGCTCCGACACGGCCACGTCGAGCCCCGCGCCATGGGCCAGTCCCTTGGCCCAGAGCATCACGTCGCCATCGGCAACCGACAGCCACAACCGGTCGGGCGCGAGTTGCAGGATGACCGGGTCGTTCAGCATGCCCCCTGCGGGATCGACCACCGGCGCGTAAAGGCACCGCCCGGGCTTCAGCCGCGACAGATCGCGCGGCGTCAGCATCTGGACCAGCCGCGCCGCGTCGGGCCCGCGCAGTTCGACCTGTCGTTCCACCGACACGTCCCAGATCTGGACCGCCGTCTTCAGATGGCGGTAGTCGTCCTCGACCGCGCCGAAGGCCGCCGGCAGCAGCATCCGGTTATAGACGCTCCAGGCGCTGACCCCGGCGGCCAGCACGCGGGTCGTGAACGGCGTCTCTCGGATGCGCCGGGCGCGCGCCAGCACCGCCATCAGACCGGCAGCGGCGCATCGGGTTTGATGCGCTCCATGACGATTTGGGAATGCACGCGGCTGACCGCCGGATGCGGCAGCAGCACATTCTGCACCAGCGCGTTCAGGGCCGACAGATCGGCGCAATAGATCCTGAGCAAATAATCAGCCTCCCCGGTCAGGGTCCATGCGCCGATAATCTCTGCCCGGCGGCGGGTCAGCCGTACGAAATCCGCCGCATTTTCGGCCGTATGCGTCGCCATGACGACTTGGATGAAGGCGTGGACATCCAATCCCAGCGCGCCGGGGTCCAGAACCGCGCGGGTCGCCACGACATAGCCTGCCGCCTCCAGCCGCTGGCGGCGCCGGGCGGCCTGGCTGGGCGACAGGTTCAGCCGTTCGCCCAGATCGGCGGCGGTGATCTGGGCGTCGGATTGCAGCAGGCGCAGAAGCGTGCGGTCGGTCGGATCAAGAGTCATGCGGGTTTTTCGCATGTTTCAGTATCTCAGCGCAATCTTCTCGCGCAATTAGGGTACAATTTTTGCTCAGGCGCGCGGATTTTCCATGAATAACGCCCCACACTTGCGCCAGACAGATAGGAGGATCCCATGGGCCCGTTCCCGCATGACGCCCCGAAGGCCACGATTTCCGACGCCAACCCCGCCGGCACCGACGGATTCGAGTTCGTCGAGTTCGCCCATGACGACCCGCGCGCGTTGGAGACGCTGTTCACCAAGATGGGCTATGTCAAATCCGCGACCCACAAGACCAAGAACATCGCGCTGTGGCGGCAGGGCGACATCACCTATGTCGTGAACGCCGAACCGGGGTCGTTCGGCATGCGCTTTGCCGCCGAGCACGGGCCCTGCGCGCCGTCGATGGCGTGGCGCGTGGTCGATGCGCAGCACGCGTTCGATCACGCGGTGAAGAACGGCGCGGAGCCCCATACCGGCGGCGGCAAGGTGCTGGACGTGCCCGCGATCAAGGGGATCGGCGGCAGCCTGATCTATTTCGTCGACCAATATGGCGGCGATGCGAACCCTTATGCGGATGAATATGACTGGATCGAGGGCGTGCCGCTGAAGCCCAACGGCGTGGGGTTCTATTACCTCGATCACCTGACGCACAACGTCCACAAGGGCAATATGGATGTGTGGTTCGGGTTCTACGGCGATCTGTTCAACTTCAAGGAAATCCGGTTTTTCGACATCGAGGGTAAGTTCACAGGGCTGTTTTCGCGCGCGCTGACCTCTCCCTGCGGCCGGATCCGCATTCCGATCAACGAAGACCGCGGCGAGAGCGGGCAAATCGTGGAGTATCTGAAGCGCTACAAGGGCGAGGGCATCCAGCACATCGCGGTGGCGACCGAGACGATCTATGACTCGGTCGATGCCATCGCGGAGAACGGCATCACATTCATGCCCGCCCCGCCGGAGACCTATTACGCGCAAAGCCATGAGCGCGTCGCCGGCCATGAGGAGCCGTTGGAGCGGATGATGCAACACGGGATCCTGATCGACGGCGAGGGCGTGGTCGACGGCGGGGAGACCAAGATCCTGCTGCAGATCTTCTCGAAGACCGTGATCGGGCCGATCTTTTTCGAGTTCATCCAGCGCAAGGGCGATGACGGCTTTGGCGAGGGGAACTTCAAGGCGCTGTTCGAATCCATCGAGGCCGATCAGATCGCCCGCGGCGTGCTGGACGAGAGCGCGGCGTAACATTGTTGCGGCGGACGTGGTTGCCACAGCGCAACTGCGCCGCCGCAATTTGAGAAGGTTCTTTCGCAAAAACCCCATTTCGGCACAGTTTCGGTCACACTTGAGAAGTACGATCTGTCACAGGCATCGTGCCGAGGAGTGGAAACCATGTTGGAAGACCGACGCCCAGAGGCAGCGCGGAACGACCACGCGAACACGCTGCGGGACACCCCCGCACCAGTGGAGCAGCGCCGATATCACAGCGACGACCCCAAACCGGTCGACGAGGGCTTGCGCGTCCTTTACGGATGATCGACTGCGGTTAATCGACTGCGGTTAA
>JBCDDF010000003.1:0-171943 GCA_039180525.1 Pseudomonadota bacterium
ATGCCCCTGACCAGCTTGTCAGCGGCATCCTTCGATGTTCCGGACTTCTCGTTCATCTTCGCTCCATAATGGCTTCGATGAACCAGAAATCCTCCGTTGCTCAAACACCTAATTCTGTCCGGTGGGTGCTGGCGTCAGACAGAGAGGATGCGCGCGACTGACACCGGTATCCAAAAGCGTAACGTAGCCAGGATCGGGATTGTCAGTGTAGGTCGTACGGCCCGCGAGTTCGTCGACCCAATGCGCCTGTTCGGCCACCGTCAAGCCGTCGAAGAAATCCGATGTGATGGTCGGAGCGGCAAGGGCGCGCACGCCGCCCTGTCGGCGGACGGCCTGAGCGAGCTGATTGCGATCGGCCTGTACGACCACAACGGTATCTTCCGGAAACTCCAGCCGATCCGCTCCCACGGTGACGCCATAATTTGGTGCGGCCGCGACGAAGGCTTCGGTCATTTGAGGCTCGAGCCAAACCTCCCAGACGGTCGCAACATCCGCCCCGGAAAATCTGCCTGAAGGGCTGCGCCAGAGGGCACGCAATCCCGCTTCTGTGATGGCAGCAACGCTTTGCACCATGTCCGCGTTCTTCGGGCGACCCGGGACGATTTCACCATCCTTTTCCCGGTCGGGTGTGTCCTCCGTCCGAAACTGCTCGACCTTCTTGCGCAGCTTTTCAATACCCTTGGCTGTCGCAAACACCGTTGCGCGCTCTTCGGCGCCACCGGGATCAGGGGTCTCGGCGACGCGAAGGAGAGTAAGGCCACTAGCGTCGAGGCTGTCTTTCTTCAGGCGCTCGTCGACACGCGAGCGTACTTCCAGATAGACGCCGGGCAGTTCGGCCGCCGGAATATCCGGCAGGGCGTCGATGGCCTGAAGCAACGCTTGGGCGTGCGCCGCGCGATTGGGGACATCACTTGGTCTTTTGGACCCGCCCCCGCCCTTTGCTTGGAACGGGCGAGGTTGTCCGAGATTGCGAAGGTGGAAGTGCCGAAGGTCTCGAGCCATTGTCATCGGTCCCTAGTTCTTGGAGCGACCGTCGGCGTTCGAGGGCATCAAGCAAATCCTGTGTCGCAATCTTGTCGGTATCATTCAGAACGGCACGTCGAGCGGCATCTTCCGCCGCCGCCACAACATCGGCCGTTGAGAGGCCTGTGGCAGCACCCGTCACCCGCTTCCATCCCATTCCTGCGAGTGAAAATCCGACCAGGCGGCGTTCGAGCGCCTGCCGGATTGCCGGGCCGTCGGGCATGACATAGGGCAACACGAGATCGAAGCGGCGCAGCACTGCGCGGTCAAGAATTCCCGGCAGGTTTGTGGTAGCGATGACGATCGAAGGACCGGTGTCCTCGTCCAGGAACTGCAAGAATGAGTTTAGAACTCGCCGGGCTTCACCGACATCATTTTCTCCGCCTCGCGCCGCCGCAAGAGCGTCGATCTCATCGAAGAGATAAATGCCGCGCGTCGTTTTGACTGCATCGAAGATCGTTTTCAGCTTCTGTGCGGTTTCACCCATGAACTTCGTGATCAGCCCGTGCAGCATGACCGAAAAGAGAGGGTATTGCAGTTCTCCGGCTAACGCCGAGGCACTTATGGTCTTGCCGGTCCCAGGAGGACCGGACAGAAGAACACGCCGGCGCGGCTTCAGCCCTTTTTCTTCGAGTTTTTCACGCATCCGCGTCTCTACAACAAGATGCGCCAACTCGTCCTCGATCTTGGCTGGCAAAATCACATCGACGAGGCGCTCGGTCGGATAGGATGCCGCAAGGAGCTGCCCAAGATCGCCACGCGGTGTGGCGATGGGTGTGACCGCGGGTTTCCTTTCGGCGGGCACTTTCTGCCCCGCTTCGGCCCATTGCCTCAGTTGTTCAGCCAACCGGGTGTGCCCCTTCTGCTCTTCGGCTGCAGAAAGCTGCATCGCCAGATCGTAGAAACGAGCGGCGTCCCCTTCTGCGTGGCTCTTAACGAGACCGATGAGTTGCTGGGCGGAAGCCACGATTGAACTGCTCACACTGTTTTTTTTGGCGTTGGTAACATCTTTTTTTTACATCCGAACCTCTTTACACGCCAGAAAACTTCCGCGGGTAGCGCCAGATGGTTGTCTCAAAGCTGTACCTCGAAGCAGCTACTTTTTTGATGGGAGCATATCTCTCGACTGATTCTTGGCCACAAGGTGGTCGATGGATGTCTGTTTTCGCGGCTGAAGGGCATGCCGTTAGCTCCCGCAGCGAAGTTCGGCTTTCCGCCCAACGCTAGATGAAAAGCTGAAAGGCCGCTGAAACGGGGCTCTAAAAGCGATCTTTCGTTTTCAATTAGTTGGACAAAGTGTGTGCAGATAGAGGACACTTTGGTGGTTCCTGGGACAAAGTCCCTGCAACTCTACAAGTATTTGAAATCATTGGTCGGAGTGGCGAGATTCGAACTCACGACCCCTGCCTCCCGAAGACAGTGCTCTACCAGGCTGAGCTACACTCCGACTGGCGTTGCTATAGGCGCCGTGATGGGCCGACGCAAGCCCCGGCGGTTCAGGCGTTGTCGGCGCCGATGCGGTCCAAAACTGCCGCGGATCGGTCGGACAGGGATTGGACTTCGGACGCGATCACAGCAAAGCCCTTGCCCGCTGATCCGGCGCGCGCGGCTTCGATCGCGGCGTTGATGGAGATCAGGTTGATCACCTGGTTGATTTCCCCGATCTCGGTCATGGCAGTGTCGATCACACCCGCCCTGGCGCTTTGATCGGCAGCTTGGCGCGCCTCCACCTCGGACACCAGCTTGCCAAGGAACGCCGACAAAGTGGGAAAGACGCTACCGGCCTGCGTGTCATAGGCCTGGCGCAACAGCGCCATGGCAGTTGCGGCCTTTGTCGGCAGGATGCGATCGATCAGAGTCCGCATCTCCCGCACTGCGGCCGTGGCCTGGGCCCGCATCTGGTCCAAATCTGGCGGCGCAGGGGCATTCAGCGCAGCGAACCGATCGACCAGATCACACGCCAACATGTTCTCGGCAGCGGCGAAATCCGCGGCAATCGCACGCATGCGCATGTCGTCATGCGGGTCGCGCGCAGCACCTTCGCGGAACATCGCCAGGCATAGAAACGAAAATCCCTTAGCCCTGATCGTCGCCATGTCGACGCAATCGATATAGATGGATTGCAGGGTCACGTTACGGTCCGGTCAGCTGTCACGTTCCGCCTGGCCTAGCAGCCGCGGCTTAACGCGCAACTAACCGCAGCCGGCCTTATGAATCGGACAGCTTTGCCGCGATAGCATCGCCCATGGCGGAAGTGCTGACGGCCGTCCCGCCGTCGGGGCCCATAAGATCGGCGGTGCGCAAACCGTCCGCCAGCACAGCTTCGACCGCAGCCTCCACCCGGTCGGCCTCTGGACCCAGATCGAACGAATAGCGCAGCGCCATAGCGAAGCTAAGGATACACGCAATCGGGTTGGCCTTGCCTTGCCCGGCGATATCGGGCGCCGACCCATGCACCGGTTCATACAGCGCTTTGGGCCGGCCGTTCGCCATGGGCAGACCCAGCGATGCCGATGGCAGCATGCCCAGCGACCCTGTCAGCATCGCCGCTGCATCGGACAGAAGATCCCCGAAAAGATTGTCGGTCACGATGACGTCGAATTGCTGCGGCCACCGCACCAGCTGCATCGCACCGGCATCGGCATACATATGGCTCAGTTCGATATCGGGATAGTCGGCACCGACACGGGTAACGACTTCGCGCCACAGAATGCCCGACTCCATGACATTGGCCTTTTCCATGGAGCACACTTTTCCGCCACGCCGCCGGGCCAGCTCAAACGCTGCACGGGCGACCCGGTCGATCTCGCTTTCGGTATAGCGCTGCGTGTTGATGCCGACGCGCTCGTTCCCCTCTTCGATGATGCCACGCGGTTCGCCGAAATAGACGCCCGAGGTCAATTCTCGAACGATAATGATATCGAGCCCGGCCACGACATCCCGCTTCAGCGAGGAAAAGTCGGCCAGCGCATCGAAACACTGCGCCGGGCGCAGATTGGCAAACAGGTCCATCTCCTTACGTAGGCGCAGCAGGCCGCGTTCGGGCTTTACCGAAAAATCGAGATCGTCGTATTTCGGCCCGCCCACGGCGCCCAGCAGAACCGCGTCCACGCCCTGCGCGTGCGCCATCGTGTCGTCATGCAGCGGCGTGCCATGCGCGTCATAGGCGGCGCCACCGACCAGATCTTCGGCCACGTCAAATCCCGTGCCGTTTGCATCGAACCAGGCGATGATCTTGCGGACCTCCGCCATCACCTCGGGGCCAATCCCGTCACCGGGAAGGATAAGCAGGCTGCGGGATGTCATGGGTGCCGGTCCTTGTCACAAGCGTTCCGGCGCCCCGGCTACCGGCTTTGCGGGGGCCGGTCAAGAAAACGGCCCGGGCCGCGCGCTGGCGATCCGGGCCGCTTCCCGAGCGTGAAAGAGTGGTGGGCCTAACCGGCCACGCGCAGATCCTCAGAAAGCATCGCTGTCGCAGCTTCCAGAAGCAGCGTCAGCGAGAACAGCGCGTCGTGCATATCCCCAACGGCGGCCGGGTCGGCGCTGGCGCTTTCGGCCATCTGCGACAGGGCCGGGCGCAAGGCGTTCCATTCGGTGGCCAGGCTGCCGGCCAGCGCGCTCAGCCGGGCCGACGGCGGCGGCGACACACCCAGTTCTCTGGCACCGGTCTGCATCGCCCGCAGGATCAGATCGAACTGCGCGATCGACACCTGCAGTGACTCTGCAGCGACCCGAGAGCCCGGATCCATCGCGACCTGGCAGGCATTCTTGGCCAAGCGATCGGCCAGAACGCGCTGACGGCCATAGACATCCAACAGGATCTGCGACTGCACGTCGGCGAAACCGGCGGTCGGGCCATAGCCGATCCGCATGAGGCCATAGACCGCCGCGGTTTGCGTCCCCAAATCCTCGGCTTTGGCCAGCATCGGCTTCCAGCCATCGGCACCGGCAAAGGCGGCGCTGCCATTCATCAGCGGCGCGACCAACGCGACCCAGGCGGCATCCTCTGCGCCCCAGGCGGCCGCAACGCGGCCAAATTCGTCGTCGGTCAATCCGTTCAGGTTTTGCGGGTTCAAATTGTCATGCAGTACGGCATAGGCGCGGACCGCATCCTGGAACTGCGTCTGCGCATCTGCCGCCTTCGCGGGGATCGCAGTGAAACACAGAGCCTTGCCGATCCGCTCGGCCAACAGACGTTTCCGATCCGCCAGCGCGATCCGCAACTCGGCCGTCCCGCGATCCAGCGTCAACGTCGGACCGGCGGATTGGGCAAGGGCACCAACTGGAACACTCGTAACCAGAACAGTGGCCGCCAAAACCAGGCGGCGCAGGGTAGCACGCGACATCACATTCCTCGCAACACATTAAGACACACGCAACTAATCGAACTGCTTATATTTTGGGCAAATGATTCTGTCACAATTGGCCCAAGATTGTGGCCAAACGTGGCATCCGTTCACGGTTGGGTGATATCGACCCAAACCAAACGATGATCGGACGACACCACGCGCCCCGACCCCACCCACTCGGCGCCCAGCGCTCCGGGTTCGGGCCAAAAGACGCCGGCATCCAACACCGTCAGTGCCGCATCCGGCAGAACGTAATCCACACGCAGATTTCCCGGCCCGCTATCGTCGCGCCAATCGGCGGTGTCGAGCGCCGGATCGCCACGATGCCGGGCGTTCAGGCCACCCTGCTCCGCCGCCGCCACCGCGCCACCGATGCTGCTCGGCGCGGGGTCCTGCAACCGGGGATGGCGCAGCAGCGCGAAGATCCCGTCATGCCGGCCGTCGCCATCGCGCGGATCGGCATTCAGATCGCCCAGCACCACCACGGGCGCGGCGGCGATGGGAGCGGTCCGCCCGGCGTCATCTGCTACGGCCCAGCCGTCCAGATACCGCGCCCAAAAGACGATCTCGTCGTGGTTGCGGCGCCCATTGGCATCCTCCGGTCCATCGAATACCGGCGGCGTGGGGTGCGATGCCAGCACGCGCAGCGATCCGCGTGGCAGGGTGATCGCCAGATCCCAATGGCTTTTCGATGACAGCCGCATCGCCGCCTGCGCCGCCGCTGACGGGAACGGCGCATCGCCCTGCCGTGGCAGCAACGCGTCGGGAACGTCGGCCCAGCGCAGCAGGCGAAAACTGCGGCTTTCGCCAGGATCGATGGGGAAGCGCGACAGCATCGCCATACCGTACTGCCCAGGAAACCGGCCGAAACCCCAGGCATCCTCTGGGCCGAGCGTGCTGCCATCGCCGTTCAAATCCAGTCCGGACGGCTGCCCGGTATTGCTGGGAGCGCTGAACCGATGGGTGTAGTCGATACCCGGTGCGGCGCCGTCTTGCGCCAGCAGCGCGGCAAAGGCCGCCAGCGCCGCGTCGCCGCCATCATAGTCGAACTCGTTGAGCAGTAGGATGTCGGGGCGAACCGTGCGGATGATCTCCGCAACCGCGGTGATCTGCGGATCGTCACCCGCCTGGATGTCCTTGAGCAACACACCCGGCCCGCCTCGGCTGAGGCTGGCGTTGAAGGTCGCGATGCGCACCCGGTCCTGCGCCGCCACCGCACCGGCGAATGCGACCGCCGCGGCGACTGCGGCTATAGCTGGCGCGAGCGTCGAACCAGCCATGCCACTTTCAGGATTGCAGCGCCGCGGATCACCAGCGATCCTGACAGAAAGGTCCAAAACGTCGTGCCCCAGACGAGCGGCTGATAGGCGCGCAGAACCGCCGGATCGAACCAGCCGAAGGACTGCGACAGCAGAACCGGCAGAAGATAGAGAAACCCCACCCCCACCAGCATATTGACGAAACCGTCGCGATAGAGCCGACGTTCCACGTCGCGGCCGTAGCCGGGCTCGAAGGTCGGCAAGTTGATCCACAGGTTGAAATCCCGCCGCACGACCGGCCAGCGCACGATCCACAGGAACACGCCGAAGGCGGCCAGGAACAAAAACGTCACCAGCACGCTGATCGCCGCCGCGCGCCGGATCAAAAGCTGCAGGCTGGCTTCGGAATCGCCCGCGATCATCGTCACCGCCAGATCCACGGGGCTCAGCGGGAAGCTGGTCATCGCCACGGCCCGATCCGCCATGCCGAGAACCGCGGTGGCGAACAGATCGCTGCCGGCATCGGCCCGGCAGATGAAGACGACAGACAGGATCTGGACCGTAAAAGCGATAAACCGCACGCGGTTGTAGGGTGGGGCAAAGCGGAAATCGATCAGCCCGGGATGGGTGGAAGCGTATTCAAAAAGCGTGAACGCGGCGGCGATCCCCGCGATGATCAGAGTGATCTCCTGGCTGGCGCGGGAAACATCCGGCAACAGAAACGCGGGTGAGGCAATCACGATCACCAACGCCAGCGCGCGGATCAGGGCGCCTACAAATCGGCCGATCACAGGGGCGCCCTCGACGGTTCGCCGCTGCCGTCAGACCCAGGGCATCTGAGCGGCACGCTGACGCTCGAACTGACCGATTGCCGTCTCATGTTCCAGTGTCAGCCCAATATCGTCCAGCCCGTTCAGCAAGCATTCTTTCTTAAAAGGATCGACCTCGAAAGAAATCGTACCTCCATCCGGCCCCTGTATGGTCTGTTCCTCTAAATCAACCGTTAGGACCGCATTGGCCCCACGTTGCGCATCATCCATCAGTTTGTCCACATCTTCTTGCGGAAGAACGACAGGCAAGATGCCGTTTTTGAAGCAATTATTGAAGAAGATGTCAGCAAATGAGGTGGCCACCACGACGCGGATTCCGAAGTCGAGCAGTGCCCAAGGCGCATGTTCCCGGCTGGACCCACAGCCGAAATTGTCCCCCGCCACCAGGATCTGCGTGTTGCGATAGGCCGGCTTGTTCAGCACGAAATCGGGGTTTTCGGCGCCTGTTTCGTCATACCGCATCTCATCGAACAGGTTCACACCCAACCCGGTGCGCTTGATCGTTTTGAGAAACTGCTTCGGAATGATCATGTCGGTGTCGACATTGATGATGGGCAGCGGCGCCGCGACGCCCTCGATGACGGTGAATTTTTCCATCTGTTCTTCCTCAAATGACGCGGCAATCCGCTAAGTGCTTAACGACCGCGCGCCGGCGGTCCCGTCTTTGTCGCGTGGCGCTGCACTAGGCCCCAGGTTGCCAATTGCGCGTGTGGCCGCGTTACATCGCATGTTCTGGTTTACCTCGCTGCAAAAAGACTATCGAGCCAAGCCATATGTGCCCTCACCGCAACGCTCTGCGGGATGCGGGTTCCAAATTGCCGGCTCAGCCCAACTCCCGCACATCCGTCAGCCGGCCGGTCACCGCCGCGGCAGCGGCCATGGCGGGGCTCAGCAGGTGGGTGCGGCCGCCGCGGCCTTGGCGGCCCTCGAAATTGCGGTTCGAGGTCGAGGCGCAGCGTTCGCCGGGCTTCAACTGGTCTGGGTTCATGCCTAGGCACATCGAGCAGCCGGCCATGCGCCAATCGAACCCGGCCTCGGTCAGCTTTTGCGCGATGCCCTCTTCCTCGGCCTGCGCGCGGACCAGCCCTGAGCCGGGCACGATCATCGCGCGGATGCCATCCTTCACGCGGCGGCCCTCCATGATGCGGGCAACCTCGCGCAGGTCCTCGATCCGGCCATTGGTGCATGAGCCGATAAAGACCGTGTCGATGGCCACATCCTGCAACCGGGTGCCGGGTTCGAGCCCCATGTAGTCCAGCGACCGACGCGCGGCATCGACCTTGCCGCCCTCGAAATCCTCGGGCCGCGGGACGATGCCGGTGATCGGCAGCACATCCTCGGGGCTGGTGCCCCAGGTCACCACCGGTTCGATATCCGCCGCATCCAGGATGACTTCCGCGTCGAAATGGGCGCCCGGATCGGTGAAAAGACCCCTCCACGCCTGCAGCGCCATCTCCCAATGCCCCCCTTTGGGCGCGTGCGGCCGACCTTTCACATAGGCGAAGGTCTTTTCGTCGGGCGCGATCAGGCCGGCACGGGCGCCGCCTTCGATGGCCATGTTGCAGACCGTCATCCGGCCTTCCATCGACAAGCCCCGGATCGCCTCACCCATGTATTCGATGACATGGCCGGTGCCGCCCGCGGTGCCGGTCTTGCCGATCACCGACAGGGTGATGTCCTTGGCCGTCACGCCCAGGCCCAGCGTGCCGCGCACCTCAACCTTCATGTTCTTGGACTTCTTCTGGATCAGCGTCTGGGTGGCCAGCACATGCTCCACCTCGCTGGTGCCGATGCCGTGCGCCAACGCCCCGAACGCGCCATGCGTAGCTGTGTGACTGTCGCCGCAAACGATGGTCATGCCGGGCTGCGTCCAACCCTGCTCGGGCCCGATGATATGCACGATGCCCTGCCGTACATCGTCGACATCGTACATCTCGACGCCGAACTCCCTGGCGTTGTTGCGCAGCGCCTCCACCTGGATGCGGCTTTGTTCATCCTTGATGCCCTGAATCCGGGTCGGGTCGGTGGGCACGTTGTGGTCGGGCACGGCGACGGTCTTTTTCGGCGCCCGCACCGGCCGCCCGGCCATGCGCAAACCCTCAAAGGCCTGCGGGCTAGTGACCTCGTGCACCAAATGGCGGTCGATATAAAGCAGCCCGGTGCCGTCGTCGGCCTCGTGCACCAGATGGGCGTCCCAGACTTTGTCGTAAAGCGTGCGCGGAGCGGAATTCGATTCTGCGGTCATGGCATGTCTCGCCTAAGATGTGACGGATAGCTAGAAACGGGGCGGGCCGCGTTTCAGCCGCGCAAGTCGCGGGTACGCGCGAAAAAGCGCCACGGTAGGCGGCGCCGATCCCCGATATCGAATAGTCCAGACATGCTTTTTTCATAGGCTCCCGCAATGGTGAGGGCAAGCCGCTTTGACATCACGCCGAACCGTCCGTAGGGCTGCCCACCGACCTTTGACCACGAAACGACGCCGAAACGCCCCATGCTGTACCGCCTGATCGCCTTGCTCTGCCTTATGACGGCACTCGCCCAGCCGCTGTGGGCGCAAAGCCTGGTGCCGGGCGCCACCCAGCCCGATACCGGATCGGCGGAGACCGGCGGCGACGCTGTCCCGGCCGATCCGACCCAAACGTTGATCGAGATCCTGCGCGACGACGCCGCGCGAGAGGCGCTGATTTCGCGGTTGGAACAGGCTGTGCCCGAGCAGGAGGGCGCCGCCACCGAAGACCCGGGGCGGACGGTCGGCCGGCAGGTGGCGGAGATCACCCAAGGCGCGGCAGAGCGCGCCGCCGAAATGCTTCAGGGCCTGGTCGATCGGCTGCGCAACCTACCCATGACGGTCGAGGATCTGTCCGGGGCGATCGACCCGGACGTGGTCATCGATGCCCTAACCGATCTGGCCTTCGTGATCGCGGCGACCTATGCATCCTTCATCCTTCTGCGGCTGCTGTCGCGCGGGATTTCCGCGCGTCTGGAACGCCGCGCCAAGGGCGTCGGTTGGTTGCAGACGCTGGCGCTGTCGCTCTTGTCCTCCGCCATCGATGTGGTCGTGGTCGCCCTGGCCTGGGCGGCCGGTTACGCGCTTACAGTGGCGTTTTCCGACGGGTTCGGCGTCATTCAGATCCGGCAGACGCTCTATCTGAATGCGTTTCTGACCGTCGAGCTGGCCAAGGTGGCGGGCCGTGCGGTACTTGCCCCCCGCTTCTCCGATCTGCGCCTTGTCGCGCTGTCGGACTTCGCCGCCAAACGGATCTGGCGCTGGCTGAACTTCATGATCACGCTGATCGGCTATGGGCTGCTTTTGGCGGTGCCCATCGTCAATCTGGCAACCGGGTACATCCCCGGCGCGGCTTTGGGGCTGACGATCTCTGTTCTGGGTATTCTTTACACGATGTATCGGGTGCATGCAGTGCGGCGCCCGGTGGCGCAATGGCTTCACCGCGATGCGCCCGATCCCGTGGAGGATGACGCGCCGGCGGTGGACCGCACGCCGCTTTTGGCGCGGCTTGCGGGGCTGTGGCATGTGCCATTGCAGGGGTATCTGCTGACGCTGCTGGTCCTGGTGCTTGTGCGCCCGGGCAATGTTCTTTTGCCGTTGCTCCAGGTCTCGGCTTGGGTGGTGGGTATCGTTCTGGCCGGGCTGGTCGCGGCCGACCTGCTGCGTCGGGTCGCGCGGCACGGTGTGGTGCTGCCCGACTACATCACAAGTCGGCTGCCGCTGCTGCAGCACCGGCTGAACGGGTTACTGCCGAAGATCCTGTTGGTGTTACGGCTCGCCATCGTCGCCCTGGTGATCGCGTTCTCGCTGGATGCGATGGGGCTTTGGGACATCTCCGCCTGGTTTGCATCCGACCGGGGCGGCGCATTCCTGGCGGCGATCGTCTCCGCCACGCTGGTCATTCTGGTCGCCATCGCGCTGTGGCTGGCGCTGGCGTCCTGGGTCGAATACCGACTGAACCCGCTTTACGGCCAGGCACCGACTGCGCGTGTCACCACCCTGCTGACGCTGCTGCGCAACGCCGCGACGATCGCGCTCATGGTGCTGACACTGATGTTCGTGTTGTCCGAACTGGGGCTGGACATCGCCCCGCTTCTGGCCTCGGCCGGTGTGTTGGGGCTCGCCATCGGCTTCGGCGCGCAAAAGATGGTGCAGGACATCATCACCGGCATCTTCATCCAGTTCGAAAACGCCATCAATGTCGGCGACGTGATCTCCGTCGGCGGGGTAACCGGCACGGTGGAGAAGCTGACCGTCCGCTCCGTCTCGATTCGCGACCTGCAGGGGATCTTTCACATCGTCCCGTTCTCCTCGGTCGATCTTGTGTCGAACTACATGCGCGACTTTTCGTTCTACGTCGCCGATATCGGCGTCGCCTACCGCGAGAACGTCGATGAAGTGAAACAGGCGATGCTGGACGCGTTCGAAACCCTGCGCGAAGACGCAGAGATCCGCCGCAAGCTGCTGGACGATCTGCAGTGGTTGGGGCTGGAGAGTTTCGGTGACAGCGCCGTCGTCATCCGGGCGCGGATCAAGACGGTGCCCGGCGAACAATGGGGCATCGGGCGGGCCTATAACGCGATCCTGAAGAAGATCTTCGACGAGCGCGGGATAGAGATGCCGTTCCCGCATCAGACGATCTATTTCGGCGAGGATCACAAGGGCCAGGCGCCGCCCCTGCGCATCCGCCAGCAGGGCGGATAGGCCTCAGCGCCGCGCGGTGGAACCCAGGCGCGCCAACGGGGAACGCCGCAGGGCGGTAGGCATACGACCCGGCATCCGGTACCGCACCTTGTGTAATGGGCCAGTCCGGGGAGGGGAAAAATGCGCAGCTTCGCCGAGATTTTCACGCTCAGCGCCGAACGCCAGGGTGGCGCCGAAGCACTGGAGGCTAAACTGGCTCCGCCCGAGACCGCCCAGATTCTCCGCGCGATCGCGGATGACCGGTGGCTGTCGGCCATGACGCGGACGGTGTTGCAGGCCGGGTTCAACTGGAAAGTCGTGGAAAGCATGTGGCCCGGTTTCGAGACCGCCTTTGACGGTTTCGACCCGGCCAAATGCGCCATCCTGGACGATGATGCGCTGGCCGCGCTGGCCAAAGACACCAGCATCGTCCGCCATGGTGCCAAGATCGCCGCAGTGCGCGAAAAAAAACGCCGTCTTCGTGCGCGACATCCACAACGAGGCCGGCGGCTTCGGCGCCTGGGTCGCCGACTGGTCGCGCGAGGATTTTACCGGGCTTTTGGCCGTGTTGAAATTGCGCGGCACCCGGCTGGGCGGCGGCACCGGGCAGTATTTTCTGCGCTCCATGGGCGCGGACGGCTTTATTTTGTCGCGCGATTTCGTGGCCCGGCTGATCGCCGAGGGCGTGGTCGACAAGGCACCCAGTTCCAAACGCGATATGGCCGCGGTGCAGGACGCCTTCACCACCTGGTCGGTGGAATCGGGCCGGTCGCTGAAGGAAGTCAGCCGCGTCCTGGCCATGAGCATCGGCTGAACGATTGGCGCCAGGCCGGGTTGCGGCTATCTAAGACGTGAAGGAGACACCTCATGCCCGATGGATTGCCGCACAAGGACGCCCCGGCCCTGGCCGGTTTCGACTGGACCGACCCGTTCGCGCTGGAGGAGCAACTCACCGCCGACGAACGCATGGTCCGCGACAGCGCCCGCGCCTATGCCGAAGACAAGCTGCGCCCCCGCGTGACCGACGCCTATCTCAACGAACGCGTCGCGCCAGAGATCTTTGCAGAGATGGGCGCGATGGGTCTGCTGGGCGTGACCATCCCAGAGGATTTCGGGGGGCTTGGCGCCGGCTATGTCGCCTATGGCCTGGTCGCGCGGGAAATCGAGCGCGTCGACAGCGGCTACCGCTCCATGCTCTCGGTGCAGTCGAGCCTGGTGATGTACCCGATCCACGCCTATGGGTCGGATGCGCAGCGGGCGCGCTACTTGCCCGGGCTGGCAAGGGGCGAATTGATCGGCTGCTTCGGCCTGACCGAGCCCGAAGCCGGCTCCGACCCCGGCGGCATGGCGACCCGGGCGGAAAAGACCGCGACAGGCTATCGGCTGACCGGCGGCAAGACCTGGATTTCCAACAGCCCGATCGCCGATGTCTTCGTGGTGTGGGCGAAATCGGAGTCGCATGGCGGCAAAATCCGCGGTTTCGTGCTCGACAAAGGCACACCCGGGCTGTCGGCGCCGAAGATCGAGGGCAAACTGTCCTTGCGCGCCAGCGTCACCGGGGAAATCGTGCTCGACGGGGTGGAGGTCGGCGATGACGCGCTCTTGCCCGGCGTCGAAGGGCTCAAGGGCCCGTTCGGCTGCCTCAACCGGGCCCGATATGGCATCGGCTGGGGCACGATGGGCGCGGCGGAGGATTGCTGGCACCGGGCACGGACTTATGGGCTCGACCGGAAGCAATTCGGCCGGCCGCTGGCCCAGACCCAGCTTTTTCAGAAGAAACTGGCCGATATGCAGACCGAGATCGCACTGGGTCTGCAGGCCGCCCTGCGCCTTGGCCGCATGCTGGAAAGCGGCACCGCCGCGCCCGAGGCGATCAGCCTGTTAAAGCGTAACAACGCCGGCAAGGCGCTGGAGATCGCCCGTGCTGCGCGCGACATGCACGGCGGCAACGGCATAATGGCCGAAACCCACGTGATGCGGCACGCCCAGAACCTGGAGACGGTGAACACCTATGAAGGCACCCACGACGTCCACGCTCTGATCTTGGGTCGCGCGCAGACAGGGCTGCAGGCGTTTTTCTAAGCTGCGGCGGCCCCATTCGCCGTTCGCCGATGCATCCACGGCTGACACCTGGGCAGAGCCATCTGGAGCCCGGCCCCGGCGCGGCGGGGTGGGTGCTTGAGGCGCAAGCCCACGGCGCCACGACGGCTCGGGTGGGCCGCGCCGGGGCCGGGCGGGGCCAGGCATGTTGCGCCCATCCCGCAGCTTCGCTACCAGATCGGCCAAGTCAAATCCTCGGGGACGACCAGATGAACATCCGGCAGAACTATCTATTCACTTCCGAGTCGGTCTCGGAAGGGCACCCGGACAAGGTCTGCGATCAGATATCCGACGCGATCATCGACATGATCCTTGCCCGCGAGCCGGAGGCGCGCGTGGCCGTCGAAACCGCGGCGACCACGAACAAGGTCGTGCTGATGGGCGAGGTGAAGATTTCCGACGACAACGCGGTGACGCCCGAGGAAATCAGCGCCGCCGCGCGCGACGTTATCCGCCAGATCGGATATCGTCAGAAGGGCTTCCACTTCAAGACCGCCTCCATCGACTGCTACGTCCACGAACAGTCTCAGGACATTGCCCAAGGCGTCGATGCGGCCGATAACAAAGACGAGGGCGCCGGCGACCAAGGCATCATGTTCGGCTATGCCACCGACGAGACGCCGGAGTTGATGCCCGCGCCGATTCTCTATGCGCACAAGATCCTCAAGCGTCTGTCCGAAGCGCGCCACAGCGGCGCCGAACCCAGCCTCGGCCCCGACGCCAAATCGCAACTGACCATCGAGTACCGGGATGGCCGCCCCGCCCGCGTCCACACGGTGGTGCTGTCGACCCAGCATCTGGATGGAGAGATGACCTCCGACGACGTGCGCGCGGTTGTGGAGCCCTACATCCGCGAAACTCTGCCGGACAGCTGGCTGGACGCGGAAACGGTCTGGCATGTGAACCCCACCGGCCGGTTCGTGATCGGTGGACCGGACGGCGATGCCGGACTGACTGGGCGCAAGATTATCGTCGACACCTATGGCGGCGCGGCGCCCCATGGCGGCGGCGCGTTTTCCGGCAAGGACCCCACCAAAGTGGATCGCTCCGCGGCCTATGCCGCGCGGTATCTGGCCAAGAACGTGGTCGCCGCGGGGCTGGCCCGGCGCTGTGTCATTCAGCTCAGCTATGCCATCGGCGTGCCCGAACCGCTGTCGATCTATGTCGACACCCAAGGCACCGGCGAGGTCGATCCGGCCCGCATCGGAGCGGCGCTGCGCGAGACCATGGTGCTGACCCCGCGGGGTATCCGCACGCATCTGGGCCTAAACCGCGCGATCTATCAGCGCACCGCGGCCTATGGACATTTCGGCCGCGCGCCAGAGGCCGACGGCGGGTTTTCCTGGGAACGCACCGACCTGGCGGAGGCGCTGAAATCCGTCATCCAGGGCTGACCCTCGGCCGCGCGTGAGCACCGTCTTTCGCGCCACGCTCGTTTTCAGCGCCGCCATCGCGCTCGGCCGCGTGATCGGCTTTCTGCGCGAGGTTTTGCTGGCCGCACGCCTGGGCGTCAGCGCCGAGGCGGACATCGCCGTCGTGCTGGTCACCCTGCCGGATCTTCTGGTCGGGATGTTTCTGACGGGCGGTTTCACATTCGCCCTTGTGCCCGCCCTGCGCCGGCAGCCGCAAGCGGAGCAGGCGGCCGGCTTTCGCCTGGTCGCCACGTGCGGGATGGTGGTGTCCGGGCTGCTCGCCGTGGCCGTCGCGGTTGCGCCCGACGCCGTGTTCGGCCTGCTGACCAACGCCCTGGCGCCGGCAGAGACCGCACCCTACCACCCCCATCTGCGTTGGGCCGCCGCATCCATCCCGTTCGGCGCGGCGGCAATCCTGGCGGGCGCTTGGCACAATGTCCGGGGTGTTTTCTATGGGGTCGGCCTGGGCACTGTCGTCTATACCGCCACCATCTGTGCGTTTCTTCTGCTCGGCAGCACGCCCGCCGCCATTCTGGGGTGGCTGACGGTCGGCATTGTGCTGGCCGGCTTTGTGCGGCTGGGGCTGATGACGACACTCAGCCGGCCGCCCTGGCGCCCCAGCCTGCGCGCCGCCCCGGGCATCGACGTAAGGTTTGTCCGCCTGTTCGCGGCCGGCGTCGTATCACTGGGGCTGACGGTGCTGGCGCGCATTCTGTTCCGCACAATCGCCGGCAGCGAGGGCGAGGGGGCGCTTTCGGTCTTTGCCTATGCGATGCGGATATACGAAATGCCGGTCAGCATGATCATCCTGCCGCTGGCGACGGTTCTGCTGCCGACGCTCAGCGCCGCCGCGGCGCCGCCGGTGCGGCTGTTGCGGCGCAGCGTGGCCGCTATGCTGGGATTGGCGGTGCTGGGCGTGATCCTGACCTATTGGATCGGCGAACCGGTCATGCGGCTTCTGTTCCAGCGCGGTGCGATGGGGGCAGAGGAAGTGTCCGCCCTGACGGCGATCCTGCAGGTACTTATCTGGGCACTGCCCTTCGCCGCCGTCGAACACATCGCGGGCACGATGCTCAACGCCGCCCAGCGCACCGGGGTGCTGATGGTCAACACCTCCGTCGGTCTGGCGCTCGGCGCCGGCGTCGCGCTGGTCTGGCCGCACGCCGCGGCCCAAGGCTTTGTGTTGTTCGCCGCAGTGACGGCGGGGCTGAATGTCTATCGCGCGGGACTGTTGCCAGCGTTAATCGGGCCGCGCCCATGACCCAGCTTTGCACGATGATGATCACCGCCGATCCCGGCATAGCGGCGCATGCCGTGGGCGCGGGGCTCGACATGCTGTTCGTCGATCTGGAACGCGACGGCAAAGCCGCGCGCCAGGGGCATCTGGACACCTGGAAATCGCCGCATGTCATGGCGGATGTCGCGCGTCTGCGCGCAGCGGTGCCCGACGCGCGGCTGATGGCGCGGCTCAACCCCTGGTCCGACCGGTCCGCGGAAGAGGTGGCGGCCGCGCTCGATGCCGGCGCCGATGCGCTGATGCTGCCGATGTTCCGCAGTGCCGAGCCGGTGCTGCGCCTGCGCGACGCGATGGGCGCGCGCGCCGCGCTGATCCCCCTGGCGGAAACCGCGGGCGCATTGGCGGCGCTGCCGCAGATCTTGCAGGACGCCGTGCCCGAACAGGTGCATATCGGCCTGAACGATCTGGCACTCGATATGGGCGCGAAGTTTCTCTTCCAGCCCTTGGCGGACGGCTCGTTGGAGCGGCCATGCGCCGCGCTGCGCGCCGCCGGCGTTCCCTTCGGCATCGGCGGCGTGGCGCGGCTGGGCGCGGGCGCGGTACCGGCCGAATTGGTGCTGGGCGAACACGCGCGCCTGGGCTCGAACTGGGTGATCCTGTCGCGCGCATTCCACGACCGCGCCGACACTCTGGCCACACTGCGCAACGGCATCGATTTCGGCGCGGAGCTCGCGGCGCTGCGGCGCTGCTATGCCGCTTGGCGCAGGGCGTCCCGTCCTGCGCTGGAGAAGAACCGCGCCGCCTTTCGGAACGCGGTTTCCGTTGCGTCGCAGCAGCGATGATGTTAACGCTAACACAATCGTGGAGGAAGGGCCGTTCGCACGGTTGACAGCGCCGGCCCTGCCCATAGGTTCGCTGTCGACAGCCGCGGGTTCGCGGCAGCCCCGTCGCCTCCAGGCGGCGCAGCCAGGAAAGGGCCCCGGCCTTGGTAGCGCGCACGATCCCGGTAGACCCTTTCGATCTGGTCATTTTCGGCGGCACCGGCGATCTGGCCCGTCGCAAGATCCTGCCCAGCCTGTTCCGCCGCCGCCGCGCCGGCCAGATGCCGGCCGAGGCGCGCATTATCGGCTGCGCGCGCGGTAAGATGACGCGAAAAGCGTTCCAGCAGATGATCCGCGAGGCGTTGGAAGAGTTCATCGCCGACCCCGAGGCGCGGCCCGAGGCCGATGTCACGGCTTTTTTGGGGCAGTTGGATTACGTGCGGCTCGACGTGTCCGACGATGCCGGTTGGAAGGAACTTGCCGGCAAGCTGCGCGATGACGCGATTCGCGCATTCTACCTGTCCGTCGGACCGGGCCTGTTCGGCACCATAGCCGGGCGCCTGCACGATGCCGGGTTGGCGACGCCCGAAAGCCGCATCGTGGTGGAAAAGCCGCTGGGTCACGATCTGGCCTCGGCCCGCAAACTGAATGCGCAACTGTCGCACAGCTTCGACGAACATCAGATCTATCGTATCGACCATTACCTGGGCAAAGAGACCGTCCAGAACCTGATGGCGCTGCGGTTCGCCAATGCACTGTTCGAACCGCTTTGGAACGCCCAGCACGTCGACCACGTTCAGATCACAGTGGCCGAAGCCATAGGGGTCGAAGGGCGCGGCGGCTATTACGACAAATCCGGCGCCATGCGCGACATGGTGCAGAACCATATGATGCAGCTTCTATGCCTGACGGCGATGGAGCCGCCCGCCCGGTTCGATCCCGACGCGGTACGCGACGAAAAGCTGAAAGTGATCCGCGCGCTCGATCCGGTGATGCCGGCGGATACGGTGCGGGGCCAGTATCGCGGCAACGGAAACAGCGATAGTTACCAGGTGCATGTCGACGACCCCGACAGCCGCACTGAAAGCTATGTCGCGCTAAAGGCGCAGGTGTCGAATTGGCGCTGGGCCGGCACGCCGTTCTATTTGCGGACCGGCAAGATGCTGCGCGCCCGGATTAGCGAGATCGCGGTGATCTTCAAGGACGTGCCGCATTCGATCTTTCCAGAGATGTCCAACCGCAAGGGCAACGCGCTGATCATCCGGCTGCAGCCCGATGAGGGCATCACGCTGCGCATGACCATCAAGGACCCGGGCCCCGGTGGCATGCGCCTGCGCGAGGCGCCACTTGACATGACCTTCGCCGACGCGCTGGGCGACGGCGCGGCACGTGTGGCGGATGCCTATGAACGCCTGGTTATGGACGTGATCCGCGGCAACCAGACGCTCTTCATGCGTGGCGACGAGGTCGAGGCCGCCTGGGCCTGGACCGATGCCATCATCGCCGCCTGGGACGAAACCGGCGACCGGCCAGAGCCCTATGACCCCGGCGGTTCGGGCCCCGAGGATGCGTTGGCGCTGCTGCACCGCGATGGCCGCCGTTGGCGCGAGGTCGAGGCGTAGGATGGGTTTCTAACCCATCACGCACGCGAAACAGATGGGTTGAAAACCCATCCTACATCTGACGAAGGAGTGTTCGATGACGCTGCACGATACCCTTCACCATGTGACGCAGGCGGTCCGCGACCGCTCCCGCGATCTGCGCGGCCAGTACCTGGACCGCATGGCACGGGCGCGCGACCAGGGTCCGCGACGGGCGCATCTGTCCTGCGGCAACCTGGCCCATGCCTATGCCGCCATGGGTGACGACAAGGGCCGGCTGGCGGAACACTCCGCAGGTAACATTGGCATCATCACGGCCTATAACGACATGCTGTCGGCGCATCAGCCGTTCCAGACATATCCCGACCTGATCAAACAGGCCGCGCGCGAGGCCGGCGGCACCGCCCAGGTCGCGGGCGGGGTCCCGGCGATGTGCGACGGCGTCACCCAAGGCCAGGCGGGGATGGAACTCAGCCTGTTCTCGCGGGACGTGATCGCGTTGGCCGCGGGCGTGGGGCTCAGCCACAACACCTTCGACGCCGCGGTCTATCTTGGCGTCTGCGATAAGATCGTGCCGGGGCTGATCATGGCCGCCGCGAGTTTCGGCTATGTCCCGGCCGTCTTCCTGCCCGCCGGACCCATGACCAGCGGTCTGCCCAATGACGAAAAGGCCAAGGTGCGCCAAAAATTCGCCGCCGGAGAGGTCGGGCGGGATAAACTGATGGAGGCTGAGATGGCCTCTTATCACGGGCCCGGCACCTGCACCTTCTACGGCACAGCGAACACCAATCAGATGCTGATGGAGTTCATGGGGCTGCACCTGCCCGGCGCCAGTTTCGTCAACCCTGGCACGCCGCTCCGCGATGCATTGACCGCCGCGGGCGCCAAACGCGCGCTGGCGATCAGCGATCTGGGAAATGACTACACGCCGGTCAGCGACATCCTGGACGAACGCACATGGGTGAACGGGATCGTGGGGCTGATGGCGACTGGCGGCTCGACCAACCTGCTGATCCACCTCATCGCCATGGCCCGCGCCGCCGGCGTGGTGCTGGATTGGGAGGATTTCGCCAAGCTTTCCGACGCTACTCCGCTGATGGCGCGCGTCTATCCCAACGGGCTGGCGGACGTAAACCATTTCCACGCCGCCGGCGGGCTTGGCTTCATGATCGGCGAATTGCTCGATGCCGGGCTCTTGCATCCCGACACCCGCACGGTGATGGGCGACGGGCTGGCGCGATATACTCAGGAGCCCAAGCTGGTCGATGGAGAGATCCGCTGGCGGGACGGCACCGGCGATACCCTGAACGACAAGATCCTGCGCCCCGCAGGTAACCCGTTCCAACCCACCGGCGGTATGAAGCGGCTGAGCGGCAATCTGGGCACCGGGGTCATGAAAGTCTCTGCCGTGGCACCCGAACGTCATGTGATCGAGGCACCGGCGCGGGTGTTTCAGGATCAGGAGGCGGTCAAGGCGGCATTCAAGGCTGGCGAATTTACCGCGGACACCGTCGTCGTGGTCCGCTATCAGGGTCCCAAAGCAAACGGGATGCCCGAATTGCATTCGCTGACGCCGATCCTTGCGGTGCTGCAGGATCGCGGGCTCAAGATCGCACTCGTCACCGATGGCCGGATGTCGGGCGCCAGCGGCAAGGTGCCCTCGGCGATCCATGTCAGCCCGGAGGCTTTGGATGGCGGCCCATTGGCCAGGCTGCGCGACGGCGATATCGTGCGCGTGGATGCCGTGGCCGGCGTGCTGGAGGTTTCCGACGCGGCGGTGCTGGAACGGGATGTGACGATGCCGGATCTGACGTCGAACGGCCACGGCACGGGGCGAGAGATGTTCCAGGCCTTTCGCGACGCGGTCTGCAGCGCAGAGCAGGGGGCGTGTGCGTTGCTATGACCGGCTGGATCGACACGCTGGAGGGTCTGGAGGCGCGCTATGGCACGCCGGGCCTGGCCTCCACGGTCAAGGTCGCCGACCGGGTGACCCCCGAATACGGCGCCTGGATCGAGGCAGCACCGTTTTGCGGCTTGGCGACGGTGGGGCCGGAGGGGCTGGATTGCAGCCCGCGCGGCGATGACGGCCCGGTGGTCACGGTGCTGGACGATACCACACTGGCGCTGCCCGATCGGCGCGGCAACAACCGCATCGACAGCCTGCGCAACATCATCCGCGACCCACGCGTGTCGCTGATGCTGCTGGTGCCGGGGTCGGGGACCGTCATCCGGGTCAACGGCACCGCGCGGCTCAGCGTCGACCGGGCCCTGCTGACCCGTTTCGCGATGGACGGCACGGAACCACGCTCGGTCATCGTGATCACGGTGGGCGAGATCTATTTTCAATGCGCCCGGGCGGTAAAGCGCGCCGGTCTCTGGCAGGGCGGATTTGTCGATGCCGCGACGCTCCCAACGCCCGGCCAGATCCTGGAGGCGATGTCGAAGGCGGAAATCGACGGCACCGCCTATGACGCCGCCTGGCCCGCCCGGGCGGAGAAAACCCTGTGGTAAGCGCCCCGGCGGCGAGGTCCCGGGTCACGCCCGGGACGCGTGGTGCGGGTGGCAAACCGGATGCTACGCGCCCCGGCCCCCGCGCCGGGGCCTCTCGCTTTGTCGCCAGTGCCGGTGCAAGGACACTGAGGGCAGCGCCCGACCAAACCCGTCTAGGCTAGGACCCCCGACATGATCACCCCCTCTGACGCTACAAAAAAAACCCGCGAAGTCGCTGCCCTCGCGCCGATCGTGCCGGTGCTGGTCATCGACGATGCCACCCAAGCCCGCCCGCTGGCCGAAGCACTGATCGCCGGCGGCCTGCCGGCGCTGGAGGTGACCCTGCGCACGCCCGCCGCGCTGGATGCGATCCGCGCCATGGCCGAAGTTCCCGGCGGTGTCGTGGGCGCCGGCACGCTGGTCACGCCGCAGGACGTTCGGGCCGCAAAGGCCACCGGCGCCAGCTTCGGCGTCTGCCCCGGCGCCACACCCGCCTTGCGCGCCGCTTGCGAGGCCGAAGACCTGCCATTGCTGCCCGGCGCCTCGACCGTGACCGAGGCGATGGCACTGCTCGAAGCCGGCTACGACTTCCTGAAATTCTTCCCCGCCGAAGCCTCCGGCGGGGTGGCGGCCCTGAAAGCCATCGGCGCGCCCCTGCCGCAGATCGCCTTTTGCCCCACCGGCGGTGTCAGCCCGGCCAACGCCGCGGACTATCTGAGCCTGCCCAACGTGCTCTGCGCCGGCGGGTCCTGGGTCGCGCCCAAGGACAGACTGGCCGCCGGCGATTGGGCGGGGATCGAGACCCTGGCCCGCGACGCTGCGAAACTGGAGCGATAGATGACCCTTTGGGACGAGTTGCGCGCCCATCGCGCCGCCAATGAGACCACTCGGATCGAAGATCTGTTCGACCTGGGCGACCGGTTCGCCGAGTTCTCCGCCAAGCTGGACGACCTGACGCTCGACTATTCAAAAACCGCCATCGACGGCCAGGCCAAGACGCTGCTGCTGCGCCTGGCAGCCGAGGCCGGCGTCGAGGCGAGGCGCGACGCCATGTTCGCCGGTGAGAAGATCAACACGACAGAGGACCGCGCCGTCCTCCACACCGCGCTGCGGCACCAGGCCGACACACCGATCCGGGTCGACGGCCAGGATGTCATGCCCCAGGTGCGCGCCACCCGCGCCAGGATGGAGGCATTCGCACAGGGCGTCCGGTCCGGGCAGATCACCGCGCCCGGCGGTGCGCGCTTCACCGATGTCGTCAATATCGGCATCGGCGGGTCCGATCTGGGCCCGGTCATGGCGGTGCTTGCGCTGGCGCCTTATCACGATGGGCCGCGCACGCATTTCGTCTCCAATGTCGACGGCGCGCATATCCATGACGTGCTGAAGGGGCTCGACCCCGCAACCACGCTGGTGATCGTCGCTTCCAAGACCTTCACCACCATCGAGACCATGACCAATGCGGAGACCGCGCGCGCCTGGCTTGGGGGATCGGTGGACGACCCGGGCGGGCATTTTGCCGCCCTGTCCTCGGCCGTGGACAAGACCGACGATTTCGGTATCGATCCGGCCCGGGTCTTTGGCTTCGAGGATTGGGTCGGCGGGCGCTATTCGGTCTGGGGCCCGATCGGGTTGAGCCTGATGCTGGCCGTGGGGCCAGAGGATTTCGGCCGGTTTCTTTCCGGCGGCGCGGCGATGGACGCCCATTTCCGCAACGCACCGCTCGACCGGAACCTGCCCGTGCTGCTGGCGCTGGTGGGGGTGTGGCACAGCAATATCTGCGGCTATGACACCCGAGCCGTGCTGCCCTACGATCAGCGGCTGCTGCGCCTGCCGGCCTATCTGCAGCAACTGGACATGGAATCGAACGGCAAACGCGTGACGCTCGACGGCAGCCCCGTACCGCACGCGACCGGCCCCATCGTCTGGGGCGAGCCGGGGACCAATGGCCAGCACGCATTTTACCAATTGATCCACCAGGGCACCCGGGTGGTGCCCTGCGAGTTTCTGGTCGCGGCTCAAGGCCATGAGCCCGCGCTTTCGCATCAACACGACTTGTTGGTGTCAAACTGCCTGGCCCAGTCAGAGGCACTGATGCGCGGCCGCCTGGAGGCCGACACCCCGCACCGCGTCTTTCCCGGCAATCGTCCCTCGGTGACGCTGCTCTACCGGCACCTGACCCCGGACATGCTGGGCCGCATCATCGCGCTTTATGAACACCGCGTGTTCGTCGAAGGCGTGCTTTGGGGCATTAACTCCTTCGATCAATGGGGCGTCGAACTGGGCAAGGTTCTGGCCCAGGAGATGCTGCCGCTGGTCGAAGGCGGCGATGCCGCGGCCAAGGACGGCTCCACCCAAGGGCTGCTGGCGGCGCTGCGCGGGTTGCGAGCCGGCTGATCCAGCGCCGCGCGTTCGAGTTTCCGCTACCCAGCCGCCGCAAAACCGGCTAGCGGGGCGTGAACCGCAGCCGAAGGCCACCGATCACATGACCCCGTTTGCCGAGCGCATGTCCCGTATCCAGGCCTCGCCCACCGCTGCGGCGATGGCGCGGGCGGCGGCGGCAAAGGCGGCAGGGCGGCCGGTGATCTCTTTGACCACGGGCGAACCCGATTTCGACACGCCGGCGCATATTCAAGAGGCGGCCATCGCCGCGATGCGGGCCGGGGCCACGCGCTATACCGCGGTCGACGGAACCGCGGCGCTGAAGGACGCGATCACCGCGAAGTTTGCGCGCGAGAACGGGCTGACCTTCGCGCCCGACCAGGTGATCGCCTCTACAGGTGCCAAACAGGCGATTTTCAACGCCATCCTCGCCGTGGTTGGACCGGGCGACCAGGTGATCATCCCCACCCCCTCCTGGGTCAGCTATCCCGACATCGTGAAACTCGCCGGCGGGGTGCCGGTTCTGGTGCCGGGCGATCCGGCGCAGGGGTTTCGCCCGGACATCCAGGCGATTGCGGACCGCATCGGCCCCGCGACCCGCGCGATCTTGCTCAACAGCCCCTGCAACCCCACCGGCGCCATGCTGGATGCGGACGCCTATCAGACCCTGGGCGCGGCACTGGCGGACCGGCCCGATATCCTGGTGATCTGCGACGACATCTATGAACACATCCGCTATGATGATCGGCCGTTCGAAACGCTGGCGGCGGTTTGCCCTGACCTGGGCGATCGGGTTCTGACCGTCAACGGCGTCTCCAAGGCGTATGCAATGACCGGCTGGCGGCTGGGCTATGCCGCCGGGCCGGTGGATCTGATCCGTGCGATGCGGGTGCTGCAATCGCAATCCACCACCAATCCTAGCGCGTTATCTCAAGCCGCCGCCGTGGCAGCGTTGAACGGCGACCAGACCTGCGTCGCGACGCAATTGGCGGCCTTCGCCCAGCGCCGGCAGATGGTTTGCGACCGGCTCGAGTCGCTGCCCGGGTTGACCGTCACCCGGCCCGAGGGCGCCTTCTACGTCTTTGTCGGCATCGCCGGTTGGATCGGCGCGCGCGGACCGGGCGGCCTGGTCATCGGCGACGAGACCGCTTTCGTGGACGCCTTGCTCGATCGGTGCGATCTGGGTGTGGTCGGCGGCGCGGCCTTCGGCGCCTCACCCTGCTTTCGCATGAGTTTCGCCGCCGACAGCGCCGCCTTGGCCGAGGCGCTGGATCGGCTGACGGCGTTTCTGGCCACGCTTGAACCCGTCGCTCACGGCCGATAGCCGCCAGCCCCTCGGCACTGGCACTGGCCTAAGCGGCGGGAGGCTTGCCGCGTTCGCCGGCACCCGTCCGGGCTGGGAGGGCTGCCAAAAACGCCTCCGCATTCGCGGCCCAGCGATCCGGGATGCCGGCCGCTGGCGCGATCATCGCCCGCGCCGCGGCCGGATCTTGCGAAAGATGGGTCAAAAGCGCGATCGCCTCTGCAACGATGTCCGCGCTTTGCAGCAGGTAACCGGTTTCGCCAGGGCGGATCGCCTCGGCCACCGCGCCGACATCGGCGGCCACGGGGATCACACCGACGCGCTGCGCCTCCATGATGGTCAGCGGCAATCCCTCCGCGCGGGAAGGCATCAACAACACATCGATCCGGTCGAAAGCCGCATTCAGGGCATCGGTGCCATAGGCCGCCGGATGGCATTCGATCCAGCCCGGCGGTGTCAGATCGGCCTGCCCGACGACCGCGCCGCCAGTCATGGAAAACGTCAGCGGCAGGTCGCGGCAGGCCTGCGCGATGGCCAGGAACCGATCCGCGCCCTTTTGCGCGTCGAACCGGCCCAGAAACCCGACCCGCAGCGGCGCAGCGGCCAGCGCCTGCCGCCCGTCCCGCGCCGCCGTGGCATCCTTCGCGGCCAGCGGAAAGCCGGGACCATTGGGCAGCGGCAAAAGCTTGGCGCGCGGCACTCCCTGGCCCGCCATCCAGTCGGCCAACGCATTGGAACAGGTCAGGATACGATCCAGCCCGCCCTCGTAAGCGACGCCCAGATTGGGCGTGCCATAAGGGCGGTGATAGACGGTCTGTTCCATCAGATGTTCCCAGGAGGCCACGAACACCCCCGCGCGCCGCAGGGTCGACAGCCCATGGAACAGCGCCGCCGTGCCGGTGGCGACCACCGCGTCCATACCCAGGAGTGGCGCGATGATCTGCTGCAGCAAAGACTGCGGCAGTTCGGCCGGCATGGTGGTGCCCAGATAGGCGCCATCGCGCCAGCGGCGCAGATGCCAGTCATTCACCTGGTGGATGCTGCGGAAGGGCGCCGTCAACCAGGCCTCCGCACTCATCGGCGCATTGCCGTAGACGAACAAGTGGCAGGCCACACCGCGCTCGGTCAGGGCCGAAGCCAACGCGACCGCGCATTTTTCGGCACCGCCGAAATCGAAGATCGGCACGACGAACCCGATGGCCAACTCATCATCCCGCCCGACCACCGGAAAAGGCGCCGCGCCGGACCCATGCGTGGCGAGAATGGCGTCGATATCGCGCGGCGCCGGCACATGCGGATCGTTTCGCCAGCCTGCAAACGTCTCCAGATGGGCCCGGTGGCCCGTATCGGCCCCGAGCCGCGTCAGGACATCTGCCAACACACCGTAGGGGGCGGCACCGGTGCGGCTCCAGTCAGGCGGATCCAGGTCAAGCTGCAGAAGCCCGACATCCGCGGCGGCAAGGCGATCCGCCGGTTCACGTCGCCTTTTCGCCAATTGCCACTGGCCAAGCCGTGCGGCGGAGACCATCAGGATATCCGCGTCCGCCAACGCCGCCTTTCGCCTGGCGTTTTCCCGCGCCCGCTCCTGCCGACGCATAGCGCGGGTCCGACCATCCGTTTCGCTGTTCCGCGGGGCAACTATCTCCGGCGGAGGAAACTGTTCCAGATGGCGCCGACCCGTCGGATGCGGCCGCACCCGCGCGACCGAGATATCCGCGGTCCGCAAACCCGTTTGCAGATGCCACAGCACGGACTGCGCCAACCCCCGCTCGGCAAGCGCGTCCAAAATACCGGGCCGAGAGATGACCCATTGCGTCGGTTGCCAAACGCTCGCGCCACGCACCTGCGCGCGATGGAAGCCTTCGAACAGTTCGTCCATCGTCGACGCCTGGCGTTTGCCCGGGTCGGTACATGTCCAGGCAGAGTTCGGGTCGCCGGTTTCGATGACCGCATAGCGGTCGCAGATCGATGCCGCCGCACGCGCTATCCGATCATGGCCATAGATCCAGCGGTGCTTGGCGTGCAGCTTCGCGCGGATCTGGGCGTCGTCGGTATGGGATCCGGCCAACATGCTTTCCGGCCGCTTGCGATAGCGAAAGAAAGACTGCCGCACGGGCCGACCGCGAAATCCCCTTTCCGCCGCCTGCAGCCAGAAGTCCCAGTCTTCGTAGCCTGCGCGCAACGTCTCGTCGAACCGAATGCCGGCCTCCCAGACCCGGCGCCGCAGCAGGCTGCCGGCTTCACATTGATTGCCGGCGGCCAGCAGCGCGATGGAGAACGGGCCGCCATTATGGTGGTTCTGGTGCAGGCCGAACATGTCGAAATTCGGGTAGAACCAATCGTCCTCGGGATGAGCGGCAAGCAGATCGCCAAATAGCGCGCCGCTGTGCGGGTCCAGCCGGTTATCCGCGTCCAGAAAGAACAGCGCCTCCAGATCCGGCCAATGGCCGATGGCGAAGTCAGCCCCCAGATTGCGCGCCGCCGACAGACCGCGATTGGGCTGGTGCAGCTCAAAGAACCGGCCCGGCGCGCGGGCCGACCAGCCTGCCAGCATCGCCCGTGTCTCGGGATAGGGGCAGCCATCGTCCACCGCCACCACGGCGACCGGCCCGGTGTCGAGCGCCGTGGCAATCGCCTCGCCCGCCAGCGCGCTGTGGCGATAGACGGGAACAATGATGGCAAAGGGCGCGGTCACGGCGCGTGGCGGGTGGTCAGCCGAAAGCCCCGGAACAGCGCATCGGCCAGGTCGTTATAGGGCTTGCCGGGCATCGCGGTGGCCAGCAGAAGATCCACCTCACCGGTCAGTCCCTCGGGGTGTTCCCACCACACATCGGCCCATTCGCCGGGCAGAACCTCCAACCAATCGCCCAGATGCACCTGAGCCTGCATCGCATTGGAAACGGTCCCAACCGGTGCGACACCCAGCGCGAAACGTGTCGGCATCGCCTCCGCACGGGCCAGTTGAACGGTGGCCGCCGCCTGGATCAACTGGTCCACGCGCGGGCCCTGAACCCGCGCGACCACGGCGCCCAGCCGGCTGGGATGCACATAGAACGCGTTTTCCTTCTCCCAGAACGCCACCTTTACATAGTCTTGATACCGCCGCGCCAAACCGGCCGCACGCGGCAAGCGCTGCGGCTTAGGCAAATCCGCCGGCGCCAGGTGGCGCGTCCGACCGTCTGCCGGCAGCGGCCGATCCGCACGGTGGAGCGGCGGACCCGGCCGGCCGGGCAGCGTTTGAAAAAGCTGCAACGCCAACGTGCCGGAGCCTTCGCGCAGGTGCAGATCGGTAAAGGGTTGGGGCGGCGTCAAGGAAATGCGGGCGGACGCATCGCTCCATACCGCAAGCGCGCAATCCTGCAATGCGCCGCCCGGGGCGCGCGGCAACACCAAGCGGACCCATCCCTCATGCAACTCCGCCTGTGCCGAAGTATCCGCAAGCGCGGGCCCGTCAGGCCGGCAAAGTTCGGCATAAAGCGTTCCGCCGTCAGCTTCTGCGATATGGACATCGACCACCAAAAGCCCGCGGGCCGGAACCGGCAGCGGTTGAACAAGCCGCTTGGCTGTCAGCGGAACACTGTCGGGCCCGACCGACCAACGCCGGGCAAGCTTGTAGCGCGGCGTCAACGCTTCGCTGAGCCAGGCTTCGACCTCGGCGAAATCTTCCTGCATTTGCATGTGGGTGACGCGCATCTGCGCCAACGCCGCGCGGTCGGACCCGGACTGCCGCTGAAGCCGGGCGTGGTGACGTGCCATCAGCGTCAGCACTGCCTTGGGCAAATCCGCCGGCGTCACCACGGTTTCCACAACGATCTCTGCCGCCGTGAGCAGTGCGGTGAGAGGCGCGTCCACCGTAGCGCGGTCCTGCTCGGTCAACGCCAGACCCACCGGCGGCGGCCCGGCCAGCGCCAGGCCGGCCTCAGGCAGCGCGATCAGACTTTCGCGCCAGGTTCCCAGGCCGATCACCCGGCAGGGCAAATCGGCCTCGGCCAGGGCATCGCTGACAATGACGGTGGGAAGATCCAGGTTCGGCCCGGTGTCGGAGGAGGTCATGGGCGTTTTGAGGGCCTTGGCGTAAAGATGTGCCGGTCTAGCAGGAATGCCGGCGGGCGAAAAGCACGCAGGCTCATGCCATCAGCGCCGTCACACGGGCCGCGGCATGGCCGGCGATGGCGCGCGTGTCGGCGGTCAGCAACCGCCCGTCCCGTACGACTGGCCGCCCCCCCACGATCAGATCGCGCACCGGCGGCGGGCCGCACAAAACCAGCGACGCCACCGGGTCCCAGGCGCCAGCCAGCGGCAGCGCGGCCGTGTCCCAGACCGCCAGATCGGCCAGCGCCCCGGGCACGATCTGCCCCGCCTCCGGCCACCCCAGCACCGCTGCACCGCCGCGCGTTGCCAACCGCAGTGCGGCGCGCGCGCCCATCGCCGCCGCACCGCCGGCCAGCCGCTGCATCAGCACCGCCTGACGCGCCTCCGCCAGCAGATGACCGCTGTCGTTGGAGGCAGACCCATCCACGCCCAGCCCCACCGGAACACCCGCGGCGGTCATCGCCATCACCGGCGCGATGCCCGAAGCCAGCCGCGCGTTCGAGCACGGGCAATGCGCGACCCCGGTGCCGGTGCCGGCGAAGAGCGCGATCTCCCGCGTATCGAGCTTTATGCAATGGGCGTGCCAAACGTCCGACCCCACCCAGCCCAGGTCCTCGGCATAGATCCCCGGCCGACAACCGAAGCGATCTTGGCTGAACTGGATGTCCTGGTCGTTTTCGGCCAGATGCGTGTGCAGCCGCACGCCCTTGTCGCGGGCCAATGCGGCGCTGTCGCGCATCAAGCCCTGGCTGACCGAGAAGGGCGAACAGGGCGCGACGGCGACCCGAACCATCGCGTCGGGATGCGGATCGTGAAACGTGTCAATCACGCGAACCGTATCGTTCAGGATCTGCGGCTCCGCCTCCACCAACGCGTCGGGGGGCAGGCCGCCGGCGCTTTGGCCGATGCTCATCGACCCGCGCGTTGGGTGAAACCGCAGTCCGATCTGGGCCGCCGCGGCAATGCTGTCATCCAGCCGCGCGCCGTTCGGAAACAAGTACAGATGATCCGCGCTCAGCGTGCAGCCCGACAGCGCCAGCTCTGCCAGTGCCAACTGGGTGGACACGAAGATATCCTCGGGCCCCATCCGCGCCCAGATCGGGTAGAGCGCGCGCAGCCAGTCGAACAGCGGCGCATCCTGGCCCGCCGGTACGGCGCGGGTCAGGCTTTGGAACATGTGGTGATGGGTGTTGATCAGCCCGGGCGTCACAACGCAGCCGGTCGCATCCAGCACCGCCGCATCGCCGGCGGCCGCGGCATCGAACCCAACGATGCGCCCGTCGCGCAGCACGATGTCGGCATCCGCCAACTCGCTGCCGGCATCGTCCATGGTCGCCACCACGCGGGCATTGCGGATCAGGAGCGCGCTCACGCGGCGCACCGCACGCGGTCAGTGCACCACACCGCCCAACACCACCAAAAAGTCCTTCATCGCCACACCGGGCTGATCGACATCCCGGTCGACCACCAAATGCACATAGCCATCGGTGCCCGCGGCCTCATCGGCGGAGCGCCAATTCGCCTCGGTCACGTTGAGCTCCAGGAAACTGCCATCGTTCAGGGCAAGAACGACCGAGGACCGCACGTCCATGTATACGAAATCGTTCATCCGCCCGCGCGCCGCCGCGGGCAAATCCATGCGCATGTTCCGCCGGCCCAACGGACGGCAGCGCCCATCCTTACCGGTGGAAAACAGGCTGCGTTGCGCGCGGCTGCGTTCGTTCTCGCGCAGATAGGGTGCCAGGGCGCCGGCCTCGCCATAGGGCAGCAGCACCAGATCGGCGATATCCAACCGCTGCGGGTCCTCCTTGGGGACACCGATGAACAGGGTGATCACCGTCCGGTCGGTCACCTTGTCCAAGCTGAAGCCGGTCAGATCGAACCGGCAGGTGATCATCTGCCACTCCACCGACGTCCAATGCGACTTCTCTGGCCAGACATCGTGAAAATCCTCGGTCCCGTGGGTATAGGCGACCCGGATGAAGCAATCGAACGGGCCTGGGCTGGAGGACCGCACCAGCCCGGTCAGCTCGACCTCGTTTTCCAGAAGCCGACCCAGATCGGTCATGCGCTGGCACAGATTGCAGTATCCGCCCGGATCGGCCGCGCCCAGGTCCAGCCGTAGGAAATACGCCACCCGAGAGCGCGACAGCCCGAACAGCGCGTTGTCCCTCTCTTGGCTCGCGATCAGCGTCCCACGCCGTTTCGAAGACGGCATGAGCCAGCCATTGGCGATGGCACTGTAGGGGGCGACACCTTCGTGCCGAGCGCCCAGATCCCAGAACTCGAACGCGCCGTTGACCAGGATATTGGGCTGCACGCCGGCATTCACGCCGCGCCGTTCGTATTTCGCCAGCATCGACTGCATCTGACGCAGCATATGTTCCTCGGGCACGATGGCATTGCGTTCCATGAACGCAATCGCCTCGCGCACCTGACCATGGGCGACCAGCAGCTTGACCACGACCTTCGCCGCCCCCGCGCTGTTCGGCCGATGGCGGAACTGCGCCAGCTCATCCTCCAGCGCGCCATGCCGGCGGCGGTCGGTGTTTTGCTGCGTCCAGTAGCCGTATTCCTCTTCGATACCGGAAAAAAAGCCGATCCGCATCAGCCCGCGCAGCTGGGTCAGATCGACATGCCGGTGGCTGGTCATCAGCGCGCGAACGCCGCGGGTCTGGTTGATGATGTATTTGCCGGAGTTCAGCTCGTTCATCATGCTGTCGTCGTCGGCGCGGTAGTCGAAGATGATCTCGGGCACCAGCTGCATCCGCGCCCCGGCCAGAAAGGCGCGGGTGAAGAACTCGTAGTCCTCGCAGCCGACCGCGTACTCCTCGGTGAAGCCGCCAACCATCTCGAACGTCTCGCGCCGAACCAGCGCATTGGCGTCGCCGAATGTGTTCGACAACAGCGCCAATTGCAGCGAGGGGCCGACCGGCAGGTACAGGTCGTAGTGGATGCGGTCCTCGCCGGCGCTGCGGAACAGGCGCGAAGGCGTGTTCAGCACATCCGCGCCCGACCGCGTGGCGACGGTCACGAAGGTTTCGACTTCGTGCGGCAGCGCCACATTGTCGTCATCCATGAACATCAGATACGCGCCGCTCGACTGCGACACGCCGAAATTGCGCGCCGCGCCCAGATACTTGTTTTCCTGCCGCACCAGCAGGATCCGAGGGTCGGCGCAGCCGCTCACCAGTGCCTCAACCGCGGCGTATTTCGCGGACTGGCTGCCGTCATCGACGATGACGATCTCGATATTCTCATAGGTCTGTACCAGCAGGCTTTCCAAGGCCGGCCGCAGCGTCTCGGGCCTGTTGTGGTGCACCAAGATGACCGAGACCTTGGGCGCGCGGTCCAACTGATCCGGTTTGACCTGGGGCAGCGGCGTGGCGCCCGAGGCCTGCGCCGTCAGCGCGTCGATCTGCACCGTGCGGCCCCAGGGGTCGACCGGGCGCGCCGGCGTTCCGGCCAGATCGGCCAGCAGCGCGTCCCAGGCCCGCGGCGCTTCCACATGCAGCGGATCGACCGCGGCGATCGGGTGGCCATCGCTCAGCGCGGCGGCGATGCGCTGGCCCAGCAGGTTCGCGCGGGGCTCCACCAGAACAGCGTCGCGTTCCGGTGGAGCCGGCAGCGTCTTCAGCGCGCCGCGGTCGGCGATCAGCGTCGGTACACCGAAGCTGAGGCACTCATAGGCCGTCAGCCCGAAGGACTCGTCCATCGACGGCACCACCGTCAGCGGCCGGCGGTCGACCAGATAGCGGATCGCCCGCTCATGGTCGAAATTGTTCAGAAGCTGCACGTCACAGCGCCAGTTCTCGGCATATTCCAGCACAGTACTGGCAGAGTTGCGATCCGAGTTGGTGCAAAGCGCACCCAGGAACGACACTTTGCGGGGCAGTGTCAGGTCGTTCTTGTGCAGATACGATATGGCATCGAGGAAGGTGAAAAAGCCCTTCCGCACCTCCAGCCGGCCGAAGAAGACCACCTCCTCGATCCGCGTCACCTGCGCGCCTTGCGTCAGCCCGGTATGCGCATCCACCCGATGCGGTAACAGGTTGCTGATGGCCCGCGAATCCGCCGGCAGGGCCCAGCCCTGTTCGCGGCACCAATCCAGTATGTGATCGCTGGGCGCCACGACGAAATCGGAATACTCGGCCTGTTTGCGCTCCATTTCGTAAAGCGGCAGGTCGCGCGGGTACTCGGTCACCAGGTTCAGCGGCCGCGCCCATTCAGACGGGCCATGGATGACGGTGCCGATATGGGTGTGCTGAAAGTTCAGTCCCAACTGCCGCGACAACGCGGTGTAATAGCCCAGGCCCAGGTATTCGTGGAACAGGATGACGTCGAAATTCTCATCCCAGGCTTCCAGGTACTCCTTCACCGCGAAGGAGCGTTTGGGCAGGTTGTCTTGCACATAGAACGTATCGAACTGCGCCCGGATGAACCGGATCCCGCGTTCGGCATAGAATAGCCGCCACTTTTCGCCATCCTCCGCCGACAGGTCGGGGTGGACGTAGAGCACGGTGACGTCATGCGCGGCGGCGTGATGTTCGGCCTGGCCGGCCAGCGCGGTGGCGATGCCGCCGCCGGTGAACGGGCCCAGGATCTCCAGCGCGACAAAGCAGATGCGCATCAGCCCGGCCCTTGCCTGTCTCGCCGCGGGTCGGCGGCGCTCATTGCGCCGCCGCCAGCCGGGTGCGCAGTGCCACGGTATCCTGCGCGCCGCGTTCTTCCGCGCGGTTGACCCAGACGCGCGCCTCATTGGGCCGGTTGAGATCCATCAGCCAGCCAGCGACCCGCTTTGCAGCAAAAGGCGGCAGCGGCTCGATCGCTTCGGCCCGAAGCATGCCGGCTATCGCGCCGTCGCGGTCGCCCAGATCGGCGCGGATATTGGCGATGCGGCGCCAGGTGCCGGCGGCGGCGTTGATCGCCACGGCCTTTTCCAGATGCGCCAGCGCCTGTTCGAATTGGTCGCTGCGTTCGCGGATCGTGCCTATCAGCCCGTGCACATAGGCCCATTCCCGGTTCCGGCTTCCCTTGGTTTCGATCACCGGATTGTCGTCGTCCAGAATGGCCTGCGCACGCGCCAGATCGTGGCGTTTCAGCAGGCTCAGATAGATCGACCCGCTCATCCCCGCTTCGACGCGCTCCTCCGGCGTCCGCTGCTCATAGCGTTGCAGCGCGCTTTCATAGACCAGCGTTTGGCGGGTGAACTGCAGATAAAGCGTTACCGTCAGCAGCACGGAGCTCTCGATGACCGCGCCGCTGGTCGGGCGGTACAGCGCCGCCACGATGCTGCGTTCGTCGAACAATCGGGTGCCGGCCAGGGACTTTTCCACCGCGTCGATCCGCGCGGCCATTTCAGCGGCCTGCGCCATCGCGGCCTGATCCAGGCCCACCGCCTGCGTCCGCTCCAGCGGCGCGTCGGGTTCCGGTTGGATGGCGGCGGCGACGAATTCCCAGCGCTTTTCTTCGGGCATTTCGCGATGTTCGAAGATCACCACCGATGCACCGCGTCGGACCGGAAGAAATAGCCGCTGCACCTTCGCCCCCGTGCCCATTGCCTTGCGGCGCGCGCGGCGCCCGTTCTGGCGACCCCGACAGGATTCGAACCTGTAACCTGTCCCTTAGGAGGGGACTGCTCTATCCAGTTGAGCCACGGGGCCGATGTTCCGCCACCCGATACCGTGGCAGCGCGGGCTTTGAAACCCCTCCGTGACCGGTGCCTAAAGTCCGGTGCCGGCAAGTACCACGATCGCGGTGCGAAAAAGGATCCGCATGTCGCCGCCCAGCGACCAGGTCTGGGCATACTCCACGTCATAGGCGCGGCGTTCGGCCATGCTCAACCGATTGCGGCCGCGCACCTGCCACGGGCCGGTGATCCCGGGGCGCACGGCGGTATAGGCCACCGCACCGGGGCCGTAGTCGCGCAATTCCTGCCGTGTGATCGGGCGCGGGCCGACCAGGGACATGTCGCCACGCAGCACATTCCAAAGCTGCGGCAGTTCATCCAAGCTGGAGGCACGCAGCACCCCACCCAACCATGTGACCCGCGGGTCGCGGCGCAGCTTGCGCGTTTGCGCCCATTCCGCCGCTGCGGCCGGGTTCTCGGCCAGATGGGTGCGCAAGACCGCATCGGCGTCGCAAGCCATGGTCCGCAGCTTCCAACAGCGAAACGCCGCGCCGCCACGCCCGACGCGGACATGGCCGAAAAACGGCCGCCCGCCGACCAGCCACACCGCCGTCGCCAGTGCCGCGATCAGGGGCAGCCACAGGATGGCCGTGGATAGAACCAGCGTCAGATCGACAGACCGCTTCAGCGGATCGGCCATACGCGGGTTTGAAGAAGAAACCAAACGGCCCGACGGCCCGATTCGCGATTGCTCAAGCGTATACATCTGACTCACTGTGCCCGTGATTTACGTTTTGTTCGGTAAAGATCAGAATAACAGATGAATAAAATCTGAAATTCATATTAATTAATGAATTTTTATTTCGTTAACTAAGTCTTCACCAAATGGGCAAAATCTGTCGCCTGTTTATGAACGGCGGTGGGTGCCCCGTGCGCGCTTGTGTTGCTCTCTCTTCGACCGGTGGTCCGGTGTGACTCGGCTTAGTCCGATCCCGGTGCCGGATCTGTCGGCGGCCGCGCCAGGACCCGGCCTGCCGCTGGGCGCGCTGTGGCGCGCCCGCTGGCACGCCTTCGCGGGGCTGATCGCGGCGCTGCTGATCGGCGGGATCTATGCTTACTACGTTGCGACGCCGATCTATCGGACCCATGCGACCCTGATGCTGGAACCCCAGGAACAGACCATGATCGACCTGGGTGCGGTCCTGCCGGGGCTGGGCCGCGACGATCAGGTGCTGAACTCGCAGGTGGCGGTGCTGCGCTCCCGCGCGCTGGTCACCCGGCTGGTGGACGAGCTGGCGTTGGATACCGACCCCGAGTTCAACGCCACCCTGCGCCCGCCGCCGCGGTTCTCGGCAAAGGCCTGGGTGAAAGGGGCGCTGGTGCGGGCGGGCCTGGTGCCGCCGCCGGCGCCACTGCCGCCCGAGGCCGGGCGCAATGGGGCGATCAACGCGCTGATGCGCGCGCTGGATGTGACCGTGGCGCCGGACAGCCTGGTGTTTTCGGTCGCCGTCGGCACCACCGAGGCGGCGAAAAGTGCCCGCATCGTCAACGCGCTGACCGATCTCTACATTGCCGATCAGGTCGCGGTGAAACTGGCTGCGACGGATGCGGCGGCGCGTTGGCTGAGTACGCGCGTGGTGGAATTACAATCCGCGCTGGAAACGGCGGAGGCGCGCGCCCGTTCCGCCCGCGCCGCGCAGGGTCTGCCGAGTGCGCGCGATGTGGCCGAGATGGAACGTCGCCTGGATGCGCTGCGCGAACGCCTGGCCGGAACGCCGCGCGGTTCCGTCCGGTATGACGCACTGGCCGAGCAGACCGAAACCATGTCCGCCGCCATGGCCGAAGCCGCCAATCAGCGCGTACAACTGCGCCAACTGGAACGGGAGGCGGAGGCGTCGCGGCTGCTTTACGAGAGTTTTCTGACCCGGCTGAAGGAAATCTCGGTCCAGTCCGGCGCACATCAGCCCGATGCCCGAGTGCTGTCGCCGGCCGTCACGCCGCTGTTTCCCGCCCGACCCAAGCCGCTGCTGATCCTGCTGGTGGCCGCTGTGCTGGGCACCGGCGGCGGGTTGGCGTTGGGCGTGGCGCAGGACCTTTGGCCGCGCCGGGTGACCCGCCCGGATCAGGTGCACGCGGTGACCGGGCTGCCGCTTTTGGCCGCGATGCCGCGCGTCGGCCGTGCCCGCAGCCCGCGTCAGATGCTCAGCCGCCGCCCCGAGCCCGCGCTGGTGGAGGCGGTACGGGCGGTGCGGGCGGGCATCCTGCTGGCCGACCTGGACAAGCCAGTCAAAGTGATCCTCTTCGCCTCTGCCCGCAGCGGCGAGGGGCGCACGACGCAGTGCCTTTTGCTGGCGCGCAGCCTGGCGACCTGGGGGAAATCGGTTCTGGTGATCGAGGCCGATGTGCGCAAACCCGCCTTTCTGGACGCGTTCGGAGCACCGCCCCAGCGTGGAATTGTCTCGGTCCTGGCGGGGCTGTGTTCGATGGAAGAGGCAGTGCTGCGGCCCGAGGGTACGAACCTGGATCTGCTGGTCGGCGATGCGCGTACCGCAACCGCCGCGGACATCTTTGCAACTCAGCGTTTCGGCACCTTTCTCGAAGATATGCGCGCCCGCTACGACTACGTGCTGATCGACGCGCCGGCCGCGCTGAGCACCGCGGATGCGCGCGCGATCGCGCCTCTGGCCGACCGCACCGTCTTTGTCGCCGCCCGCGGCCGGGCGCGTGGCGCTGAAATCCGTCAGGCGCTGGCCGGACTGCGCAGTGCCGGCGCGCGTGTGGCGGGGGTGGTGCTGAACCGCGCCCGTAAGGCTGCGGATATGGCCCATGGTGCCTGACCGCGCCAGCGCCCGCGCAATGGTGCTGATGGGCACCCAGGTTGGCGCGGCCGGCGCCGGCGCATTGGCCACCCTGGCCCTGGCGGCCCTTCTTCCATCCGCGGATTTCGGGCGCGCGATGGAGGCGATCTCTGCCGCGATGCTGCTGTCTATTCTGTTCAGCCTCAACCTCGACGCCTGCGCCATGCGGGTGCTGACACAAGGCGACGCCGCGGCGCGGGCGCGATTCTCGGGCGCGGCGACACGGGTGATCTGGCTGGGCGCTGTTCTGGCTCTGCCCGTGGTCGTCATCCGCGCCGGCGCGCCTGTGGCGGCGGTGATCACCGCGCTGGCGCTGAGCCTGGCGCTGGTGCGGCTGGGCGCACGGCAGGGCACCGCGCTCGGCCGGCCGCTGGGGACGGTGATACCACGGCTGATGTCGCGTCCGCTGGGCCTCGGTGGCGCCGTGCTGGTGCTTTGGTCAGGGGTTGGCGCGAGCTGGTGGCTACCGGCATTGACGCTGGCGCTTGCAACCGGTCTGGCGGCGATGGTGCAGGCCCGAAGCCTGCGCCCCGTGCGGCCGCCCGCATCGGGTGGCTGGCCCGCCAGCCATTGGCTGCGCAACGCGGCCTGTCTGGTGCCGGGCCTGCTGTTTCTTGAGTTCTTCCGCGATATGGCCATCGTCTCGGCCGGGCTGGCCCTGGACGATGCCGCGCTGGGCCGGTTCGCGCTTGCGCTGACGCTGATCGCGCTGCCGGGTTTCGCCATCGTCGCGGTCGAGATCGCCACCGGCCGGCCGATCGCCGCGGCCATCGCCGCCGGGCAGCCGGTGAACCCCCGGCTGGTCGAGGCTGCTCGGCTACGCCTGGCTGGGGCGGTCGGGTGCCTGGGCGCACTTGCGCTGGCGCTGCCGCTGGCAAGCGCCTGGCTGCCGGCCGATGATCTGAGCCCGCTGCTATGGCCCTTGGCCACGGTCCCGGCGATACGGGCCCTGATCGGCAATCCTATGGCGATGCTGAACCTGTATCAGCGCGACGCCACCGTTCTGCGCATCTGCGGCGCGGGCGTGCCGTTGACCGCGGCGGCCATCGCGCTGTCATCCGCAGGCTTCGGCGCAGCCGGGGCCGCCTGGGCAGCCGCCGCCGGGTTTGGGCTTACGCAGGCGGCACTCTGGCAGGCGTGCCGGCGGCAAACGCCGGTCGATCCATCGGTGCGGGTGTTGTGGCGACGGCGCCCCACCGCGCCAGTGCATGGGCATAGATCGCCCGATCCGGCGCCGTCAGGTCGTGCAGCCGCGCCCGCTGCTCCGGGCTGAGCACGGGCCCCGACCGTGGCGCCTGGTTGAGCCGTGGCATCGCGGGGCGCGCGCCGAACGCCCCGGCGAACCGGCGTTGAAACGCGCGCGTCTGATCCAGGAACCCCACCACAGCGAATTCGTCCAACCGCGCGCAGGCCAGCGCCACGGCCGCATCCATGCCGGGCTGCTCCACGACCGTCGCACCGGAAAGGTACCGCACATAGGCCTGCGCCATGCTCTTGCCGATGCCACCCGCAAGCCAGGCATCCAGATCATCCGCGATCACCCGCGCACGCACCGCCATGGCATAGTTCGACAGCGCCCGCGCCTGAGGTTCGCGCAGCATCGTCACCAGGCCATAGTCCCGACCGGCCAGGGCCAGCACCTTGGGCGTCAACAACACATGCCCGTGGATCAGCGGCGTCTGCCAGGCCATATGCGTCAGCACCAGCCCCTCGCGCAGCGCGAAGGTGTGATGACCGTGGCTCAGATCCTCGTGCGCCGCCTGCGGGTCATCGAAATCGAGGCCCTGTATTGCTGCCGCGCGGCGAGTGGACGGCGCGTCGATCACCCCGATCCGGCGATGCAGCGGCACGCATCCGTACAGGCCCTGCGCCAGCGAGGTGCCGCCGCATTTGGGCATATGCACGAACAGACACGGCCGCCGCAACCCGGCGCCCGGTAGCGTATGCCGCGCCCGCCGCGTTGCCAGCGCAAGCCGGCGGCGGGTCTGGCCAAGGGGCGGATGGGTGAGCATGGCGGAGGCCCTCGCAAAGGTAAGCTTGCGTTAACCCTGGCGTGGAAGACTTAAGAAATCCTTTGCGCGAGGGAGCGATGCGACAGGCAGAAACCGGGGCCCGGGCCGCGGCACTCGATGGGCTGCGCGGTTTGGCGGTGCTGGTCGTCTTTTTCAGCCATGCAGCCAATGACGGCTGGCTGCCGGCCTGGTTGGGCCAGGGCAGCGGTCAGATGGGGGTGCAGCTTTTCTTTGCGCTGTCGGGCTATCTGATGGCGCATCTCTACGGATATCTGCCGCCCGAACCGGCGGCGCTGCGCCGCTTCGCCGCCGCAAGGGCGGCGCGGATCCTGCCGCTTTATCTGACCGTACTGGCGCTATCTGCCCTCTTGGCCTGGGCCGGGGCGGCGCCGCATTATCAAGTGTCGGAGCCCGGCGCGCTGGCCGCCGCGGCGCTGATGCTGACCGCTCCGCAGGAGCTTTGGTCGATCCCGGTGGAGGTGCAGTTCTATGCCGTTTTCGCACTGCTCTGGGCGTATGGCGCGGCCCCGCGCGCCTGGGTGGCCCTGACAGCGGCGCTGGCACTGGGCGCAGCGACCAAGTTGGTGGTCGACGATCTGGCGATCCTTCCGGCGTTTCTGACGCCGTTCGTGATCGGCCTTTGCCTGGCACGGGCGCGCTTGCCGAGTTGGATGGGCGCCGCCTGGGTGCTGCCGCTGGCGCTGGGCGTGTTTCTTCTGAACCTGCCCGGGCCGCGCGGCACGCTGGGCCTGGAGATCTGGTCGGGCTTCTACCCGCGGCTGTGGCTGGATCCGGCGCGCTTTGCCGCGATCGCGTTTCTGCTTGCCGCCGCGGTGGCGGCGCAGCGCCCCGGACTTTTGGGGGGGCCGCTGATACCGCTGGGATGGGTGTCGTTCGCGGTCTATCTGTTTCACCGGCCGGTGATGCGCGCCCTCGACGGGGTCGAGGGACTTGCCGGTCTTACCCTCGCGGCGGGGATTACCCTGGTTCTGGCCGCCGCGTCGCTTCGCTGGCTGGAACGTCCTGCGGATCGGGCAATCCGCCGCTGGGCCGCGCAGCCGCCGCGGCCAGCGCCGCGCAAAGCAGCAGGCTGATCTCGTGCGGGCGATAGAGCGCACTGCCCAGAAGCGCGAGGGCGACCAGCGTCAGCGCCATGGTTCCGGCCCAGAATGCCAGCGGCCCGGACGGCAACCGCCCCAGGTTAAAGGCCAAATGGCCCAGAAACAGCGCCATCGCCGCCACGCCCAGCGGGCCCAGCATGACCAGTGCCTCAAGGATGAAATTGTGAAACGACGCGACCGTTGCGCCATAAAGCCCGGCAATGGCGCGCGCCTCCTGCGCGTATTCGGGCGCCGCCCAATAAGCCATGTACCCCGTGCCCAGCAACGGATAGTCGCGCGCAACATCCCAAGCGATCTGCCAGAGCTGCGTGCGCCCGGTCAGCGTGGCCGACTTGCCAAACGCATCCAGGAACGCGGCAACCGGTGTCAGGTCCAACACCCAAACCACCACCGCCGCTGCGGCCAGCGACGTGCCGGCAAGGATCACCGTCAGCACGCGCACCCCGGGCCCGCCCAGCACCAGCGCGCGCAAGGCATAGGCCGCCAGGATCGCGGTGATGACCAGATAGGCCGTGACCGACAGCGTGAGCGCCAGCAGGCCCAACGCGGCCAGCGTGATCATCGACCACACAACCGGGCGCCGCGCGGTGGCAAGGAACAAAAGCGCGGTCAGAACGAACATCACTCCCCGTTGCCCCAGCCCGTTCTTGTTGGTGTAGACGCCCATGAAGCCGCCCTCCCACGAATAGGCCGGGCTCCACAGATCGAACAGGTTCAACGCCGAAACCATCATGCTGGCGCCCAGCGCCAGCGCCAACAGCCCGGCGAGGCCGACCAGACCGAAAACCCGGCCAAGATAGAGCCCCAGCAGCACGGTGAACACGGCCTGCAGTCCAGCCACCGCGCTCAGGTGCGGCACCAACGACCAGGCGGTGGAGATCAGGGCCAGAAACGGGAAGGCCAGCATGGGCCAGTGCCGCCGGGCCAAGTCCAGCATCAGCCCAGTGCGGCCCAGAAACCGCAAGCCGTAAAAGCCATAGATCAGCGCCGTGAACACCGGCCCGCCGGGCAGACGCACCAGCGCCTCAGCAGTCCAGGCGATGGCCAGAACAGCCATCCCGACCTCAGCCGTGGCCAGCGCAGAGCCCGGCGTCGCGGGGCTATGGACCGAACTGAAGGAAGCAGCGCGTGACATCGATACCTCGACTTTCGGTTGAAAGCCTACGCGAACACACGTCAAGCGGGAAGCTCTGGCGCGCGGAAGCCGATGGCGCACGCTATGCCGTGGGGATCGGGGCACAGAAATGCGCCACCAGCTGGCTGTTCGCCGCCCTGGCCGGTCACCGGGACGTGGCGGTGCCACCTGAGAAAGAGCTCGATTTCTTCAGTTACGCCCATGATCGCGGGCACGCCTGGTATCGCCGGCAGTGGTCGGCGGGCGGGCTTCGGACAGAGGTGTCGCCGTCATACCTGCACGATCCCCGGGCCCCGGCGCGGCTGGCGCAGTTCGCCCCCGGCGCGCGCATTCTGGTGATGCTGCGCCACCCGGTCGATCGGGCCTACTCACACCACCTGCACGAGATCGCGCGCGGGCACATTCCGGCGCAACCCTTCGCTGCGGCGCTCGCGGACAACCCGGATTATCTGGAACAGGGCTACTACGGCCGCCACCTGGAAAACTGGCGCACCGCGTTTCCCATCGAACGGTTCTGCATCCTATTCGCCGAAGATGTCGCGCGCGACCCGGCCGCCGCCTGGGCGCGGGTCGGGGATTTTCTGGATCTGTCGGGGCCCGCGCCGGCGGCTGTTGCGGCACGGCAGAACATCAGCGATCGCGCGCGCAGCGTCCGGCTGCGGCAAGCCTTGCGCGGCGGCGGTGCCGCACTGCGGCGTCTTGGATTGGAGCGTGAGCTGATGGCGATGAAGCGGCTGCCGGGTCTGCGCCATCTGCGCCAGTGGAACGACCGCGCCCTACGTGCAGAGGTGCCGCCCCTAACCCCGGCCGAGAGGGCGGAACTGATCCGGGTCTTCGACCTGGATGTGGCACAGCTTTCGGTGCTGTTTCCCGGTCTCACGCCGCCCTGGCCCGACCTGCTGTCGGCCCCGCTGCGCCGCCCGGCTTGAAGCCTGCACCCGGCACCGTGGCGCCGGGTGCAGGTGTCACAGATAGCCCTCGGCCACGAAACGCCGGGCCGCCGCGCGCCCGACGATGCGGTTGCCCTCGGGTTCCGGATGCGTGCCGTCCGGCGACATATAGCCGGACTCCCGCGCGACATAGTGGACCCCGGGCAGGGCGGTTGCATCGCCGCTGTCCTGATCCAGTGCCGCCTGGGTCTGCAGGAACCTGGTCTGATGCACGCTGGTGTCTTCGGGCATCGGACCCAGGATCACCGCCGGCATATCGGGCGCGCCCAGATCGCTGCGCAACTGGCCCAGCATACCGGCGAAAGCGGGGGGGTAGACGGTATCGATGGCCGACGACCGGTCGCTTTCCCCTTGCGCCCACAAAAGCGCCTTAACCCGATTGCCCGGGTTCGCCGCCAGCGCCGCTAGCGCCCGGTCACGCATCGGGGCGTAGAGCGTGCCGCCGGTTGCGCCGGTGCCGGACGGGTTCCAATGGGCATCTGCGCCCACCAGCCGCGTGCCGCCCTTCGCACAGGCCAGGATCGTCACCGTCCGCCCGGCAGCCGTCGATTTCTCGATCTCTCGGGCAAAGGCTTGCGCCGGGCTGACGCCCTGGCTGATCTGCGTCATCTGCAATGGCGCCGTGCACGCTGCGGGGACATCCTGTTTGACGCCATACGTGCCCACATCCGCGCCGGGCAGATACAGGCACCGCGGCACCCAGTAATCCTTGGCCGGATCGACGGGCGTGGATTTCGATTCCGCAGCCATCAACGATTGCCCGGCCGCGATGTAGATATCAGTGGGTTGCGCCAACAGCGCCGTCATGTCGACCGCCTGGATGTCTTCGATGGTGCCGTTGAACGTCGTCGATCCCGTGACCCGCAGCCGCGCATGCGCACCGCCGGAGAAACGGGCGACGTGCTGCGCCGTGACCTTGTTTGAAAAACCCCCGGTCTGGTACGGGCCCAACAGATGCGCGCTGGCATTACCGGCGGTGGCGCCGGTGACCGTATAGGCCAGCCAAACGTCGCCCGCGGGGATCGCCACCTCATAGATGACATGCGAATTGCTGCCACTCGTGCCTTTGGTCAGCGCGCCGGGCACCGGCGACCAGCCGTCGCCCAGTGTCCAGCCGGTCACGTCGTCCAGCCGCGCCTGCGGCTGCGGTATCAGCCCCTGCGGCACCACGCGGCCGGGCGGTGTCAAACCCGCTGCGCGACCACGCACCGGCGCGGCCATGGGGCTCAGGCCGGGCGCAAATCTCATGAGACCACCACGGCATGGATGTTTTGTGCGGTGGTGTCGCTGGCATGAACCCGCGTGACGCCGCAGATCAGCCAACCGAAATCGGGCACGGTTACGGTGCGGGTCTGACCCTTGACGCTGTCGAACTTGATCGTGCCACCTGTCTCTACGTAAAGCGAGGCCGCCACGACAGGCAGGTCCGCGCCATCGTTCGGGGTCACGGGCAGATAGTCGATACCGGGGCCGGACAACGACGACGCGCGGCGGGTGAACGGGTTTGTCATGGTCAAAAATCCCAATGCTACCGGGCCCGCACCCGACGCGTGGCGCAGCGGCCTTGGGTCCTTTGAGTGACAGTCTCGAAACGGAAATGCGCCGCCGGCGCGCTGTCGCGCAGAACTGGCGGGCGCGCGGCTTATGCCGCAGAAGTCTAAAGTTTCGGTAAAAGTCGATCCAACCCGAGTGCGCTCAGCCCTCGCCGGCGGTGTCCAGGTAGTCCTCGATGGCATCGACCGATGGGGCGAACAGCGCCCGGCCGCGCCGGTGGATCAACCCATTGCGCTTCATTCTGCCAATCTCGCGCGCGACCGCCTCGCGATTGGTAAAGACAAACGCCGCCAGTGCGGCTTGCGTCGGAGGGCTGTTTAGGAGCGCGCTTCCATCGGCGGCGCGCTGGGCCACGAACTGCCGGTGGATTTCCAAACGAATCCGGTCATCGGCCTTCAGCGCGGTGAACTCGCTGACCCGGCGGGTCAGATCGCGCAGCTTTTCGACCAGCCGATGCATCATCACCATGCCCAGATCGGGATAACGCTGCAGCAGATCGCGAAACACCGCATCCGGGATCAGCGCCACACGGGCCGGGCCCATCGCCAGTACGCTGGCCGAGCGCGGTGCGCCGTCGATGGTCGAAAACTCGCCGAAACAGTCGCCCTCTTGGATGTTGGAAAACGACACCTCGCGCCCCTTGGCGGAGAAATTCGCCACCCGTGCCGCGCCATCCAACAGGAACATGATGTCCCCGGGATTGTCCTCCACATCCATGATCAGCTGCCCGGAATCGAACGATTTCACGGTCCAAACAGCTTTCAGAACCGCCCGGGTCGCATCGTCGATCTGGCCTAGAAACGTAACCTCCGGATATTGGACTTCCAAATTCGCGTTGTACCGAAGTGCCATGGACTTCCCTTCCGGCGCCGCGCGCCGACCCTGTCTGTTTAGATCTGATACTACCCCGGACCTACAACGCCTAGGGATGGGGGATGTCGCGCCGCAGTATGGGCCATCGGTGATGGAAAAACGCGACATTTCTCACAGTCTGCTGGCTGGTTTTTCAAATCTTGCGCGATTCGGCGCGCGAACGGCGTATTTGGCGCGCAAACCCGCAAATCAGCGCAACGGTTGGGAGAGCCCGCTAGTAATCGCGTTCGAAAAAGATGCCGATGGTGCTTTCGCCGTTCGAATCGACGCTGACCCGCCCAGTGACGCTATCGGTGATATCCAGATTGACCGTGGCCTTGCTGTCGCCGGCGCTGTCGGCCTCTACATCCAGATAGATGTTCTCGTCCAGATAAGCGCCGGCGCGCACGCCGACATCGCCGTCATCGTCGGTGGTGATATCCAGATCGGACAACCCGATCGCCGAGCGTAGCCCGTTCACCACGCCACCGCCGCCGCGCCCGGCCAGGCTGGCCGCCGCCGCCGCCAATTGGGCGATCTGAAACGGCGACAGTTCCGAAACATTGCGATCGAAGAGCAGCAGCGCCAGCACCTCATCTTCGGGCAATTCAGGCTGGGAGGTGAATGTGACCTCCGGGTCGGTGGCGCGCCCTTCGATGCGCACGATCACCAGTGTGCCATTGGCGGTCTCGGTTTCTGCCACCAGCAGGATGACCGGGTCCAGGCTGCCCAAAAGCGTGATCGAGCCCTGGTCGAAATCGATCCTCTGGCCCAATAATCCCAGCCGCCCGCGGATCAGGTCGATCTGCCCGGTGGGCGCCACCGCCTGGCTCGACCCGCGCAACCGGATCGAGCCGCCCATCTCCACGTCCAAGCCGCGGCCGCGGATGAACTGCCTGTTGGGCGCGTTGATCAGCAGATCGAGCCCCAGATCGAAACCCGGCCCATCGTCGAAGTTTTCTTCGGTCAGGCCGGACCGGTCCAGTGTCAACTGAACGTCAGCCGGCGGTGCACGGTGACGAATGTCCAGCAGCACGCCCTCGTTCAGCCCAAAACGGCTGGGCACCACGACCTCGGTTTGGATCAGGGTCACCTCCCCGGCCAGAAGCGGGCCGGTTGCCAGCGGGCCGGTCACGGTAAGCGCGCCGACGACCTCGGTGGTAACGATCTCACCATCGGTATAGACGACGTCTTCGATATCGATGCTCAGATCGCCGGGAATGCCGCGGGCGGGATCGAGCGTTATGTCCCCGCCCAGTCGGATCTGGCCCCCTTCAACTGGCAACGCGCGGGCGTTGACAATCGTGATGCGATCGCCCGCCAAAGCGATATCGGCGCGGATGCGCTCCAGCCGAAGATTGGCCGCCTGGTTGACGAAACGGCCGTTGCGCACGGTGACCTCTCCCGACAGGTTCGGATCGGTCAGCGCACCTGTGGCTTGGGCGTTGAACGCCAGCCGCCCGGCCACTTGGCTTTGCGCGCTCGCCAGCGCCACATTGGCCAGCGTCAGCGGCGCCTCACCCTGCACGAATACGTTCAAACCGTCGCCCGCCAGCGGCACCGCACCGCTTCCGCTGATCGACAACCCGCCGGCACTGCTGGCGCTCAACCGCTCGATGTTCACCACCTGGTCGGCAAACCCGCCGGTCACGTCCGCGGTTACCCCACCCAGCCCCGCCTGACGCGCAGGCTGCGCCGACAGGCCACGCGCCGCCGCCTCGAAGCGCACCTCAGGGGCCGCGACCCGTCCCGTGACGCTGGCAGAGCCGGTTACTGTGCCAGTCAGACCTTGATTGCCCGCATGCCGGTCGAAGGGCGCCAGCGTCAGGCGCTGGATCTCCACCTCACCCGCCAGCCCCTCCGCCTGCGGATCCAGCGGCACGGTTGCCTCGGCGGTCAGAGCAACCGCATCGCCCGAGCGGGCGATGACCTGCGCGGTGACACTCTCTCCATTGGTCTCACCCTCGGCCTGCACATCCAGCGCCAGCGGCACCGCATCGGCCGTGATCCCCACGCCATCGGCGGAAAACGTGACCGTTGGTGCGGCCAGGCTGCCGCCGACACTGGCCGTCGCGGTGATCGATCCAGCAAGACCCTGCCCGCCGGCCAGGGGGTCGAACAGTGCCAGGGACAAGGCGTCGACGGTCAGATCCGCCCGCAGGCCCGAAGCCTCTGGATCGAGGGGCACCACCGCCTGCGCGCTGATGTCCACCGCATCACCCGCCGTTAGCGTCGCGGTAGCCTCCACCGCCCGATCGACACTGCGCCCCTGCGCCGCGACATCCAGGGGCGGGATCCCGGTTTCGGCAATCGCCGCCACCGTCACGCCGGCGCCTGAAAGCGCGAAATCCACCTGTGGCGACTCCAGGCTGCCGCTGACCGTTGCGGTTCCGTTTAGCACACCGTTCGCGCCAAGATCCGGGACGAACCGATTGGCGAATCCCAGTGGCAACGCCTCGATCGCCAGCGCCACATCCAGGTTTTCGGTCACCTCGGCGTCGGCCCGCAGCCGCCCACCCTCGACCGTCAGATCCAGGCCCTCAAGCGCGATCGCACCGGCCTGCACGCGCAGCGTCGCGGGGGCCTGCAACGCCGCCTCGGCCCCGCGTGCGGTCACGCGCAGCGCGCTGAGATAGGCCTGCAGTCCGGGGTCGAGATTGGTCAGGCGCCCTTCCGCTGTGGCGGCGATGTCGTCGGGCAGCGCCACCTCGACCCGCGCATCCATCTGCGACCCGGCACGGGTCGCACGCACCGCGATCCGGTCTATGCCGATACCGTTCGCCAGCACCTCGCGGATCTCTGCCCGGCCCGCGGCCAGCGGCACGCCGAACAGATCGCCCACGACCAGATCAAGATCCGCGGCGCCCAGTTCCACACCCTGCGCGGCCAGATCCCGCACGGTGCCAACGATGGCGGCGCGCTGTTCGCCGCGATCGCGCGACAGGGTCACTTGCAGATCGGCGGCCCCAGTTGCATCCAGCAGGAAAAGCGCCGCGGCCTCCTCGATTTCGGTCGTATCCAGGCTCACCGTGCCCGCAACCCGTCCATCGGCACCGCGCACCAGATTTCCGCGCGCCTGCGTCGGGCCGGCGGAAAAGATGAACTGGCGCAGCCGCTGCACATCGCCTTCCAGCGCGAAATCGCCGTCGAGCCGCACCGGCGTATCGCCAAACCCTGCGCGGCCCAGCAGCGAGCCGCGCAGATTTTCCAGATCGCTGCCTTCGGCTTCCACCGATAGCCCCAGGTTCGCGACCTCTCGCCCCTTCAATGTTCCGGTGGGCAAGCTGAGATCGGCATTCAGGCGCAGCGCATCCAGACTTCCGTCTGCCCGGGCGCTCAGGCTCACCGCGCCAGAGGCCGCATCGGTGACCAGCCCGATATCGGTCAGATCGCCGGTCAGATCCAGATCGGTCAACTGCGCCCCGAAACTTCCATCCAGCAGAACCGAAAGCTGATCGTTCGCGACGCCAAACGCCTCTGCCCGCAAACCTTCTTCATCGCGCGCAAGCCGTCCGGAAAGCCGGGTCTGACCGGTCAGGAGGGGGTCGATATTGGCCTGATCCAGTCGCAGATCGTCGGCGGTGCCGTCCACGGTCAGATCGAAGGCGCCTGTCACCGGGTCGACCTGGCCGATCACCGCCGCGGCGATGCCGCCGGCCAGATCGCGCCCGGTCACCGCACCGAAGACCGAGATATCCTGCGCCGCCACCTCGGCCTGACCGCGGAAGCCAAGCGCCGAATAAAGCCCGCTGGCCGTCAACGCCACCGGCCCGCCATCCAGCGCGAAACGTTGCAGATCGATCGGTTCACCTTCGGACCATTCGGTTTCGACGTCCAACGTGATGCGGTCCCCCAGCGCGGCATCGACCCCTGGATCGCGGGCGTTCAGCCCGCGCGCGGCACCGGTGATGCGCGCGGTCACCCGGCGCGTCGCCGGGTCGTTCAGCCCCTGCGCAAGCCCGCCCATGTCGACGGCTACATCGGCCACGGACAAGGTGCCCGCATCCAGGCTTTCCAGCGACAGGCTGCCGGTCCATTCCTCTTGCCCGCCATAGCTGAGCCGCAGCGCCCCGGCAGCGATACTGGTCTCTGCCCCAGGCACCGGAAGGGTCAGGCGGCTGCCATCGGGGTCGCGCAGATCGGCGCTCAGATCCAGCGCGGTGACAAAGCCATCGGGCGCGGTTGCCGCGCTGCCGCGCACGCTCAGCCCGCCGCTGTCGATATCCAACCTCTCCAGTACCAGCCGGCCCGCGGCGCTGCGGGTGCCATCGGCGCGCAATGTGCTTTGTTCGGCGAAAAAGTCGTGAAAATCCGCGGGTATCAGCGGCTGGAGCCGCCCGGTCAGTTCAGCCGAAAACCGGGCATCGCCGTCGGTCACACCGTAATTCAGCGTCCCGTCCAGCAGATCCTGACCATCGGCAACGAAATCGACCTCCGCGGCCAAATCGGCAAAGCTTCCTTCCGCCCGGATCCGGGTTTCCAACGGCGGGCGATCGTCCAGGCCCAGCAGCCCGGCGAACACGCCGCCTTCGGGTTCGGACACGTTCAGCGAGACATCGACCGTTTCATCGGCACCGCCGACCAAAGCCTCCAAAGCCAAGCGCCCGCCGGCGCCATCCACGCGGATCATGCGCAGCGCGGCCTCCAGGGTCGCGTCGTCGAAACGCATCGATCCTTCGGCGTTGAAGACCGCCTCCAGCCCAAGCACGGGTTCGCCCAGCTCGATCCGATCAACCTCCAATGCGCCCAGTTCTATGGACACCGGCAGATCGGGGATCGAGAAACCGCCGGCGGAAGGGTCCTGGATACCGGGCTCGGGCACCGGCAGGCGCGGAATGCTGATGCGCTCGGCGGCGAGGGTCTCCACCTCCACCCGTCCGCGCAACAGGGCGGAGCGGTTCCAATCGATCAGCGCGCCATCGATCTGCAGCCAGATCCCTTCGCGATCCGAAATGGTGATCCGGTCGACCGTGGCCGCGCTCGACAGCACACCATCGACACCGGACAGGCGGATCTTGCGGCTTTCGGTCGACAACTGGTCCTGCAGCAGGCGGATGATGAAGCCGTTATCATCCGCGCCTTCGGCGGTTTCCGGCGTCTGTGCCGCCACCGGCAGCGCCCAAAGCGTGGCCGCCAGAATACATCCAGCACGCCGCATCAAAACGCCTGCCCGATGCCGATATAGACCGCGAAAGGCGGATCGTCGTCGTCGCGGTCGACGGCGCTGGCCACATCCACGCGCAGCGGGCCGAGGGCGGTGTAGAACCGCAACCCGACGCCAACGCCGACCGTCAAGTCCGCCGTATCCACGGGAAAGATCTCTTCGCTGACTAGACCGCCATCCACGAAAAGCGCGCCTCCAAACCGCCGAGTGAATCTTTGCCGAACTTCCGCGGAGAGTTCCACCGCGGACCGGCCGCCCAGAATATCGCCATCAACATCGATCCCGTTCGAACGAAACTCGAACCCCCGCACCGAACCGCCGCCCCCGGTGAAGAACAACTCGTCGGGGTTCAACTCATCCAAAGCGCCGCCGAAGACGGTGCCGAACTGGGCCCGGAATGCCAACACGGTGCGATCCTCGATCACCTCGAAAAAGGTACGCCCGCTGACCAGAGTGCGGATCGCGAGCGTGTCAAACTCAAACTCCGCAAAGGGCCGTGCGGTGCCCTCGATGAAATAGCCCCGGGTCGCGTCCAGCGGATTGTCGCGAACATCATAGGCCAGCGAGACGGGCAGGCCCAGGGTCAAGAACTGCCGTTCGCCCAGATCATCGGTCACCTCGGAAAAGGTCAGATCGACGGCGGCAGAGCCCTCCAGGTTTTCGGTAAAGATCCGGCTGAATCCGAAACTGACGCCCGCTTTCTGTTCCTCGAACGTGTCGAAGACGTTCTGTTCCAGAAAGGCGCTGGTTTCCAGATCGGTATCGGGGTCGAAGACACCCGGTTTGACAAAGGAGACCCCCAAGCCCAGGTCGATGTCATCGGCGATACCGCCATCGCCCAGGCCACCGATGGACCCGTCAAATCGCAGCCGTTCCGCGCGGCCGAACAGGTTGCGGTGCAGCCAGAACGCCTCGAACCCGATGCCTTCGGTGCTGGAGGCGGTGGCACCCAGGCCGAACCGCCGCGGCTTTTGCGGTACCGCGCGAATGGTCAGTGGCAGGCTGCCATCGGGCGCGACCTCTTCGGCCTCGATGATGCGCGCGGCACGGAACACGCCCAATCGGTTGAGGCGGGCAATGGCGGCGTCGATCTCCGCCGGGCTGAAGGGGTCGCCCTCGGGCAGATTGGCGATGTATTTTATGAAATCGGGATCGACCGGGCGCGTATCCTCCACCGTCACCGGACCGAACCGCGCCGCCGGGCCGGGGGCGATGTCGATGCGCACGTCCAACGTGTTCTCGGCATGGTCGGCGATGGCTTCCCGCCCCGCAAGCTCCGCCTTGGGGTGACCCGCCAGGCGCCAGCCCAGGATGGCATCGTCGCCGATCAGGCCGATGACATCCGCGCGCGCCTCGCGCCCCGGCTGAAACCGTTCCGGCACGGGTTCGTCGCCGGTGTCTTCGCGCGGGCGGGGCGGGGGCGGATTGATGACTTGGGTCTGCCCGAACCGGAACAGCGGCCCCGGATCCACGGCAATGTCGACCTGTACGCCTTCGGGTAAATCGGCCGTCAGCGTCACGTCCGTGGCCTCGCGTCCGGCGATACGGATGCTGATCGCCCCGCCATAGTACCCCTCGGCGTAAAGATAGGCCAAAAGGTTACGATAATCGCCCTGCGCCGCCGCGATCAGCCCCGCTGACCCGGATGCGGGTTCGTCGCGCGACGTCCAGATCGTCGATGCCTGTTTCAGGCCGTTTTCCAGATCGCCGTTATCGCCGGCAACCTGAAACGTCGCGACGTAGGGCTGCGGGTCGATGACCCGAACCCCATCTGCCTCGTCTTCGCGTTCGAAAAACGTGCGGCCGAAGATCTCTATGGCCTTCGCCGGCGCCGCGCCGATCAATAGCGCCGCGACGGCGGCAAGCACTGGTATTGTTGTCTTCACGCGGCCCCCCGGTCCGGGGCCAAGATAACCCCGGATGCATAAAGGGAAACCGATATTTGCGACAGCGGTTCCCCGGGGCGGCCTAAGCCGCGATCAGACCAAGGCTTTCCAGCTTCAGCAGCACCTGATGCGCGCAGTTGTCGACGTCGGTCTGTTCGGTGTCGATCTTCAACTCCGGGGTTTCCGGCGCCTCATAGGGATCAGAGATGCCCGTGAACTCCTTGATCTTGCCAGCCCGCGCCAGGGCATAAAGCCCTTTGCGGTCGCGCCGCTCGCACTCTTCGATCGAGGTCGCGACATGCACCTCCACAAAGGTGCCGTAGCTCTCGATCATCTCGCGCACCGCCCGGCGGGTCGCCGTGTAGGGCGCGATCGGCGCGCACAGAGCGATGCCGCCGTTCTTGGTGATCTCGGACGCGACATAGCCGATGCGGCGGATGTTCAGATCGCGGTGTTCCTTGGAAAAGCCCAACTCCGACGACAGGTTCTTACGCACCACATCGCCATCAAGCAATGTGACCGGCCGGCCGCCCAGCTCCATCAGCTTGACCATCAACGCATTGGCAATGGTGGACTTTCCCGACCCGGAGAAGCCGGTGAAAAACACCGTGAAGCCCTGCTGGGAACGCGGCGGCCGGGTGCGGCGCAACTCGGTGACCACCTCGGGGAAGGAAAACCACTCCGGTATGTCCAGCCCCTCGGCCAGACGCCGCCGCAATTCGGTGCCGGAGATGTTGAGCACGGTCATGCCGTCCTCCACTTCGTCCGCCGGCTCGTATTGCGCGCGTTCCTGGACATAGACCATGTGTTTGAAATCGACCATCTCCAGGCCGATCTCCTCCTCATGCTCGCGGAACAGGTCCTGCGCGTCATAGGGCCCGTAGAAATCCTCACCCTGGCTGTTCTTGCCCGGGCCGGCATGGTCGCGGCCGACGATGAAGTGCGTGCAGCCATGGTTGGCGCGGATCAGCCCGTGCCACACAGCCTCACGCGGGCCCGCCATACGCATGGCCAGGTTCAGAAGGCTCATATGCGTGGTCGCGGCAGGGTACTTGTCCAGCACAGCCTCGTAGCAGCGCACGCGGGTGAAGTGGTCGATATCCCCCGGCTTGGTCATGCCGACGACCGGGTGGATCAACAGATTGGCCTGCGCGTCCTTTGCAGCGCGGAAGGTCAGTTCCTGATGCGCCCGGTGCAGCGGGTTTCGGGTCTGGAAGGCGACAACGCGGCGCCAGCCCATCTTGCGGAAATAGGCGCGCAACTCGTTCGGCGTATCACGGCGCCCGCGATAGTCGTAATGGATCGGCTGCTGGATCCCGGTGACCGGCCCACCCAGGTAAACCGGGCCGGCGGTGTTATGCAGATAGTTGACCGCTGGATGCGCCATATCATTGGCACCAAAGACTTTTTCAGCCTCTCGGTCCTTGTTCGGCACCCATTTGTCCGACACGGACAGGATCGCCAGAATCACACCCTCCTGGTCGCGCAGGGCGATGTCCTGGCCGATTTCGATCTTTTCGGCGAACGCCTCGGACACGTCCAGATTGATTGGCATCGGCCATAGTGCGCCGTCTTCCAGGCGCATCTCTTCGACCACGCGGTCATAGTCCGCCTGGCCAAGGAAGCCTTTCAACGGCGAAAAACCGCCATTCATCAGCAATTCCAAGTCGCAGATCTGACGTTCCGTCAGATCCCACGACAGCATCTCCCCCGCTTCTTTTTTTAGTTTTTCGGCGCTGTCGTAGGATACGAAAAGCTCCGGAATAGGCATGGTGTTACGGGCTGTCATTGGGAAAACCGTTATCTGAGTCGGTGAAAACGCGCCTGCTGTAACAGCGGAGATTCTGGCCGTCAAAGCAGGCATTGTGAATTCGTTAACCGATCGCGGTGATACGGCGCCAGAGCCACAATCGCAACGATTGCAATGTTTTAATTATTCCCTGAGTTGGTCCACTTTCTGACGTATTCTGCGCTCAAAACCCCGGAAAGGGAGCCAAAGCCGACCAAACATGGAACGCCTGCCGGAAAGCATGACCCGCCTGCAGAAGGCGCTGACGCTGTTGGCGCTGGATGGACTGGCTATGCTGGTCGCGCTGTTGGCGGCGCTTCAGTTGCGTCTGGGCGAGCTTTGGCCCGATCAGTACTTTGCGCAAGGTTACGGCTTGTTCGCGCTGGTGCCGGTCATCGGCATGTTGGTCAGTTGGATCATGGGCGTCCCGCGTATCGTGCTGCGGTCCTTCGAACGGCGGGCGCTGTTTCGTCTGATCCAGTTCGCGTTTCTGATGTCGCTGGCCGTTGCCGCGTTGAACACCGGGCTGAACTTCGGCCTGCCGCGGTCGGCCCCTGGCATCTGGGCGGCGGTCTTTCTGGTGTTTGCGCTGTTCTCTCGGCTGGTGCTGCTCAGCCTGATCGACCGGCTGCAAGCGCAATCCAGCTCGGTCAACGTGCTGGTCTATGGCGCCGGCGGTACCGGACAGCAACTGGCGGCGGCGCTTCGGTCACAACCGGGTCTGACGCCGGTTGGCTTTCTAGACGACAACCCCGCCCTGCGCCGGGTGGAGGTCGCTGGTCTGCGCGTGTTCAGGCCCAGCGCGTTGCCGCAACTGAAAGCGCGCTACGACGTGCACAAGGTCATTCTGGCCATGCCCTCGATGCGGCCCGTCGATCGGCAGGACATGCTGCGCGAATTGCAGGGTGCTGGCGTCGAGGTGCTTACCCTGCCGTCCTTTGTGGAATTGCTGGACGGGCGCGATCTGACCGAACAGATCCGGCCGGTATCCACCGATGAGCTTTTGGGCCGCGCCGCGGTCGATCTGAGCAGCGCCGAGGTCGCGGGGGCCTATGCCGGCAAGACGGTGATGATCACCGGTGCCGGTGGATCGATCGGATCGGAGCTTGTGCGGCAGATCCTGGCCGCCAAGCCCGGCCGGCTGGTGTTGTACGAACAAAGCGAATTCGCTCTTTACGAAATCGAGCGGGAAATCAAAGCGTTAGAGGGGCCTCCGATCGTGCCCGCCCTCGGTTCGGTCACCGACACGCGCCAGGTCGAGCGCACATTGCGCGCGGAAGGCGTGCAGATCGTGCTGCACGCGGCCGCCTATAAGCATGTGCCTATGGTCGAGCAGAACCCGATCGTCGGCACGTATAATAATGTCATTGGCACGCGGCTGCTCGCCGATGCTGCCATCGCTGCCGGCGTGGAGCGGTTCATTCTGGTGTCTACCGACAAGGCGGTGCGACCGACCAATGCTATGGGTGCCACCAAGCGGCTGGCCGAATTGGTGGTCCAGGATCGCCAGACGCGCGGCCGTGACACGGTGTTCGCGATGGTGCGGTTTGGCAACGTGCTGGGCTCCTCGGGTTCGGTCATTCCGCTGTTTCGGGAGCAGATTCAATCCGGCGGGCCGGTCACCGTCACCCATCCCGAGGTCACGCGGTACTTCATGACGATCCCCGAAGCTGCACAGCTTGTGCTGCTGGCGGGATCGTATGCCGAGGGCGGCGATGTGTTCGTGTTGGATATGGGCCAGCCGGTGAAGATCCTGGACCTGGCCCGCAGCCTGGTCGAGCTGTCGGGGTTGACCGTGCGAAGCGAAGCCAACCCAACCGGTGAAATCGAGATCGTCACCACCGGCCTGCGCCCCGGCGAAAAGCTTTATGAAGAGCTGCTGATCGGCGCCGATGTCATCGCCACGCCGCATCCCAAGATCATGCGCGCGGCCGAGGGCCACCTCAGCGAAACAGAAACCGCCGCCGCCCTGCGGGAGATCGAAGACGCCATCCACGACGGCGCCGCCGAACGCCTGCGCAAATACCTACGCAAGTGGATCGCGGCCGAGGCGCTGGACGACAGCCGGGCCGGATAACCACAAAAAAAGAGCGGGCCAAAGCCCGCTCTTTGTATTCAACGGTATCGCGATGATTAGAACGCGAGACCCAGACCGAAGCCTGCGGTGATGTTCGACTCGTCGGTGCCGGGACCGGCGACGCCACCTTCAACATCTTCGTAGCCGATGGCTGCAACCAGTTCCGCACCGCCGGTCAGGTCGTAGGTGACGAAACCTTGGACGATGTTACGGCTTGCCAACTCACCCGGGACCGCAGTCGAGATCTCGGAGAATTCGTAGCCGACACCAGCACCAAGAGCACCGATCGAGTACTCCAAGCTGACGCCAACGTTGTTGTCGGAGACCAGATCTTCGGTCACGGCAACGGCGATGTCGTCGGGCCGGTCGATGTTCTGGTAGACCACGGTCAGGTCGAAGCCAGCGAAGCCAACGACAACCGAACCACCGATGGCGGTGTGATCGCCGTCACCCAGGATGCCACCGTCAGTCTGCGTCATCTGGAAACCGGCACCGGCGGCGATTTCGAACCCGGCGAGTTCACCGCTGTATGCCAGACCGAACGCATAGACTTCTTCGGTCAGACCTTCCTCAAGCTCCAACGAAGCGGAGAAGGTGAAGTCAGCGAACGAGTAGTCATAGCGCAGAACTTCACCGTCGGCCGCGCCGTCCAGGCCGGAAGTACCGTCACCCAGGTCAGCTTCGTCTTCCAGACCAGCACCGGCGATGTTCGACAGCGCGCGGTCATAGGCGCCGTCGGTGTCGCCCAAGGTCAGAGTACCGAACGTACCAGAGATGAAGACGTCGTTGGACTCTTCGATCGTAGCCCCGCCGTCGGCCTGGTCCAGGTCGATGTTGGCACCGAAGGCAATGCCGTTATCGGTGGCGCCCGTCAGCGTGAATTCGACGTCGATGTCATTGTTGAATTCAACGTCATCCGGGTCGCTCTCGTCGAAGGTAATGCCCATCTCCGCCGAGCCGGACAGCGACACTTCGGCGTAAGCGAAGCCTGCGAAGCAGACCAGCGCCGAAGTTGTCAAGAGAACGTTTTTCATCGTTTTCCCTCAATTCTTGCGAGTTTCAAGGTGCACCCCTTTCCAGGTCCACCCGGAAGAGTACGAAGGCTAGTTGATCGAATTGCCCGGTTCGGTCAAGCAAACCCGAGAATGGCGAAATCATGGCGAAAGAGTTGATGCAAGCATGCCACATAGGGCCGACCCGCCGGGCACATGCCGGATTCGGGAAAAACCTTGTCGCCCCGCGGCCAAGGGGATACACGTCTTGGCCATCGCGCCCGCTGCCTTGTGGAGAGATGACATGCCGGCCGCCGCTCGCCTGACCATCGCCGCCAGCCTGATCGTTCTGACCGCCTGTGGCCGAACCGCCCCAGCGCCGAACGAAGCCGTGGAACGGCAACGGGCGAATGTGGGTGTGTTCCAGACCGCCGAAGGCGGCTCGATCCTGGATTTCTTTCGTGAAACCGACGAAAGCAGCAAGATCAACGTCAACAAGCATCTTTGGGCGGCCTCCCTCGACGTGTTGTCGTTTCTGCCGCTGGAAGCGGTGGACCCGTTTTCAGGCGTGATCACCACCGGTTGGGGTCGGGTCGATGGTGCCTCGCAAGCCTATAGATCGACGGTGTTCATCTCCGGCCCCGCGCTGGAGGCCCGGTCGTTGCGCGTCGCCGTGTTCCGCAATGCCGGCGGGCGGGCGGTACCGGTGGATACCGAGGTTGCCGAACAGATCGAGGATGCCATCCTCACCCGCGCCCGGCAGCTGAACCGCGCCGAAGAATTCCGTTAACCGCGCCACGCATCACACCCAAAACGAAGACCGCTTATCATGAGCCGATACAACGCGCAGACGGCCGAACCCAAATGGCAGAAGGCGTGGGAAAAGGCTGGCGTCTTCGCCGCGCGCCGCGATCCCGCAAAGCCGAAATACTACGTGTTGGAGATGTTCCCCTATCCGTCGGGAACGCTGCATGTCGGCCATGTCCGCAACTACACGATGGGCGATGTCGTCGCACGGTATAAGGCCGCGACCGGCCATGCGGTGCTGCATCCGATGGGGTGGGACGCCTTCGGTCTGCCGGCCGAAAACGCGGCGATGGAACGTGGCATCGGCCCGCGCGCCTGGACCTATCAGAACATCGACGCGATGCGTGCGCAGTTCCGGACGTTGGGTTTGTCGCTGGATTGGTCGCGCGAATTCGCGACCTGCGATCCCGAATACTACGGCCAGCAGCAGGCGCTGTTTCTGGACATGCTGGAGGCTGGTCTGGTCGCGCGCAAGAACGCGGTCGTGAACTGGGATCCGGTCGATCTGACCGTTCTGGCCAACGAACAGGTCGAAGATGGTCGCGGCTGGCGCTCCGGCGCGCTGGTGGAACGGCGCGAACTGACCCAGTGGTTCTTCAAGATCACCGACTTCGCCGAAGATCTGCTGACCGCGCTCGACGGGTTGGAAGGGTGGCCGGAAAAGGTGCGGCTGATGCAGGCCAACTGGATCGGCCGGTCGCAGGGCCTGGCCTTTTCCTTCGACCTGAGTGGCGCACCCGAGGGGTTCGAGCGGTTGGAGATGTTCACAACTCGCCCCGATACGTTCCGCGGCGCAAGTTTCTGCGCGATCTCCCCGGATCATCCCCTGGCCAAGACGCTGGAGAAGGACCGGGCGGACATCGCCGCCTTCTGCGCCGACTGCCGCCGCATGGGCACCTCCGAAGCGGCGCTGGAAACGGCGGAAAAGGTCGGGTTCGACACCGGCATCACCGCCGCCAACCCGTATATGCCCGGAACCGACCTGCCGGTTTTCATCGCCAACTTCGTGCTGATGGACTACGGCACCGGCGCGATTTTCGGCTGCCCGGCGCATGATGCGCGCGACCATGCCTTCGCGACCAAGTATGGATTGTCGATCATAGATGTGTATTTGCCACGGCAGAGTGGCGAATCAGCCACTACCGATGCCTTCGTCCCGCCGAAATCCGAACCGGTCCGCTATGTGCGCGCCATCTCCGGCCCAGAGGAGATGACCGGTGATCAGGCCATCGCCCGCGCCATCGACACGGCCGAGGCAGATGGGCTGGGCCGGCGGGTGACCCAATACCGGCTGCGCGACTGGGGCATCAGCCGGCAACGCTATTGGGGTTGCCCGATCCCCGTGCTGCACTGCGACAGCTGCGGCGTGGTGCCTGAGAAGCGCGCGAACCTGCCCGTACGGCTGCCCGAAGATGTCGTGTTCGACCGCCCCGGCAACCCACTGGACCGCCACCCCACTTGGCGCGATGCCCCATGTCCGGCCTGCGGCGGACCGGCGACGCGCGAAACCGACACGATGGACACCTTCGTCGACAGTTCCTGGTATTTCGCCCGTTTCACCTCGCCCAATGCCGAAACACCCACCGATCTGGCCGAGGCCGACTACTGGATGGATGTTGATCAGTATATCGGCGGGGTCGAACACGCGATCCTGCACCTGCTCTATGCCCGGTTCTTCACCCGGGCCATGGCCCGCTGCGGGCACCTGCCCGAAGGGCGGAACGAGCCCTTCGCGGCGCTCTTCACCCAAGGCATGGTGACGCACGAAACCTACCAGACCACGGGCCCCGACGGGCGCGCCCGATGGCATGCCCCCGATGAGGTACGGCACAGCGACACCGGCGCGACCCTGGCCGATGGCACACCGGTCGATGTCGGGCCGGTGATCAAGATGTCGAAGTCCAAGCGCAATGTCGTCGACCCAAACGATATCGTCGCGCAATACGGTGCGGATACCGCGCGCTGGTTCGTGATGTCCGACAGCCCGCCGGACCGGGATGTCGAATGGACCGCCGCCGGGGTCGAAGCCGCGTGGCGCCACCTGCAGCGGGTCTGGCGCCTGGCCGATGAGATCATCGGCCAAAGCGCGTCCGATCCCTCCCCTGCGGAGGGTAAGGCCGCGCTTACCCTCCGCCGGCAGACCCACCGCGCCATCCGCGACGTGACAGAAGGGATCGAGGGCTTTGCCTTCAACAAATCCATCGCCCAGCTTTATGCGCTGACCAACGCCATCGCCAAAGCGGGGCCAGAGGCAGGCGCGGAACGCCATGCGGCGCTGCGCACGCTGGCGATCCTGTCGATGCCCTTCACCCCGCATTTGGCCGAAGAGATCTGGGCGGCGCTTGGCTGCGACGGCCTGGTCAGTCAGGCCGCCTGGCCACAGGCTGATCCGGCGATGCTGGTCGAGGAAAGCGTCACCCTACCGGTCCAGATCAACGGCAAACGTAGGGCGGAGATTGCCGTGCCGGCAGCGGCGGACCCAGCAGCGGTGGAAGCCATGGTTCTGGCCGATCCGAAGGTTCAGAAGTACCTGGATGGTCAGGTGCCGCGCAAACTGATCGTGGTGCCGGGGCGGATCGTGAATGTCGTGCTATAGCCGCCGCAACACACTGTCACTGCTTGCCGCGCCCTTCCTCTCGGCCTGCGGGTTCACGCCGCTTTATGGGCCAGACGGCGCGGCGCGCGATATCCAGGGCCTGGTCACGATCCCCACCCTGCCCAGCCGCTTCGGTTTCGACCTGCGCGAGGGCCTGATCACCCGTCTGGGGGATCCGGCCCAAGCCGATTTCGCGCTCAGCCTGCAACCCGCCCTCAGCCAGGAGGGTCGCGGCATCCAGGGCGACAACACCATCACCCGGTTCAATGTCGAAGCCACGGTCGACTTCGCCGTCAGCCGCATCGGCGCCGAGCAGCCGCTGTTCCAGGATCGGGCCCGGGCATTCACGGCCTATTCCGCCGTCGCCGGCCCCTTTGCCACCCGCGCCGCTGAGGACGACGCGCTCCGGCGTCTGGCGGACACGCTGGCGGACCAGATCGCGCTGCGCCTGTCCGCGACCGCCGGCGCCTGGGCGCAATGAAGCTCAGCACACGCGATCTGCGCACATTTGCCGCCAAACCGGACCCCAGCCACGCCGGTTTGCTGTTGCACGGCCCCGACAGCGAGCGGATCACCCTCTTGCGCGGCGATATCACGATGGTCCTAATCGGGCCCGATGGCGCGGATGAGATGCGGCTGACCCGGCTTACCGGGGCGGAATTGCGCAAGGACCCGGCGAGGGCGCTGGATGCGCTGAAATCGACTGGCTTCTTCCCCGGGCCGCGCGCCGTCACGGTCGAAGAGGCCGGCGACGGCAACGCCAAGGCGCTGGCCGCGGCGCTTGAGGATTGGCAGCCGGGCGATGCCTATCTTTTGGTGACCGCCGGCCAACTTGCCGCGCGTTCCGCACTGCGCAAGCTGTTCGAACAGGCGCCGAACGCCGCCAGCGCCGGTGTCTATGCCGACCCGCCGGGACGCGGGGACATCGAAGATATGCTCGATCGGGCCGGGATCGCCCAGCGCATCGATACCGGAGTGCAGGCATTGCTGGCACTGGCGCAGGAAATGGACGCGGGCGATCTGCGACAGACGGTGGAAAAGCTGGCGCTTTACAAGTTGGGCGATGACGCACCGCTGGGCGCCGAGGATGTCGCCGCCTGCGCCCCGACCGCCACCGATGCCGCACTTGACGACCTGGTCGCCGCGGTTGCCGATGGCGCCGTGGAAACCCTCAGCGCCGCGTTGCCGCGACTGGCCGCCCAGGGAACAGCACCCACCGGCATATGCATTGCATTGTCACGGCACTTTCGGCTGCTTCACCGGGCGGCCAGCGACCCCGCCGGCCCCGAACAAGGCCTGTCGCGCGCGCGCCCGCCGGTCTTCGGCCCGCGCCGCGACCGCATGTTGCGCCAGGCCCGGGCCTGGGGCGCGCCGCGGCTGGAGACCGCGTTGCGTCAGATTATGGACACCGACCTCGCCTTGCGCTCCACCGGGCACGGGCCGGGTCAGGCACTGGTCGAACGTACGATGATCCGCCTGGCCATGCTGCCGAACCGCTGAAAGGGGTCGCCATGTATACCGTTATCGGCCATCCCATGTCGCGCGCGTTGCGCGTGATATGGGCGCTTGAGGAATTGCGGCTGGCGTACACGCTCGACCCGCAGCCGCCGCGCGGCGAAAAAGTCGCCGCCTTGAACGGCACCGGCAAGATCCCGGTTTTGCAGACGCCCGAGGGAGCGATCACCGATTCCGTGGCCATCCTGACCTATCTGGCGGACAAACACGGTGCGCTGACCCACCCGGCCGGCAGCCAGGCGCGGGCGGTGCAGGACGGGGTGACGAATTACATCGTGGCAGAGCTCGACGCCGCACTTTGGCTCTATGCCAAACACAGCTTCGTGCTGCCCGCCGAACTGCGCGTCACCGCCGTCAAGGACGTGGCCCGGGCGGAGTTCGCTCAGGCTATGGACACGCTTGCGCAGATGAAGGGCGACCAGCGGTTCATGGCGGGCGACACCTTCACCATCGCCGACATCTTGCTGAGCCACTGCGCTGGCTGGGGGCTGAGCCGCAAGTTCGCCTTACCGGGCGGAGCGATGGGCGATTTTCTGAAGTCGCTGCGCAAGCGCCCGGCGCGCGAACGGGTTTCGGCGATAGCGGCCAAGCACAGCTGAGAATATTCCAGCCAGAGGTCCCGGGTCACGCCCGGGACACATGCCGCCCGGTCTGGCGGTGGCCGCGTCCCGCCGATAGGATCGCGGAATCCGGACGGGGGGCACGGTGACGAAATCGGCCGAAATGACGCCGATGATGGCGCAATACCTGAAGATCAAAGCGGATCACGCCGATGCGCTGCTGTTCTACCGCATGGGCGATTTCTATGAACTCTTCTTCGCCGATGCCGAGGCCGCGGCGGCTGCGCTGGATATCGCGCTGACCAAACGCGGCAAGCACATGGGCGAGGATATCGCCATGTGCGGCGTGCCTCACCACGCCGCCGAAGGCTATCTGCTGACGCTGATCCGCAAGGGTTTTCGCGTGGCGATCTGCGAGCAGATGGAAAGCCCGGCAGAAGCGAAGAAACGCGGGTCCAAGGCGGTCGTCAAACGCGAGGTGGTGCGGCTGGTCACGCCGGGGACGCTGACCGAAGACAGCCTGTTGCAGGCGCGGGCGCACAACTACCTGGCCGCCTGGTGCGCGATCCGCGACGCCGGCGCGTTGGCCTGGGTGGACGTGTCCACCGGCGATGTTGTGGTGGCGGAATGCGCGCTGGCGCAGCTCAGCCCGCTGCTGGCGCGTGTGGCACCCAGCGAGATGCTGGTGCGTGAGGGCGCGGATGCCGACCACCTGGCGCCATTGGCCCGGGATTTCCGGATTGCGCTGACCCCGCGGCCCGGGGCGGCCTTTGACAGCGATGCCGGGCGGCGGCGGATCGTGGCGCAGTACCGGGTTTCCGAGCCGGAGGCGTTCGGCGCGATAGATCGCGCACATATCGGCGCGTTGGGCGCGCTGCTGGATTACGTCGAATTGACCCAAAAGGGCAGCCTGCCGCTGCTGCGGCCGCCGGTGGTGGAACGGGCCGGCGGGGGGTTGCAGATCGATGCCGCCACGCGGACCAATCTGGAACTGACCCGGGCGCTCGACGGGTCCCGCGCCGGGTCGCTTCTGGCCAGCGTCGATTGTACCGTCACCGGTGCCGGCGCGCGGCTGTTGGAGGCGCGGCTGACCAACCCCTCCACCGATCTGCGCGTGATCGCCGCCCGCCACGATGCCGTCGCGGCGCTGGTAGGGGATCGGCCGCTGGCCGGGCGGTTGCGCGACGGTTTGCGCGGCGCCCCCGATATCGAACGGGCGCTGAGCCGCGTCAGCCTGGGCCGTGGCGGGCCGCGCGACCTGGCCGCGTTGCGCGCCGGGCTCGGGCGGGCGCAGGACCTGGCCGCCGCCCTCCCGGCGGAGATGCCCCAGCTATTGGCAGAGGCCGCGACGGCACTGCGGGGGCATGAGGCGCTGCGCGAGATGCTCGACGCGGTTCTGGTCGCCGAGCCGCCTCTGCTGGCACGGGACGGCGGCTTCGTGGCGGCGGGGTATCACGACGCCTTGGACGAGGCACGCAAGCTGCGCGACGACAGCCGCGCCGTGATCGCAGGGCTGCAGGCGGACTATGTCACCCAGACCGGGATCGGCGCGTTGAAGGTGAAGCACAACAACGTGCTGGGCTATTTCGTCGAAACCCCGGCCGGACACGCGCAAAAGATGATGGCCGTGCCCCTGGCCGAGACCTTCATCCATCGCCAGACCACGGCCAATCAGGTGCGGTTCACCACTATCGAATTGGGCGCGTTGGAGGCCAAGATCCTAAACGCCGGCGCCCGCGCAGTGGCGCTTGAGCAGGAGATCCTGGACGATCTAATCGATGCGGTCATGACCCGGGCCAGCGCGGTTTCGGCAGCGGCGCGGGCGCTGGCAGAGTTGGATCACACCGCGGCGCTGGCCGATCTGGCGGTCATGGACGACTGGGTCCGCCCGCAAATGGACGACAGCCGCGCCTTCGCCATTATCGGCGGGCGGCACCCGGTCGTTGCGGCGGCGCTGGCGCGCAGCGGCGAAGGCTTCGTGCCCAACGACTGCGATCTGGGCGCGGATGGCGACGCGGCGCGGCCGGTGTGGCTGCTGACCGGGCCGAATATGGCCGGCAAATCCACCTTTCTGCGCCAGAACGCGCTGATGGCCATCCTGGCGCAGGCCGGCTGTTTCGTTCCGGCGGAGACCGCGCATATCGGGCTGGTCGATCAGGTGTTCAGCCGGGTCGGCGCCTCGGACGATCTGGCACGCGGGCGTTCGACTTTTATGGTCGAGATGGTGGAGACGGCGGCGATCCTGAACCAGGCCGGTCCGGGGGCGTTGGTGATCCTGGACGAAATTGGGCGCGGTACGGCCACCTATGACGGGCTGGCCATCGCCTGGGCGACGTTGGAACACCTGCACGACGTGAATCGCTGCCGGACGCTTTTCGCGACGCATTATCACGAACTCACCGGGCTGACCGATCGCATGCCCGGCCTGCGAAACGCGACGGTTGCCGTGCGCGAATGGGAAGGCGAGGTGATCTTTCTGCACGAGGTGCGCGAGGGCGCGGCGGACCGGTCCTACGGCGTGCAGGTGGCACAGCTTGCGGGGCTGCCCCGCGCGGTGATCGACCGTGCCCGGACCGTGCTGTCGGCTTTGGAAGAGGGCGAACGCGGTGCCGGCAACCCGGCGCGGGCGCTGATCGATGATCTGCCGCTGTTCAGCGCCGCCGCGCAGCCGGCCCCATCCGCCGCAGCTCCACCCCCTGCATTGCGCCGCTTGGCGCAAATCGATGCCGACCGGATCACCCCGCGCGAGGCGCTGGACTTGATCTATGAATTGAAAGGGCTGGCCGCTGAGGACCGGTCTGCGTGAGCCGGTTGGCCCGCGATCAATCCTGTTCCGGCGCGGGGCTGTCCGGGGTTTCCGGTGGCGTGGCGGCAGGGCCGCCGGCGGCGACGCCGACCTGCGCCGGGCGCAGCAGGCGTTCGCTGATCACAAAGCCCGTGGCCATCACCTGGATGACCGACCCGGCCGCATGGCCGGGCACCGGCGCTTCGAACATCGCCTGATGGAGTTTCGGATCGAACCGATCGCCGACCGCCGGTTCCACCTTTTCGATCTTGTGCTTTTGGAACGCGGCCAGAAGATCCTTTTGCGTCAGCTCGATCCCCTCGACCAGACCGGAGGCCTGCGCCCGCAGATCATCGTCGATCGCTTCCAAAGCGCGGCCCAGGTTGTCATGGACCGACAACAGATCGCGCGCCAGGCGGATACCGCCATACATTTCCGCATCCCGGCGGTCGCGTTCGGCGCGCTTGCGCAGGTTTTCGGTTTCAGCCAGCGCGCGCAGCAGCTTATCTTTCAGCGCGTCGCGTTCGGCGCGCAGGGCATCGACCTCGATCTCGTCGGCGCTGGGATCCTCCAGCGCCGCGGCGGCCAGCGCCTCGGGGTCGTCCAGAAACGCGTCGTCGCCTTCGTCGAAGATCAGATCCTTGTCCTTGGCCATGTCGTCCTTCGCCTCATCCTGCGGCGTACGCTTGCCGTTCATGTCACCCTCTTTGGGCGATCAGCCGCCCGACAAGCTGCGCCGTGTAGTCCACGATCGGCACGATCCGTCCGTAGTTCTGGCGTGTGGGTCCAATGACCCCGACAGCGCCGACGATCCGCCGCTCGGCGTTCATATAAGGAGACACCACCAAAGAGGAACCCGAAAGTGAAAAGAGTTTGTTTTCGGATCCGATGAACACGCGCACGCCATCACCGGTTTCGGTCAGGTCGAGCAGATGCGCCAAGTCCCGTTTGCGCTCCAGATCGTCGAACAGGCTTCGGATGCGTTCCAGGTCCTCTTCATCCGCGGTGCCGTCGATCAGATTGGCCCGCCCGCGCACGATCAGCCGGCTAGGGTCGCCTTCGGGGCTGTCGGCCCAGGTCGCGGCACCGGCTTCGATCAGTTGCGCGGCCAGGGCGTCCAACTCGCGGCGGCCCTGTTCGATGGAGACGGCGACGACCTGTTTCAGATCGGACAGCGTGCGGCCCTCAAGCAGGGCATTCAGAAAGTTCCCCGCCTCGCGCATCGCCGAGGGCGTCAAGCCCGGGGGCGGGGTGAAGAGCCGGTTTTCGACAGTGCCATCGGCAAAGACCAAAACCACCAACACCCGATCCGCCGCCAGCGAGACGAATTCCACATGGCGGATCTGCGCCTCCGACTTCGGTGCCAATACCAAACTGGCGCCCCGGGTCAGACCCGACAACAGCGCCCCGGCGCGATCGAGCATGGTGGTGACATCGGGATCCTCGTGGCCCAGGGAGCGTTCGATTTCCGACCGCTCATCGGCCGAGACCTCACCGACTTGAAGAAACCCGTCTAGAAACAGCCGCAAACCCAGTTCCGTCGGCACGCGGCCAGCGGAAGTGTGCGGGCTGTCGAGCAGGCCCAAATGCTCAAGATCCTGCATGCTGTTGCGGATGGTCGCCGGCGACAGGCTTGTATCGAGTGTGCGGGACAGCGTCCGAGAGCCCACCGGATCGCCGGTTTCCAGATAGCTTTCGACCAATTGCCCAAAGATTTTGCGGCTGCGTTCGTCGAGCGCGAATTCCGGGAAGTCTTGAGGATCGGACATGCGGAGGTATGGCGTTCGTCTGTCTGGGAAACCTTGATCTATGGCGCGGGTGCGAAGGGGTCAATTCCCGCTTTGCTGGACGCTGGCGGGCAAAGCCGCTATGCGCGGCGGCGGTGCAGACGGGCGGAGGATGCGATGCGACCATCAGGACGGGAACCGGGCGCGTTGCGGCCGGTATCGATCGAAACCGGTATGATCAAACATGCCGCGGGATCCTGCCTGATCCGCTGCGGCGATACGCATGTGATCTGCACCGCCTCGATCGAGGCGCGGGTGCCGCCGTTTCTGAAGGGCTCCGGCCTGGGATGGGTGACGGCGGAATACGGCATGCTGCCGGCGGCGACGGGAAGCCGCAACCGGCGCGAGGCGCAGGCGGGCAAGCAATCGGGACGAACGCAGGAGATCCAGCGGCTGATCGGCCGGTCCCTGCGCGCCGGCATCGACCGCGTGGCGATGAGCGAGCGGCAGATCACCGTGGATTGCGACGTAATCCAGGCCGATGGCGGCACGCGCTGCGCCTCGATCACCGGGGGATGGGTCGCGCTGCGGCTGGCGGTGGACGCACTGATGAAATCGGGAGAGATAAAGACCGACCCGATCACCAATACCGTCGCCGCGGTGAGTTGCGGCATCTATGGCGGCCAGCCGGTTCTGGATCTGGACTATGCGGAGGACAGCCAGGCAGGGACGGACGCAAACTTTGTCATGACCGGCGGTGGCGGGCTGGTGGAGGTCCAGGCCTCTGCCGAGGGCAGCCCGTTTTCGCGTGACGAGATGGGCGCTTTGTTGGATCTGGCTGTGGCCGGGATCGAGGAGCTTGCCGCGGCACAGAAGGTGGCCACGGGCCGATGATCAGGCCACTGGGGCCGGAGATCGTGCTGGCATCGCATAATGCCGGTAAGCTGCGCGAGATCCGCGATCTGGTGGCGCCCCATGGTCTGCGGGTCAGCGCGGCGGCCGATCACGGCCTGGCGGAACCGGCGGAAACCGAAGACAGTTTCGAAGGAAATGCGCGGATCAAGGCGCACACGGCGGCGCGCGGTACCGGTCTGCCGGGGCTTAGCGACGACAGCGGGCTTGAGGTGGAGGCTCTGGGCGGTGCGCCCGGAGTGTACACCGCCGATTGGGCGGAGACCGGGCAGGGCCGGGACTTCGGCATGGCCATGGCCCGGGTGTGGGAGCAGTTGGAGGCCAAGGGCGCGCCAGAGCCGCGCCGGGCGCAGTTCGTCAGCGTCTTATGCGTGGCCTGGCCGGACGGCACCGATGCCGTGTTCCGTGGTGCGGTGTCGGGGCGGATTGTCTGGCCGATGCGCGGCGACCGCGGGTTTGGGTTCGACCCGGTCTTCGTTCCCGAGGGCGAGACCCAGACCTTCGGGGAGATGGACCCGGCGCGGAAACATGCGCTCAGCCACCGGACACGCGCGTTCGAGCATTTGGTGGAGGCGTTTTTTGCCTGAGCCCAGCACAGATGGCGGCTTTGGCATCTATGTGCATTGGCCATTTTGCGCAGCGAAGTGCCCCTATTGCGATTTCAATTCGCATGTCAGCGCGCATGTGGATGAGACGCGCTGGCGGGAGGCACTGTGCCGTGAGGTGACCGCCTATGCCGGGGTGTTTCGCGACCGGCCGGTCGAGACGGTGTTCTTCGGCGGCGGCACCCCGAGTTTGATGCCCGGACGGACCGTAGCGGCGGTGCTGGAAACCATCGCCAAGATCTGGGGGTTCGTGCTGGAGCCGGAGATCACGCTGGAGGCCAATCCAACCTCCGTCGAGGCCGGGCGTTTCCGCGATTATGCCGCGGCCGGGGTAAACCGGCTGTCCTTGGGCGTGCAGGCGTTGAACGACGCGGATCTGCGACGGCTGGGACGGCTGCATTCGGCCGAGGAAGCGCGCGCGGCTTTGTCGGTTGCCCGTGCCGTTTTCGCGCGCGTCAGCTTCGATCTGATCTATGCCCGTCAGAATCAAACCCCGGCACAATGGTCGGCGGAACTGGCGCAGGCGTTGGAACTGGCCCCGGATCATCTGGCACTTTACCAGTTGACGATCGAACCCGGCACAGCCTTTGGCACGTTATCCGATCGGGGACGACTGCGGGGCCTGCCGGACGACGACCGCGCCGCCGAACTCTACGATCAGACGCAGGCGCTTTGCGCAAAGGCGGGGTTGCCGGCCTATGAGATTTCAAACCATGCCCGACCGGGATCGGAAGGCCGGCACAACTTGATTTACTGGCGCAGCGGTCATTATCTGGGCATCGGCCCGGGGGCACATGGGCGTTATGGCGCCGGCGGGCACCGGGTGGCGACCGCCACGGAGCGGGATCCGCAGGCATATCTGGACCGGGTGGCGCAATTCGGGCACGGGCGTGTGACGACAGAGGCCATCGCTGAAGAGGATCAGGCCGAGGAATACCTGATGATGGCGCTGCGCCTGTGCGAGGGTGCCGATCTGGGCCGGTTCGCCGCGCTCGGCGGTGAGGTATCCCGGCACCGCATCGCGGAACTGGTCGATGACGGCTTTCTGTCCCGCTCCGGCACGGGGATCGCCGCGACGCCCAAGGGGCGGAAGGTTCTGAATGCGCTTTTGGCCGCTCTGCTGGATCCCCGAACCGCACCAGCGGTGTCACGTACCGGTTAGCTGCGCGAGGAGACGGTCGAGGTCTTCGAGATCCTTGTAACGTATCCGCAGATGGCCACCATCATTGCCAGAGCCCGCATCGATGCGCACCGCGCAGCCTAGATGTGCGGTGAGATCGGCCTCGATAGCGCGGGTGTCGGCATCTTTTTGAGGTTTAAGATCTTGTTTTTGTTTGGTTTGTCTTTGATTTTTCACCAACGCCTCGGTCTGACGCACAGACAGGCCCTTGGCGATGACCTGACGCGCCAAAGCGCTGGGATCTTCGCTGGTGATCAGGGCGCGGGCATGACCGGCAGTCAACTGACCGTGCTGCAGCGCCATGAGAATACCATCCGGCAATGAAAGCAGGCGGAGCAGATTCGCGATGTGACTGCGGCTTTTGCCCAATGCGGTGGCAACCTGGTCCTGGGTGTGGCCGAACCGATCGATCAGGGCACGATAGCCCTGCGCCTCCTCTACCGGATTGAGATCGACCCGCTGGACATTTTCGATGATCGCAAGCTCAAGCACTTCCTGATCGGTCAGACTGCGGACGAGAACGGGGATCGTGTGAAGCTGGGCCCGCTGGGCGGCCCGCCAGCGGCGCTCTCCGGCGACGATTTGATATCCGTCATCCTGTTTGCGGACGATCAACGGTTGGATGATGCCATTGCGTTCGATGGAGGCCGCCAGCTCTGCGATGTCCTGATCCAAAAACACACGGCGCGGCTGATCAGTATTGGGATGTACGGACTCGATGGGCACCGTGGTGGCACCGGTATCGTCGGGTGAAGTGGCTGCCGGGTCTTCATTGGTCTCTGCGAGAAGGGCGGACAAGCCGCGACCAAGCCCGCGTTTTTCGGGACGACGGCTCATGCGGCGGGCTCCGGACTGGGTTTTGGCGCCATACGGGCGGTAAATTCTTGGGCAAGAGCGCGGTAGGCGCGGCTGCCGCTGCTAAGCGAATCGTATTGCAACGCCGGAATGCCATGCGAGGGCGCTTCGCTGAGGCGTACATTACGGGGAATTACGGTTTGATAAACCAGTTTTCCCAGGGTTTCCCTGACATCCGCCTCTACATCCGAAGTCAATCTGTTGCGTCTGTCATACATAGTTAACACAATACCTTGTGTGATTAGGCCGCTATTGGAGGATTCGCGCACCTCTGCAATCGTACGCAGAAGCTGACTGATCCCCTCCAGCGCAAAGAACTCGCATTGCAGCGGAACAAGGACGCCATCGGCCGCGACCAGCGCATTGACTGTCAGTAGATTGAGCGCTGGCGGACAGTCCATGAGAATATAGTCGAAACGTCCGACATCGCCATGAGCGAGTGCGCTGCGCAAACGACGGGTGCGGCCGGGAACGGTGGCGAGTTCCAGGTCGATGGAGCTGAGATCCGGGGTTGCGGGAACAAGCGAAAGGTTCGCGGTCTGGGTCGGAATGATGGCGGATGCAAACGCCGTGGGATCCAGCAAGACATCCTGGCTGGTCACTTGCCGCCGCGCCCGCGCCACGCCCAAGCCGGTGGACGCGTTGCCCTGCGGATCGAGGTCCAGAATCAACACGCGTCGCCCCATTTCCGCGAGCGCCGCACCGAGATTAATCGTGGTGGTTGTCTTGCCGACGCCGCCCTTTTGATTTGTCAGGCAAAGCAGTCTGGGCCTGCCGATCTTTTGCACGACCATACGCTCCAATCTTGAGAATGACGGCAGATGGATCCGTTTCGCTTCGGATGATATCAGGCCCAACATGCCATTCGCGGCGAGCTTCTTCCAGTTCCTTTTGAAAGCTCTGGCCCTTGGGGAAAAGGCACAGCGTGCCCGAATGGCGATGCGGTTGCGCCAAGTGGAGAAGCCGGGTCAGGGGCGCGAGCGCCCGCGCGGAAACAACATCGGCGTTTTGCGGTGTGGTGTCCTCAATCCGCTGTGCAAGAACGGCGACCGGGCATGTCAGCGTCCGGCTTGCGCTGCGTAGGAACTCCGCCTTACGGCTGTCGGATTCGACGAGAGTGACACTCAGACCCCGCGCCTGCCCCAGCAGCGCTATCACGAAACCGGGGAACCCCCCGCCAGACCCAAGGTCGAGCCACGTGCCGGCCGAGGTGCCGGCAAGCGGCAGCAACTGAGCGCTGTCTATAACATGTCGCGACCAAAGTTCTGACAGGTCCTTGCGCCCGACCAGATTGATCGCGCGACTCCAGGTCTGAACCAAATCGACAAACGCATGGAGCTTTGCCTCTGTTTCACGTGAAACATCCAGGTGTTGCGGGATCATGTGCCGGTGGCGCTGGCTTTGCGGCTATAGGCCAAAAGGCGCACCAGTGCCGCGGGTGTCATCCCTTCGATCCGCCGCGCCTGGCCAATCGTTGTCGGCCGGATGCGCGCCAGCTTGCCGGACAATTCGGACGACAGACCACCGATTTCCCCATAGCTGATGTCTGGATCCAGAGGAGCCGCCTCCTCCATGCGCATCGCCTCCGCATCCCGCGCCTGACGCGCAAGATAGGGGGCATATTGCGCATCATGGGAGAGCTGCTCCTGAACTTCGGTGGGTATCGCCGAAAGCTCCTGCCAGATCGCCGTCAGATCGCCAAACGACACCTGATCCAAGGACAGCGCGTTCGCGGCGGTCCGAACCTTGCCCTGCGCCGTCTGTGTGATGCCAAGCTGCTTTGCCGCAGCGCCGTCAAGACGCCGCCCCTCAAGCATATCCCGGCCGGCCCCCAGCGCCGCCGACTTACGCTCATACACCGAACGGCGCCGGCCGGACACGCAGCCTGCAGCGATGCCCAGCGGCGTTAGCCGCTGGTCCGCATTGTCTGCGCGCAGCGTCAGCCGGTACTCGGCGCGAGACGTGAACATCCGGTATGGCTCCGACACACCCGCGGTCACAAGGTCGTCTATTAAAACCCCGATATAGGCCTGCGCCCGATCCAGCGTGAACGGCGCCTCCCGCCTCGCGTGTTTCGCAGCGTTCAATCCGGCAACCAGCCCCTGCGCCGCCGCTTCCTCATACCCGGTGGTCCCATTGATCTGGCCGGCAAAGTACAAACCAGCCCGGTCTTGCAGTCGCAAAGTGTGATCCAGACACCGCGGATCGATGTAATCATACTCCACCGCATACCCGGGCTGCAGAATGTCCGCCTGCTCCAGCCCGGCGATGCTGCGCACCATGTCACGCTGCACATCCTCGGGCAGGGACGTAGAAATTCCATTCGGGTAGATCACATCATCCGACAGGCTTTCGGGCTCCAAAAAGATCTGATGCGAAGCCTTGTCCTGAAAGCGGTGGATCTTGTCCTCCACAGACGGACAATATCGCGGCCCTATGCCAGAGATCGACCCTCCATACATCGCTGATTTCTCGATGTTTTCTCGAATGATGTCATGGCTTCGTTCATTGGTTCTGGTGATCCCGCACTGGACCTGACGCGCGGTCGCCTTCGTCGACAGAAAAGAGAAAAGGCTGGGATGATCATCCGGCGCCTGCCAGTCGACCTTCTGCCAGTCAATCGTTTTCCCATCCAGTCGCGGCGGCGTGCCAGTCTTAAGCCGCCCGGTTGCCAGCCCCATATCTCGGACACGATCCGCAAGGGCACCGCTCGGCTTGTCGCCCATTCGGCCGGCTGCGATCACCCTGTCGCCGATATGAATGACGCCATGCAGAAAAGTCCCCGCCGTCAGCACAACAGCACCCGCACGGATCTCTGCGCCATCGGCGAGCCTCACGCCCCTAACTTCGGAGCCTGAAATGATTAGATCGCTAACTTCGCCTTCGACCACGGCCAGTTTGGGGGCTTTCCGAAACGCATCCTGGATATAAGCCCGATAAAGCTTGCGATCCGCTTGGGTACGGGGCCCCTGAACCGCCGGCCCCTTGCGGCGGTTCAACAGACAAAAGTGAATACCCGCGGTATCGGCGGCACGCCCCATGATCCCATCAAGCGCATCGATCTCACGCACAAGATGACCTTTGCCCAGGCCACCGATGGCCGGGTTGCATGACATCTCACCCAACCGGTCAAACCGATGCGTCACCAGAACGGTACGCGCACCGACACGTTCCGCCGCAAGAGCGGCTTCTGTTCCGGCATGGCCGCCCCCGACCACGATCACGTCGACGTCGTGTTTCACGTGAAACAACCTCTACTTTCCCAGACAGAACCGGCCAAATATCTCGTCCAAGACACTGTCCACAGCGACATCGCCAATCAACTCGGCCAAAGCGCGCCGGCACAAACGCAGATCCTCACCAACAAGTTCGGTTTCAGGATCGGCCCGCCCCAACCTATGAAGCGCCGATTCCAACGCCACCAACGCCTGTTGCATGTTTTCCTGCTGCCGTAAACGAATGACGTCGGACGCCCCGGACACCATCACCCTTACGCGGCTAGCGATCTCATCGATCAGCCCCTCAACACCGTTCCCGGTCTTCCCAGACACGCCCGGGCAGGCAAGCCCTTCACCGACGTCCAGCTTCGCGATCCGAACCGCATCCCCCTCCTGGTAAAGCCCCTCGAACGCTTTCGGTATCCGACCATCATCCGTCAAAAACACCCGCATGTCAGCCGCGCGCGCCCGTTCTTCAGAGCGTTGCACTCCCAGGATCTCGATCGGATCGGCGCTTTGGCGCAGACCGGCCGTGTCCAGCACTTGCACCGGGACCCCTGCGATATCCAAGCGCCCTTCCAGGATGTCCCGCGTCGTTCCCGGTATGTCAGAGGTCAATGCCGCATCACGGGCCAGCAACGTGTTAAACAATGTGGATTTGCCAACATTCGGCTCACCCAGGATTGCGATCTCAACACCATCGCGGATCCGCTCCGCCGCCCGCGCACCTGCCAGCTGCTTACGAAGTGCCGATGCAACGTCTTCCAACAGGGCTTGGATCCGCACCCCGTTTTCCGGCACATCCTCATCCGCAAAGTCCATTTCGGCTTCAATCAGTGCCGACGCCTCGATCAACGCCTTCCGCCACGCCGCGGTCTGCCTTCCAACCACGCCCCGCAACCCACGCAGAGCCTGACGCTGCTGCGCCTCTGTCTCTGCGTCGATCAAGTCCGCCAGACCCTCCACCTGCGCTAGATCCAACCGACCGTTCAACATCGCGCGCCGGGTGAATTCCCCAGCCTCCGCCACGCGCACGCCCAAGCACTTCACAAGAGTCGAAATCACGGCATTCTGAACCGCAATACTTCCATGTATATGAAATTCAACGACTTTTTCGCCGGTAAAGCTCTCACCAGCGTCGAAACACACCACCAAAGCGTCATCCAGCGCTCTACCGGTTTCCGGGTTGATGAGCCTCCGCAGCCGCAATTCTCGCGGTGCTGGAAGATGACCACACATTTGCATCGCCGCTTCGAAAGCACCGGCACCTGATACGCGAATAACCGCGACCCCAGCACGACCCGGCACGGTCGCGACCGCGCAAATCGTGTCAGACATGGCCGTCAGGTATTCATCGAATCGAAGAAGTCAGAGTTCGACTTGGTCTGTTTCAGTTTACCCAGCAAGAACTCAATCGCATCCGTTGTTCCCATCGGATTGAGAATCCGCCGCAACACGAACATCTTGGTCAGGTCCGCTTTCTCGACCAACAGATCCTCCTTGCGGGTCCCGGATTTCAAGATATCGATCGCCGGGAAGACACGCTTGTCGGCGATCTTACGATCCAGCACGATCTCCGAGTTGCCGGTGCCCTTGAACTCCTCGAAAATCACTTCGTCCATACGACTGCCCGTATCGATCAAAGCCGTCGCAATAATCGTCAGCGAACCGCCTTCTTCAATATTCCGCGCAGCCCCGAAAAACCGCTTCGGCCGTTGCAGCGCGTTCGCATCCACACCGCCGGTCAGAACTTTGCCCGAGGACGGCACAACGGTGTTGAACGCGCGACCCAGCCGGGTGATCGAATCCAACAGGATCACGACATCGCGTTTGTGCTCCACCAGACGTTTCGCCTTTTCGATCACCATCTCTGCAACCGCAACATGTCGCTGCGCCGGTTCATCAAACGTCGAGGACACAACCTCGCCCCGGACCGACCGCTGCATATCGGTCACCTCTTCCGGCCGCTCGTCCACCAGCAGCACGATCAGAAAACACTCCGGATGGTTTGCTTCGATCGAGGCCGCTATATTCTGCAAAATCACGGTCTTACCGGTTCGCGGCGGCGCAACGATCAAAGAACGCTGGCCTTTCCCGATCGGCGCGACCAGATCGATCACCCGCGCCGATTTGTCCTTGATCGTCGGATCGTCGACTTCCATCGTCAGACGGTCATCGGGATAAAGCGGCGTCAAGTTGTCGAAATGTACCTTGTGCCGGGCCCGATCCGGATCCTCAAAATTGATGACCGATACCTTCACCAACCCGAAATAGCGCTCACTATCCTTCGGCGCGCGGATCACGCCTTCCACCGTATCCCCTGTTCTCAAAGAATACTTTCTAATCTGATTTGGGCTCACATAAATATCATCTGGCCCCGGCAAATAATTCGCCTCAGGCGATCTTAGAAAACCAAACCCATCTTGCAAAACTTCAAGAACACCGTCTCCCGATATCTCTACGCCTTCTTCAGCCAGAGCTTTCAATATCGAAAACATCATATCGCCCTTGCGCATGCTGGACGCGTTTTCGATTTCCAACTCTTCCGCCATCTGTATAAGATCTGCGGGGCTTTTGGCTTTCAGGTCGGCAAGCGAGAGTTCTTGATAGTCCATCGGGGGCTTTCGGCAGGTCTGCGGCGGTTCGGATCGGCAATACGGAAAGAAGCGTCCGGAAAACGATAGGGGGGGAGGTACTTTCGCCCTCGCATCAAAAGTACGATTAATTTAGGCGAAACCGCACACACGATCTGGTGGCGTAACCGCTATATGGGCAACCCCAACACGATTGTCAAACAGAGTCCTCAAAACGGCTTCACCACGACCATCACCACAATCAACACCATCAACAGCGTCGGCACCTCATTCATCAGTCGGTACCCTCGCCCGCTCACCGTGTTCCCCCCTGCCGCAAGCCGTTTGCGTTGCCGGGCGAGCCACATATGAAACACCGTCATCGCCGTCACGCCCAAAAGCTTCGCGTGAAACCACCCATCGCCACGCCAGTCGATCACACCCGGTGTGAGTATCAACAACAGCCCGAACCCCCAGGTCGCCATCATCGCGGGATTCATGATCACCCGCAGCAGCTTCAACTCCATCGTCTCGAACAAGGTCGCGGTCTGTGATCCCGCGGTCACCTGCTCTGTGTGATAGACATACAGCCTCGGCAGATAGAACAGCCCAGCCATCCACGCGATCACCGCCATGATATGGAACGCTTTCACCCAAGGGTAGAACGGTATCAAGAAATCCATCATGTCATCCGCCAGCCTCTTACCCTCTCAATAAGAATAAGAAGAAAAAGATTGAAGTGATTGTAGGGCCTGTGGATGTCGGGGATTATTCGCCTCCCCCATGTTCTCCACAGCAACAGCGACTTATCCCCTGGCAAGGCTCGATGTGCCAGGCCGTTCTCCCCAGCCGGGTACATATCCGTAAAATACTGAAACGAATATATTTTTTGCAACCCGCTATTTCTGCAGCCTGGGGACGAACGAACGCAAACGCCTCGTTCGCCCCGAATGATGCACAGATCTGGATAAGGCAATATCGATCCTCCCCATGTCGATGAAATCACCTCTGTCTTGCGCAATTCCACCGGGGGCCTATCCTCCAGCTCGCGCCGAACCGGAAGCCACCATCACACAATGTTCTCTCCACAGCCTTCCCGCCGGTTTTCCCCAACCGGCATGAATAAATGACAACAGCGGCGTCAGACCCACCGCTGCTGATCCTCGCATCGGCCTCGGCGGCGCGGCAGGCCATGCTCCGCCAGTGCGGGATCTTGCCGCAGATCATCCCCGCCCAGATCGACGAGCCCGCCATTCGTGCAAGCCTTCAGGCCGAGGCCGCGCCGCCACGCGATGTCGTCGACGTCCTCGCCGATCTGAAGGCCGCAAAAGTATCCGCGCAACACCCCGAAGCCATCGTTCTGGGTGCCGATCAGATCCTTGTCTTCGAAGGTAGGATCCTGGCTAAATCTGCCTCCATCGATGAGGCGAAACACCAGATGTCGAAACTTGCCGGCAAGACCCATCAGTTGCTTTCCGCCGCCGTTGCCTACCAGTCCGCAAAGCCGGTCTGGCGTCATATCGGCAAGGCCGATCTCACCATGCGCCCTCTATCCGAAACCAAGATCGCCGCCTACGCCGCCAGCCATGGCGATGCCCTGACCGAAACGGTGGGCGGGTACTGGATCGAAGAGGACGGTCCAACGCTCTTTTCCCGCATCGATGGTGACTATTTCTCGATCCTTGGCCTGCCCCTTCTCCAGGTCCTCGATTTCCTGCGCAGCCGTGGGATTGGCGCGCAATGACTGCCGTACCCACTCTTGCCGGCGTGATCGGCTGGCCGATTGCTCATTCCCGTTCACCCAGGTTGCATGGCCACTGGCTGCGTCAATATAGCATCGATGGTCACTACATCCCGCTCGCTCTGCCGCCCGAACGTTTCTCCGCGGGCCTCACCGCTTTGCAGACTCTGGGTTTTCGCGGCGCCAATGTGACACTGCCGCATAAGACGGCGGCGCTGGCGCAAGCGGCACGTGCCAGTGACCGCGCGCGCCGTATCGGTGCGGCAAACACACTGACATTCCTCCCCAATGGCGGGTTCGAGGCGGACAATACCGATTGTTACGGGTTTCTCGAAAGCCTCCGCGCGGCGCAACCCGATTGGCGCGCCGATACCGGCCCCGCGCTTGTCCTCGGCGCTGGTGGTGCCGCCCGCGCGGTCGTGGACGCGCTGCTCGATGCCGGCGCCCCCGTTCTGCGCATCGCAAATCGAAGCCCTGAGCGAATCGCCGCCTTGCAAGCCGATTTCGGGCCCCGCATCGAACCCACGCGCTGGCCTGTCGAGCCCGAAAGCCTCCGCGACGTCGCCACCCTGGTCAACACCACGACATGCGGCATGAACGGCCAAAACGATCTGGCCCTTGCCCTGGATGCGGCAACCGCCGCTTGCGTCGTGGTCGATCTCGTCTACACGCCGCTCGAAACCGGCCTCTTGCGCGAGGCCAAGGCGCACGAACTGGCAGCCGTCGATGGTCTTGGCATGCTGCTGCACCAGGCTGTCCCGGGTTTCGAGGCTTGGTTCGGGCGCCGCCCGGTGGTCGACGCCGCATTGCGCGCCGCCGTCCTGGGCGCATGAGCTCCGACCCCCGTTACATCCTCGGTCTCACTGGCTCTCTGGCCATGGGCAAAAGCACCACGGCGCAGATGTTCCGCGATGCCGGCATCCCCGTGTGGGACGCCGATGCCAGCGTCCACGCGCTCTACGCAGCCGATGCGCCAGGAAGCCGCGCAATCGCCGAAATCGTCCCGGGCGCCATAGGGCCCGCAGGCGTCGACCGCGCCAAATTGGTCGCCGCGTTCGCAACCAATCCGGCACTCTTGCCGAAGATCGAGGCGCGGATACATCCGCTGGTGGCCGCAAGCCGCAAGGATTTTCTCCAACGCCACCCCACAGGTATCGTGGTTCTGGACGTGCCACTCCTCTTCGAAACCGGCGGTGAAAGCGATTGCGACGGTGTCGTTGTGGTGACTGCACCCAGCGACGCTCAACGCGCCCGCGCCCTGGCCCGGCCGGGGATGACGCCCGAACGGCTGGACCGGCTCCTTGCCCGCCAAATGCCCGGCGCCGAAAAACGGCGCCGCGCCGATTTTGTGATCGACACGGCGCTCGGTCTGGAACCCGCCCGCCACGCCGTTCATAACATCCTGGAACAAATCAGGGCGGGCTGATGCGCGAAATCGTTCTCGATACCGAAACCACCGGGCTGGAACCGGGCGAAGGCCACCGTATCGTCGAAATCGGCGCGGTCGAGCTGCACAATCACCTGCCCACCGGCCGCACCTATCATCAGTACATCAACCCGCAGCGCGATATGCCGACAGAGGCGTTCGAGGTTCACGGCCTCGCCCAGGAATTTCTGGCCGACAAGCCGGTATTCGCCGATATCGGCCGGGCGTTCCTCGATTTCGTCGGCGACGCGAAACTCGTCATCCACAACGCCGCTTTCGACATCAAATTCCTCGACGCAGAATTGAAATGGGCGAACTTCCCGCTGCTGGGCATCGGGCGCGCGATCGATACGCTGGACATCGCGCGGCGCAAACACCCGGGGGCGCAGAACTCGCTCGACGCGCTGTGCCGCCGCTACGGTGTCGACAATTCCAACCGGGAACTGCATGGCGCCCTGCTCGATAGCGAGCTTCTGGCGCAGGTCTACCTGGAACTCGTGGGCGGCCGGCAACCGGATTTTGCGCTCGGCGTGGTGCCGAAGTCCGCATCCTCCACGTCGCCGGACACGGCCGCCGACTACACGCCGCCGCCGCGGCCTCGGCCGCTTGCGTCCCGGCTCAGCAGCGCGGAAGCCTCCGCCCACGCGGAATTCATCGCCGGCCTTGGCGCGCCCAGTCTGTGGAAAGCCTGATTACGCGCTTTCCGGCGCCGCCCCATTGGTCTCGGTGGCCCGTTCGGCCTGCCGACGGGCCAGATCCTGCTGGTAAAGCGCCAGGAAATCGATGTTGTCGACATTCAGCGGCGGGTAGCCCCCATCTCGGGTGATGTCGCCGATGATACGGCGGACATACGGGAACAACATCCGAGGGCATTCGATCAGCAGGAACGGATGCAGTTGCTGGTCGCTGACGTTGTCGATTTTGAACCGCCCGCCATATTCCAGCTCAAGCAGAAAGACCGTCGCGTCCCCACCTTTGCTTTCGACCTTCATCTTGATGACGATCTCGTAGTTGCCCTCTTCCAGTCGCCGCGCATCCAGCGCCACTTGCACCTGAACTTCCGGCGTTCCGTCGACCTTGGCGCCCTTCTGCACGGCGACGTTTTCGAACGACATGTCCCGGATGTATTGCGCCACGATCTGCATGCGCGGGCGGGCGGGCTGTTCGGTCGGGGCGGCGGGGGCGGCTGTGTCGGTCTCGGCCATGGGTTTTCGTCCTGTGTCTTGGGGTCGCGGCGGGTCTATCCGTTTGCCCGACGAACGTCTACCCGCGCGGCCGGGTCCAGCCCGACTGGCCGCGCCCTGCCGGTTCTGGCTCGACCGGTTCGTAATCGGCATCGATCACGGTCGCATCCCGCGGCCGCGTCTCCGGGTGGTTGACCTGCACCCCGACCCGCCCGGAAAACCGTGCCGCGCCATAACGAATAAGGGCCGCGCGCACCGGCGGCAGCAACAGCGCCAGGCCCACCGCATCGGTGAAAAAACCTGGCGTCAACAAGGTTATGCCCGCCGCCAGGATCATTGCGCCATGCGCCAGAAGCGGTGCCGGATTGCCGCCGCCGCGCAGCGCATGCTGCAGATCTCGCAACACCGCCAGGCCCTGACCGCGTACCAGCACCGTTCCCACCAGCGCGGTCAGCACCACCACCACCAGCGTCGGCACCAGGCCGATCGCCCCGCCGACCTGAACGAACAGTGCGATTTCGATCAGCGGGATCGCCACAAAGGCGAAAAAAAGCCACATCTCTCGGTTCCCCATCAGGGTTTTGGGCATGTCGATGGACGAAAGCCCCCTAAGACCCTACATAAGAAGCCAACGCGGTTTCGCCACCGCAGGGATTCACCGCAGAGAGGTTTCATGGGTTCGCAGCTCGTCCAAATCCTGGTTCTTGCCGGCGTCGCGCTGTTTCTGATCCTGCGTCTTCGCGACGTACTCGGCACGCGCGATGGTTTCGAAAAACCGCTGGGCCCGCAGCCCAAAGCCGAAAGCAGCAGCGCCAATCGGAATTTTGAGGTCATCGATGGCGGCGGCACCGACCGTGACATCGCCGATCATGTCGATCCCGAAAGCCCGGCTGGCGAGGCGCTGGCGGAGATGAAGAAGGCCGAGCCGGAGTTCTCGGTCTCCGAATTCGCCCATGGCGCCCGGCAAGCCTATGAGATGATCCTTATGGCCTACGAAAACGGCGAGTTGGATACGCTTCAGCAATTCCTCGCGCCAGAGGTCTATGAAAGCTTCTCCACCGCCGTCTTCGCCCGTGCCGATCAGGGTTTGACCGTCGATGCCAGTTTTGTCGGCGTGCGGGAGTTGAAAATCGTCGGGGCCGAATTCGACGATGACAGCAAAGAGGGTGACATCACCATCCGCTTCGTGGGGGAGATGACCTCGGTCGTGCGCAACCCCGATGGCGAGATCGTGGAGGGCGACCCGTCCGAGATCAAACGCCAGCGCGACATCTGGACCTTCAGCCGTGTGCTGGGTGCCGACAATCCCAACTGGCTTCTGGTTGCGACCGGGGGCTGACGCCGGCCCGCACCATGCGTCGCAAAACGCGCAAGCTTTCCGCGGATGATCGGGCCGTCTGGCAGGCGGTCACCGCGGGCATAGCGCCCATTCAGCGTGTGACCGATCCGGTGCGCCGCGCCACCGTCCCCCCGCCGCCCGTGCCGAAGTCGCGCGACAGTACCGTCGCGCCGCCGTCCCCGACGCGAAACGGCGCCGTGTTACCGCCCCCGCGCAGTGCTGTGAAACCGGCGATGCGTATCGACTGGGCGCCGGACCCTATGGATGCGCTGCGCGCGGCGGCGCCGGCGATGGATGCGCGCGTGCTTCAACGGCTGCGCAAGGGCAAACTCAAGCCAGAGGCACGGCTGGATCTTCACGGAATGACGCTGGACCGCGCGCATCCCGCCCTGACCCAGTTCATTCTCAGCGCTCAGGCGCAGGGCCGCCGCTTGGTTCTGGTGATCACCGGAAAGGGCCGCGCCGCGCAGGACGCTCCGGCCCATCGGCGCGGGATCCTGCGCAATGCCGTACCGGGTTGGCTCGGCCAGGCGCCGCTTAGGGCTGCGGTGATGCAGGTCGTGCCGGCCCATGATCGGCATGGCGGCGGCGGCGCGTACTACGTCTATCTGCGCCGCCGTCGATAGGCGCTATTGGATCGGCTGGCCGTTTGCCAGAATGCCATCGGGCGTGAATTCGATTCTGGAGTTGAAGCTGTCCGGCTCCTCCCCCGGCTCGGCAAAGGCCATCATCATGCCCATCATCATGCCCACCTGCATCTGTTCGACCAGACCCAGGGCTACCAGCTTTTGACCCAGTTCTTGAACCCCCGTCACCGCGACATCAATCGCGCCCTGTGGCACTGGCACGGGGCCCGAATTGTCGAACGCCACCTGCCCGGACGCTTCGACCAGCGCGCCGGCCGCCGACACCAGCAGCGTCCGCAGATTGACGTTTTCGAACGCCCCTCCATCCATGAAGTCCAGGGCCTCCATCGCTTCCCAGGTCGGTACCTCCAAAACGACATCCGCCTCCAGATCCAACTCCAGCGTCGCCGGGGCGCGCGACACGGTGCGTTCCGGGTCGATCAGATCCCAAAGCCCATCGCCGACGACCAGATCCTGCAGCGAGATCAGGTATTTCGCGCGCTCCGCGCCATCGGTCGGCATCAGCGGCACGCGCATTTCCATGTCAAAGCTGGAAAAGCCCAGATCCGTCGGCGGCATCGGGAATCCTCCGCCCGGTGTCACCACATAGGCCGTGGCATCACCATTGCTGACCAGCTCCATCACGCCATCCGTCAGGTCCAGGGTCAGGGTCCCGCCCTCCGATCCGCCGGTCATGGCGATCGGAAAATCTGGATCGTCGGTTTCGAAAGAGCCCTGGCTGCGTTCCGACCGGGCTTCCAACTCAAAACTGCCCTCGGCGACGAACGCTTCGAACGCGTCTTCCGATGTCGCGAAATTCGTGCCTGCGAAACTGACGTCGATGCCTTCGGTCTGCGACGTGCTGGACATCGTGCTCCCGATCGTTGCGTCAACGAAACTGTAGTTCAGAACCAGCGTGTCGGCGGACCAACCGCCGGCGGCGTCGCGCGTGTCCTCATTCAGCTGGAACGCCATGTCCAGTGCGGTTTGCGCGATCGTCAGATCCTTCAGCACCGGGTGGTCGGAGCTGCCGCCTGTCAGCGCCAGTGTATCGGCAACGATCGCCATTTCCGGCTGCCCGCCCGCGCCCAGGATCCAATTGGTCGTCAGCGCGAAACCGTCGCTGGCCAAAACCAGATCCACCGGCGGCACGTCGTCCTCGGGGGTGAATTGGATATTCACCGTATCCGACATGGTCACCGTCACATGGCCCGGGGTCTCCGCGGGGGCCAGCGTGATGAATTCGGCCTCGATGACAAAGCCGTCGCCATCCTCCGCGCGCACCCCGTGCAGGGTCACGCTCTGGTCGCCGCCGACCGACCGCCGGTCGATCGTTACGCTGCCCGGCCCTTCTGACAGCAGCGCGATCCCGGCATAGACCGCCTGCTCGATTGCACCACTCGATTGTGCCATCAGCGCAGCGGGCAGCGCCGTCGCCAGCGCGGTGGAAATCAACATAACCTTCATCGAAAAACGCCTTTGTCGCAGTCGAACGGAAGTATCTCTCTAACATCTTGAATGTGAAGCGATGAAGGCACGACGCTCCTTTTTACCGCCACAATTGCGCCGACTGCATCTTCCTTCAATTCATTTCACGCACGATGCGAAAGCCTGAATACCTGCTTCCGCGCTCTTCGTTTCCAGATCCTCGTGAAGCAACCCGGAGATAGTCCATCGCCGTATGGAACCCACCGCCGCGAAATACGCGCTTACAAATGCTCACCATGCTCTGGCGCAGCCATTCGCTCGATGTCGACCATCCGGCATAACTATCAGTGTAACAGGATCGCGTTTGCTCAATGACGTTCCCGGACATATGCCGCAAACCCCATTGGTTCGCCGCGTCCAGTTCTTCCACCGGAACCGGGACGCGGCGTGACACCAGGTGAGGGTGCGGCATGCCGGTCATCTTCTCGGTTCCGCGGCCGTTGAAATTCGCTTGATCCGAGGTCGGCGCGTCACCCTGCGCAAACCGGGTCTGCGTGCCGGCCCGCGCGGCATATTCCCACTCCGCCTCCGTCGGCAGCCGATAGGCATCGACCCCGATCTTGGCGTTGAGCCAGGCCACATAGGCTTGCGCATCGAAATAGGACACGTCGATGACCGGGTGGCTGCCCAGCACCGGGATCTCTACGCGCCGACGCTCTTCGTCGATCATCAGGACGATATTGTTTGGAACATGCCCGCCGCATCCGCCATCCTCGACGCAGGCCATCCATTGATCATAGGTCACCTCGTTGCGGCCCATGGCGATGGGGATGTCGATTTCGACGCGGTGGAGTGGCCGCTCATCGGCGCCGATCGCCGGATGGCCGACCTCGACCATGGCCAGTTTGCCATCGATCGCGACCAGCCCATTGATCGAATCCCCGATCGGCCCGCCCATGATGAAATCGCTCAGCGGCAGGACGATCATCTCGGGGCAGCAGGCATCGCATTCCTGGAAGCTGTCGAGCGGCGCCAGGTCACTGTCGATGCTCAGCGGACCGGCCATTGCCGACGCACCCCCGAACAGCAGGAGCGCCAGACCGGCGGCGCCGCGCCGAAGAGCCGTGACCCGGGTCATGCGCAAAATTAACTCCTAGGCTGCGTTGCCGGACCTCGCCCGGCAGTCTTCGAAACGCGCCCCGGACCTGATCCGGGGCCTCTGATCACCACAAAAGAGCCGAGCCCCCGGGTCAAGCCCAGGGCAGCGCGTACGATAGGGCCTGGGTCGTTCTAAAGAACATAGCGGCTCAGATCGGCCGATTTCGCCAGCGCACCGACATGGCTCTCCACGAACCCCGCGTCGACAGTCACCGTCTCGCCGGCCCGGTCAGGTGCGGTGAAGCTGAGTTCCTCGAACACCCGCTCAAGGATCGTGTAAAGCCGCCGCGCACCGATGTTTTCCACCGTGCCGTTCACCTCTGCGGCAATCCGTGCCAGCGCGGCGATCCCGTCTTCGGTAAAGGTGACGGCTACGTCCTCCGTGCCCATCAGCGCGGAATACTGCCGGGTCAGCGCGTTGTCGGTCTCCGTCAGGATACGCACGAAATCGGCCTCCGTCAGCGCCCGCAGCTCCACCCGGATCGGCAGCCGGCCCTGTAATTCGGGCAGCAGATCCGAGGGTTTGGCGATGTGGAACGCGCCCGAGGCGATGAACAGAATATGATCGGTGCGCACCGTCCCGTGCTTGGTTGAAACCGCGGTCCCCTCAATCAGGGGCAGCAGATCGCGCTGAACCCCCTCGCGGCTGACATCGGCGCCGCGCGCGTCCGTCCGGGCGCAGACCTTGTCGATTTCGTCCAGGAACACGATCCCGTCCTCTTCCACCGCCCGGATCGCCTCGCGCTTGACCGCCTCGTCGTCGACCAGTTTGTCGGCCTCTTCCGCGATCAACACCTCGTAACTGTCGGCCACCCGCAACCGCCGCGTCACCTTGCGCCCGCCGAAGGCTTTTCCAAAGATGTCGCCCAGGTTCATCATACCCATATTGGCGCCGGGCTGGCCGGGGATGTCTAACATCGGCATCGGGTTGGCGGTGTCCGTCACCTCGACCTCGATCTCCTTGTCATCCAGGCTGCCCTCGCGCAGCTTGCGCCGGAACATCTCCCGCGTCTGCTCGCGTGCATCTTGGCCTGCGAGTGCCGCGATCACGCGATCTTCTGCCGCGTCATGCGCCTTGGCCTTGACCGCCTCGCGCATGTGGTCGCGCACCATCAGCATCGCACTGTCCAGCAGATCGCGCACGATCTGCTCCACATCCCGGCCCACATAGCCCACTTCGGTGAACTTCGTCGCCTCGACCTTCAGAAACGGCGCCCGCGCCAGCTTCGCCAACCGGCGGCTGATCTCGGTCTTGCCCACGCCCGTGGGTCCGATCATCAGAATGTTCTTGGGGTACACCTCTTCGCGCAGATCTTCGGGCAACTGTCGCCGCCGCCAGCGGCTGCGCAACGCCACGGCCACGGCGCGTTTCGCATCCCCCTGACCGACGATGAATCGATCCAGTTCCGATACGATCTCGCGCGGGGTCAATTCGGTCATCGCATGTCCTTCAAGGCTGTCGGCCCCCCTCGCGCGGGGCATCGGTGTTTCAGTATATGTCCGGGAATCGGCGGGCCAGGGGTCCATTCTGTAACGTTTGCCGCCCAAGTGTCGGGCGGAAAACCACGCCTTTTCAGATAGGCAGCCTCGCGCCCGCCGCAAGACGGCGGCAAAACCAGCGCCGCAGCCCAACTTTCCGTGAACCCGGTTGGATCGGTGCGCGCAAGGGCGCAGAATTGCCGCACTGCAAACGGGACCTCCAGGGAGCCATACCATGATCACTCGCCGCCATGCCCTTATCGGGATCGCCGCCGCCACCGCGGCACCGCTTTTCGTCCACCGCTCCTGGGCCGGTACAAAGACGCTGGTGCGCGGCAGTTTCACCGGCACCAACGGCCACGAGACCCGCGGCACCGCCGGAATTCTGGAGGTTGACGGCGCGCATATGGTCAGCTTGGGCGAAGACTTCTTCTTCGACGGCGCCCCGGATCCGAAGGTCGCCTTGGGCAATGACGGCTACGATCCCAACACGCTCATGGGCCCCTTGCAGTCGAACACCGGCGCCCAGAACTATCCGGTGCCGGACAGCATCGACGTCGCCCAGTACAACGAAGTCTGGATCTGGTGCGAACGCTTCAACGTGTCCCTGGGCGTGGCCAAGATGAACCTCGCCTAAACGAAATCGCCGCGCTCACCCGGGCGCGGCGATCCTCTCCAGCGTGATCGAGCCATTGGTATAGACGCAGATCTCGGCGGCGATCTCCAGCGCCCGCCGGGCAATCGCCTCCGCGTCCCGGTCCGTATCCGCCAGCGCCCGCGCCGCGGCCAGCGCGTAGTTCCCGCCCGACCCGATCGCGGCCACGCCATGCTCGGGCTCCAGCACGTCGCCCGCGCCGGTGATCACGAACAGATCGCGCCCGTCGGTGACGATCAGCATGGCCTCCAGGTTCCGCAGATACTTGTCGGTGCGCCAGTCCTTGGCCAATTCGACCGCCGCGCGCGCCAGGTTGCCCGGCACCGCCTCCAGTTTGGCTTCCAGCCGCTCCAGCAGCGTGAACGCATCCGCCGTCGACCCGGCAAAGCCGCACACGATTTCCTGCCCGCCCGGCGCGATCCGCCGCACCTTGGTGGCAGAGGCCTTGATCACCGTCTGCCCCAGGCTCACCTGCCCGTCGCCGGCCACGACCACCGCGCCGTCCTTGCGCACCGCCACGATGGTCGTGCCGTGCCAACCCGGAAATGTCTCTGCCACGCGCATCCCTTCCTTCTGATCTTCACACCCGCGCGACCCGTTTTCACGGCCGCTTGTACACCCGTTGCACCCCGGCCGCGGCCGCCCATCTGCATCCCCAGGGCGGCGGTTCGCGCACGCCCACCGACATTCTAAGGGGACCAACCGAAATGGCCACTCCGACGATCCATGACGAAACCACCGCGCCCGAAGCCGCCCGCCCGTTGCTGGACAACTCCAAGAGAGCCTTTGGCCGCATTCCCAATCTGCACGGCGTGATGGCATCCAGCCCCGCGCATCTAGAGGCGTATCAGACGCTGCACCGCACCGTTATCGAAAACACCGCCTTCACGCCCACCGAACGCACCGTGGTTTGGATGGCGATCAATGTCGAACACGAATGCCACTACTGCGTGCCGGCGCACACCGCCATCGCCCATATGGACAGCATCGATCCCAAGATCATCGAGGCGCTGCGTACAACCGCGCCGCTGGGCGACGCCAAACTCGAAGCCCTGCGCGATTTCACCCTCACCGTCCTGCGCGCCCGCGGCCGTGTCTCCGACGCCGAACTGACCGCGTTCAAAGCGGCCGGCTATGAGGACCGCCACGTCCTCGACGTCCTGCTCATCCTCGCGCAAAAGGTGATGTCGAACTACACCAACCACATCTACGACACACCGGTCGACGCCGCCTTCCAGAAATTCGACTGGACCCCCAACACAGCCAAGGCCGCCTGACCGGCCCCCGGCTTCTTCGATCCAAAATATCCCCGCCGGAGGCTCCGACACCGGCAACGAGAAGGGGCGCCCGATCCCCCGGGCGCCCCTGCTTCTTCGATCCTCAAATACTCCCGCCGGAGGCTCCGGCGCCGGCCGACGCCACAGACCCTAAAGCGTCCGTTCGACCTCTTCGGTCTCGAAGATCTCGATCACGTCACCTTCGCGGATGTCCTCGTAGTTCTCAAAGGCCATACCGCATTCCTGGCCGCCCTGGACTTCCTTCACCTCGTCCTTGAAGCGTTTCAACGTCTTCAGCTTGCCTTCGTGGATGACCACGTTGTCGCGCAACAGACGTACGCCGGCCTCGCGGCGGGCGACGCCTTCGGTGACCTCGCAGCCCGCGACCTTGCCGACGCCAGAGACCTTGAAGACCTGCTTGATGGCCGCGTAACCGATAAAGGTCTCCTTGATCTCCGCCGACAACAGACCGCTCGCGGCGGCTTTGATGTCATCGACCAGATCGTAGATGATCGAATAATACCGGATCTCCACGCCCTTCTGGTTCGCGCTCTCGCGCGCCGGGGCGTTGGCACGGACGTTGAAGCCGATGATCGGCGCCTGAGAGGCTTCGGCCAGCGTCACGTCGCTTTCGGTGATCGCGCCCACACCCGAATGCAGCACGCGCACGCGCACCTCGTCATTGCCGACCTTCTCCATCGCCTGGACGATGGCCTCGGCCGAGCCCTGCACGTCCGCCTTCACCAGGATCGGCAGTTCGGTGACGTTCTCGTCGGCCTTTTTCTGCGCCAGCAACTGGTCCAGCGTCGTCGCGGCACCGGCGGCGGCGCGTTTGTCCTTGGCCTGCTGTTCGCGGTATTCGGCGATCTCGCGCGCCCGTGCCTCGTCCGGCACGACGTTCAGCACGTCGCCGGCCTCGGGCGTGCCGTTCAGGCCCAATACCTCGACCGGCACGGACGGCCCGGCATCGTTGACCCGCGCGCCCTGGTCGTTGACCAACGCGCGGACCTTGCCCCACTGCTCGCCGACGACGAAGATATCGCCGCGCTTCAGCGTGCCCTTCTGCACCAGAACCGTGGCGACGGGGCCGCGGCCCACATCCAACTGCGCCTCGATCACCGCGCCTTCGGCGGCGCGCTCGGGGTTGGCCCTCAACTCCAGCAATTCCGCCTGCAACGCGATGTTTTCCAACAACGTGTCCAGCCCGGCGCCGGTGATGGCGGAAACCTCCACATCCAGCACATCGCCCGACATCTTCTCGACGATGACCTCGTGCTGCAGCAATTCGGTCCGCACCTTGTCCGGCTCCGCGCCGGGTTTGTCGATCTTGTTGATCGCCACGATCATCGGCACTTCGGCCGCCTTGGCATGGGCGATCGCCTCGATCGTCTGCGGCATGACGCTGTCATCGGCGGCCACGACCAGCACGACGATATCGGTCACCTGGGCGCCCCGCGCCCGCATCGAGGTAAAGGCCGCGTGACCCGGCGTATCCAGGAATGTCAGCACCGCGCCGCTGTCCGTGGTGATCTGATACGCGCCGATATGCTGCGTGATCCCGCCAGCCTCGCCCGAGACGACGCTGGTCTTGCGGATCGCATCCAGCAAAGAGGTCTTGCCGTGGTCGACATGACCCATGATCGTGATCACGGGCGGGCGGGATTTCAGATCGTCGGCACTGTCGTCGGCGGTGACGATCACATCCTCCACATCCGCATCCGACACCCGCACCACACGGTGGCCGAATTCCTGAACGATCAACTCGGCGGTATCGGCGTCGATGGTCTGGTTCTGGGTCGCCATGATGCCGTTCTGCATCAGCGACTTGACCACCGCGGCGACACGTTCGGCCATGCGGTTGGCCAGTTCGCTGACCATAATCGCTTCGGGCAGCTTGACCTCGCGCACGATCTTTTCCCGCGGCTCGTTGGAGCCCATCATCTTGCGCTTCTCGCGCTCCTGCCGGCGGCGCATCGCGGCGACGGACCGTTGCCGGCCGCCCTCTCCGGTGGCTTGGCTGATGGTCAGCTTGCCCGAGCGGCGGCGATCGTCGCCGGCCTTGCCCCGGTTCTGGCGGCGGTCTTCCTGCTGCCGGTCCGGCTGCCGGGTCTTGGCCGCCGGTCCGGTGCGGCCGGCCTCTGCCCGTGCCGCCGCGGCCTGGGCCGCCGCCGGATCGTCGGGCTGCGTGGCCGGCTTTGCCGCCGGTGCCTTGGCCTTTGCCTCGTCGGCCTTGGCCTTGGCCTCTTCGGCGGCGCGCCGTTCCTGGGCGCGCTTGGCCTCCATTTCCGCCTCGCGGTCGGCGGCTTCCTTTTCCTCGCGCAGACGGGCCATTTCCGCCTCGCGCCGGGCCTCGTCGGCCTTCAGTTGCTTTTCGCGTTCCGCCTGCTGGGCCTGGTTGGCCTGCACCGCGCGCAGCCGACGCTCGCGTTCGCTGTCCGACAGCCCGGCCTGGCCGGCGCCCGCGCCGCCGGTTCCGCCACCGGCTTTCTTAGACACCACGCGGCGGCGCTTTTTGGTTTCCACCAGAACGGACTTGGACCGACCGTGCGAGAAGCTTTGCTTCACATGGCTGGTCTCGGTGCTGCCACGCAGCCCGAGCGTCTTGCCCTTGTCGGTTCTGTCCTTCGTATCGCTCATGCGAATAAAGCCTTTCCCCCGGGGGCGGCCCCCGGACCCTGTTTCTGACCGTCTGTCAGACCCGTTTACGTCTTACGCCCGCCAATCGCGCCGACTCATACCGGACACGGCTGCTGAGTCCACCCGAGATAAGCGCCGCATGTATCACACGATCGCGCCCGAAAGCCACACCCAATTCCGACGCGGAAAGCACGTCAAAATAGGTGTTTTCACCCCGTGGCGGCCGCAACCGCGCCTTTTCGCGCGCCGACCCGTCGACGGCTTGCAACAGACAGCCCGCCGTCTCCTCGACCAGCGTCTTCTTCACCTTCTCCAAACCGGCGACCGCGGCGCCCGCCTTGCGCGCCAGCGACACCAGATCGACCACCCGCGCAGCCAGCAAGCTCTCCACCTGGCCCGCCAGGTCGGCCGGTACCGTCACCGCCTGGCGCGCCGCGCGCTGGAAGCCGCCCTTGCGCCCGGCCTTGTCCAGGGCCGCGCGGTCGGCGGATACCCAGATGCCGCGGCCGGGCAGCTTTTCGGCCACGTCCGGCACGATCACATCGCCGGGGCCGACCACGAAACGGATCAGCCCGGCTTTGGGGCCGCTATCGCCGGTGGCGATGCAACGCCGTTCCGGCGCCGTGCGTTCCGCTTTGCGCCCGCCGCGCGTCATGCGGCCGGCCCATCACGCCTCGGCCGAGGTTTCGGCGGCGGCGTCTTCCTCGGCGCCATCCGCATCCCCGTCCGCTTCCGCCGCCTCGGCGGCTTGCTGGGCGGCGATTTCCTCTTCCGTCACCCAGCCCAGCATCAGCCGCGCGCGCATGATCAAATGCCGCGCCTCTTCCTGGCTCATGTCGAAGGTTTCCAGCAGCCCGTCGTCCTTCACCCGCTTACCGTCGACCGTGGTATAGCCCCCGGCCAATTCCCAATCCGCACAGCGCGCGAATTCTTCCAGGTTCAAAACCCCGTCCTCGGCCAGCTTCTCGATCATCTGGGGTGTCAGCCCCTCAAAATCAAACAGGTCCTGCTGCACGCCCAGCTCGCGCGCGTGTTCGATGGCCTTTTGGTTGATCTCTTCCAGGCTTTCGCGGGCGCGAGCCTGCAATTCCTCCGCCGTATCGGCATCGAACCCTTCGATAGACGTCAGCTCGTCCACATCGACATAGGCCACTTCCTCTAGCGTTTCGAACCCTTCGGATACCAACAACTGGCCCACCATCTCATCGACATTCATCGTGTCCATGAAATGCTGTGTGCGCTCGGCGAATTCCTTCTGACGGCGTTCGGATTCCGCCTCTTCGGTCATGATGTCGATGTCGAACCCGGTCAGCTGAGACGCCAGCCGCACGTTCTGCCCGCGCCGGCCGATGGCCAGGCTCAACTGGTCATCGGGCACCACGACCTCGATCCGCTCCGCATCCTCGTCGAAGACGACCTTGGCGACCTCTGCCGGTTGCAGCGCATTGACCAGAAACGTCGGCGCATCCTCATTCCAGGGGATGATGTCGATCTTTTCGCCCTGCAACTCGTTGACCACCGCCTGAACGCGGCTGCCGCGCATCCCGACGCAGGCACCGACCGGGTCGATGGAATTATCGTAAGAGATCACGCCGATCTTGGCGCGGCTGCCGGGGTCGCGGGCCACCGCCTTGATCTCGATGATGCCGTCATAGATTTCCGGCACTTCCATCTTGAACAATTCGGCCATGAATTCCGGCGCCGTGCGGCTGAGGAAGATCTGCGGCCCGCGCATCTCGCTGCGCACATCGCGGATATAGGCGCGGATCCGGTCGCCGTTGCGATAGGCCTCGCGGTTGATCAGCTGGTCGCGGCGCAGCACCGCCTCGCCCCGGCCGACATCCACGATCACATTGCCATACTCGGTGCGCTTGACGATGCCGTTGATGATCTCGCCCACGCGGTCCTTGAATTCCTCGTACTGACGCTCGCGCTCGGCCTCGCGCACCTTTTGCATGATGACCTGCTTCGCCGATTGCGCGGCGATCCGGCCCATTTCCAGCGGCGGCAGTTCGTCCCGGATCTCGTCGCCCGGCTTGGGGTCGTCCAGGAAATCCTTGGCGTCTTCGGGCAGGATTTCGGTGAAATCGTTCTCGATCTCTTCGGCCACGGTGCGCACGCGCCACATGGTCAACTCGCCGGTCTTGGGGTCGATCTTGGCGCGGATGTCCAACTCGGCCCCGTAACGCGACCGCGCGCCCTTGGCCATGCTTTCCTCCATGGCCTCGATCACCAGCGCGGGGTCGATCATCTTCTCGCGCGCCACAGCATCGGCGATCTGCAGAAGTTCCAGCCGGTTGGCGGATGTCACACTCATGTCGCGTCTTCCTCCTCGATCTCGTCAAACTTCGCCGGGTCGAACCCGCGGTCCTTCTTTGCTTTCAGGCTTTCGGCGATCAGCGCGTCCGTCAGCACCAGTTTCGCATCCGTCAGCCAGTCGAATTCCAGCCCGATCGTGCCTTCGGCGATGTCGATCAGCACCTCGCCATCTTCGACCCCGCGCAGCACGCCCTTGAAATTCTTGCGCCCCGAAATCACCTCCGCCGTCTGCAGCTTGACGTCATGGCCGGCATAGGCCGCGAAATCCTTCAACCGCGTCAGCGGCCGGTCGATGCCGGGTGAAGAGACCTCCAGGCTGTACTCCCCCTCGATCGGGTCTTCCACATCCAGATGCGCGCTGACCGCCCGGCTGATGGCGGCGCAGTCATCCACCTCGATCCCGCCGGTCGCGGTGTCGGCCATGATCTGCAGCGTCGGCCGCTTGCCACCCATGAACCGCAGCCGGACCAGTTCATAGCCCAGCCCCTCGATCACCGGCTGCACGATCGCAGCCAGCCGCCGATCCATCTGAGCCTTTGCGATCAGGTCGGACATAGGTCCTCAAAACAAAAAAACGGGCCAGCGGCCCGTTGCATCTTTCGGTGGAAGGTCTGGGATGCCCATTCGATCCGCTGTTGAGCTGGATATAGGCCCGCGTATCAGGCGATGCAAGCGCGAAGTGGTTAACCGGGAACGACCACCGCGCTTCGGCCCACGCGCCCCGGGCTCAGGATATCGGATAAAGCCGCGCCATATCCGCAACCGACACCCGCACCAGATCCTCCAGCACCGCCATATCGACCGACTTCAGCCGCCCCAGATAAAGGCAACTGACCGAATGCCGGTGCGGCCCCAGCCGGACCAAATGGTCGGCATACTTGGCCACGCCCGGCATGACATAGACCACCAAGTTCGCCTTGCGCGGCGCCAGCCCGGTGCGGAAGAACCGGTGGCGAGAGCCGTCCGCGCGCGCATATTCATACGCCCCGAACCCTATGATGCTGTCGCCCCAGATCCGCGGTGGCCAGCCGGTGACGCGCGCCATCATCGCCATCACCGAGGCGGCATCCTCCCGCCGGCCGGCATGGGCGATCCCGGCCAGATAGACCGCCGGGTCCGCATCCGTCTCGACCGTCTTCACCGCCGCTTCAGCGCGGAGAGCGTTTCGCCAGGATCCGCTGCAACGTCCGCCGATGCATGTTCAACCGCCGCGCGGTTTCCGAGACATTGCGGTCGCACAGCTCATAAACGCGCTGGATATGTTCCCACCGCACCCGGTCGGCGGACATCGGGTTTTCCGGCGGCGGCGGCTTGTCGTCCTCTTCGGCCAACAGCGCCTGGGTGATCTCGTTGGCATCCGCAGGCTTGGAAATATAGTCGGTGGCCCCGATCTTCACCGCCGCGACCGCGGTGGCGATGGCGCCGTAGCCGGTCAGCACGACGATACGGCTGTCCGGCCGGCGCGCGCGCAGGGTTTCCACAACATCCAGTCCGTTGCCATCCTCCAGCCGCAGATCGACCACCGCATAGGCCGGCGGGCTGGTGGCCACGATCTGCTTGCCCTCGCGCACGGTCTGAACGGCGGTGGGCTCGAACCCCCGCTTCTCCATGGCCCGGGTCAACCGCCGCAAAAACGGCTCGTCATCATCGAGCAACAGCAGAGAGTTGTCCTCGCCGATCTCCTTCAACACACGCTCGCTCATCGCCGAAATCCTCTTGGTTTTCCGGGATGTAGTGTGACTTGGGGTAGGGGTCAAAGGATCACAAACCGGACGACGTTCCGTCATCGAGGTTGCGTCGTTCCCACCGAGTCAACATGTCGCAGTCTGCATCCGTCGTTAAATAACAAGAGACCTAGCGATCTGATATACGTAATGTGTAACGCGACGCTTGACGGCTGTGTTTGGACAATGTTCGCTGCATAATGCTTACGCCAGACCAGTTTTCCGACAAGCGTCTCAAACAATTGTATCAGAACGGGGTAGTACGCGGCCTGAATAATGACTGGCTGCCTAAGATCAAAAGGTATCTCGCGGCATTGGCCGTAGCCGTTGATCCTAAGGACCTAGATATGCCGGGTAGCCACTGGCACCAGCTCAAGGGAAACCGAAGCGACACGTATTCCGTCCGCGTATCGGGTAATTGGCGGCTCACCTATCGTTGGATCGATAATGGGCCTGCGAATGTGAAACTGGAGGACTATCATGGCAACTGACGACACGATACCGGCCTTCGAACCGCCGCATCCGGGCGAATATATCCGCGAGGACATCCTCCCCGCCTTGGACATGACGATTGCGCAACTGGCCGCGCATTTGGGAGTTACCCGCCAGACGCTTTCAAACCTGATAAATGAAAAACGCGCGGTCTCTACCGAAATGGCGATCCGGCTTGGTAAAGCATTTGGAAATGGCGCGCGGTTCTGGCTGGCCCTGCAAATGCAGCGGGATATTTGGGAACGCCAACTCAAGGATCAGCCGGATGTGAAGCCCCTGAATTGGGATACAGAGGCCGCCTAACCCCGCCTCCGCCGCCCACCCGCACTGCGGCAGTGAAACGCCGGATCCTTGTTCTTCAGCCAGCCGATCAGCCGCGCTAAATGCGGGTGCGCGCGCAGGGCCTCCAGCGTGTTATACGCCCGCGCCAGTTCCGTCTCGCTCAGCACCGCATGGATCTCGTTGTGGCAGATCTGGTGCAGCCGCACCACCGGCCCGCCTTTGCCGCCGCGCAGCTTGGGTGTCAGGTGGTGCAGGCTCTGCCGCGCATGGGGCGGGATCGGGCGGCCGCACAGGCCGCAAATCGGGTCGTCCATGCAAGGCGATATGGCCCGCCGCCGCACCCCGTCACTCCACCACAAGTTTCACACCACCCCTTGCGCCGCGCCCGCGTGCTTGTTTCAACCAACCCAACGATAAACTCAGGGAGGGGCGGCGGATGCGCAGCGCCAAATTCACCCGTGACGAGGCGCTGGCCTATCACCTGCAGCCTCGGCCGGGGAAACTGTCGGTCTCGGCCTCCGTGCCGATGGCCACCCAGCGCGATCTCAGCCTGGCCTATTCCCCCGGCGTCGCCGTGCCGGTGGAGGAGATCGCCGCCAATCCCGGCCTGGCCTATGACTACACGACCAAGGGCAACATGGTGGCCGTCATCTCCAACGGATCGGCGATCCTGGGGCTGGGGAATCTGGGTGCGCTGGCCTCCAAACCGGTGATGGAGGGCAAGGCGGCGCTGTTCAAACGCTTCGCCGATGTCGACGCCATCGACATCGAACTGGACACCCAGGATGCCGACCAGATCGTGCAGGCGGTCAGCCTGATGGGGCCCAGCTTCGGCGGCATCAACCTGGAGGATATCAAGGCGCCGGAATGCTTCATCATCGAACAGCGCCTGAAAGAGGTGATGGACATCCCCGTCTTTCACGACGACCAGCACGGCACCGCGGTGATCTGCGCCGCCGGGCTGATCAATGCGCTGAAACTCTCGGGCAAGGCGCTGGCCGACTGCAAGATCGTGCTGAACGGCGCCGGGGCTGCGGGCATCGCCTGCATCGAACTGCTCAAGGCGATGGGCGCGCGGCATGACAATTGCATCGTCTGCGACACCAAGGGCGTGATCTATCAGGGCCGGACAGAGGGTATGAACCAGTGGAAATCGGCCCATGCCGTGCCCACGCCCTGCCGGTCACTGGCCGACGCGATGGAAGGGGCGGACGTGTTCCTGGGCGTGTCCGCCAAGGGCGCCGTGACCCGGGCGATGGTCGCGGCGATGGCGCCCAAACCGGTAATCTTCGCGATGGCCAACCCCGATCCCGAAATCACCCCCGAAGAGGCGCGCGAGGTGCGCGACGACGTCATCATCGCCACCGGGCGGTCCGACTATCCGAACCAGGTCAATAACGTGCTGGGCTTTCCCTATCTGTTCCGCGGTGCGCTGGATATCCACGCCCGCGCGATCAACGATGAAATGAAAATCGCCTGTGCCCAGGCGCTGGCCGACCTGGCGCGGCAGGATGTGCCCGACGAGGTCGCCATGGCCTATGGCCGCAAGCTGGCCTTTGGCCCCGACTACATCATCCCCACGCCCTTCGACCCGCGGCTGATCCACGTCATTCCGCCCGCGGTGGCGCGCGCGGGCATGGATACCGGTGCGGCGCGGCGGCCGATCATCGATATGGAAGGCTATGAGAACGATCTGAAGGCGCGGCTCGACCCGACCGCCTCGATCCTGCAGTCGCTTTACGCGCGCGCGCGGCGCGAACAAGCGCGCATCGTCTTTACCGAGGGCGATGACGAACGCGTGGTGCGCGCTGCGGTGGCGTTTCGGCGCGCCGGTCTGGGCCGCCCGGTCGTGGTCGGCCGAGAGGCCGAGGTCCGCGAGATGCTCGCCGCCGCCGGCATGCCCGAGGCTTTCGCCGACATCGAACTGATCAATGCGTCCACCGTCGATACGCTGGCGTCCTATCGCTCCGCACTTTACGCGCGCCTGCAGCGCAAGGGGTTCGACCAGCGCGATTGCCACCGGCTGGCCGCGCGCGACCGGCATGTCTTTGCCTCGCTGATGGTCAAGCACGGGCATGCCGACGGCATGATCACGGGGGCGACCCGGAAGTCGGCGCAGGTGCTGAAGCTGATCAACCATGTCTTCGACGCGGGCCCGGGCGACGGCGCGGTGGGCGTGACCGCGGTGCTGCTGGGCGGGCGGGTGGTCCTGATCGCCGACACGCTGGTGCATGAATGGCCCGATGCCCAGGATCTGGCCGACATCGCCGAACGCGCCGCCCAGGTCGCCCGCGGCCTGGGGCTGGAGCCGCGCGTGGCTTTCGCCAGTTTTTCCAATTTCGGCTATCCGGTCAGCGAACGTGCGGTCAAGATGGCGGACGCGACCAAGGTTCTGGCCGCCCGCGGCGTCGATTTCGAACATGACGGCGAGATGACCGTCGATGTGGCGCTGAATGCGGACATATTAGAACAATACCCGTTTTGCCGCCTGTCCGGGCCCGCCAATATCCTTGTGGTTCCGGCGCGGCACTCCGCTTCGATTTCGGTGAAACTGCTTCAGGAATTAGCCGGCGCCACCGTGATCGGGCCAATTCTGACCGGGATAGATCGACCGGTGAAAATCTGCTCCATGGGGGCCACGGTCAATGACATCCTGAACATGGCCGTGATCGCGGCCTGCAAGGTCGGCTGAGCGGGTCTTTGCGCTGAAATAGAACGACCGCCGCTATCAATTAAAGAAAAAGACGCGCCGCAAACCCCACATCGGCGCGCCTTCTCCATATCCGATCGCCCAGAAGGGCGTGGGTCAGACCAGCAGATCCTTCTCCGCCTTCCCGCCCTTGATGGCGGCTTTGAACCATTCCGGCTGACGGCCCCGCCCGGACCAGGTCTGCGAGCTGTCCTTGGGGTTCTTGTACTTCGCCGGCAACGGCGCTTTCTTTGCTGCCGCACCGCGCCGCTTGCGCTTGGGGGCCGGCGCGCCGCCGCCCAGAACTTCGGCGACCGATACGCCGAATTTCTTGGCCACCGCCTCGATTTCCTTTTGCGCGTCTTTCAGGCGTTTCTGCTCGCGCGCGCTCAATGCCTTTTCGACATCCGCCTTAAGCTTCTCCAGCTCTTTGACGGACATCTTAGTCAGGTCGACTTTCATCTGATTTGCCTTTTCATGTCACCTTTGTTCGGGTGACTTAGGCGACAAGTCCATTTCTGGCAATAGATCGGTTCGCATAAAGGCGCAAAACCGTGCAATTGTCGACGTTTATGCTTGGATTCAAACGATGCCCAACCGCGTCGGATATCGGCCGCAATACGCGGTGACGTAAACCGAATGCCGCTTCAGTCCTGGATCGCCACCAGGTGTGGCGCCCGGCGATTGCCTTGCATGACTGCGCCCCGATGTATCGCTCCGATGCTCCAGGGCATTGCCCAACCGCGCCCATCCAACTGGGTTTGCGCAACGGCAAGCGCGGGCCACCGCGCGCGCGGCCGTTTCGCCGATCGGGCCGCCCGCAGCCGGTAGCGCAAATCGCTTAATCCGGCGCGCGCGCACGTATTCGATTGTTGCGGGTATTATGTTCCAAATCGACCAACCCCAGAATTTCCAACACCGGCGGAACGTAATTGGCGAAGCGCCCGCGATAGCCTTTGCGCAGCCCATAATACCCGCCGACCGGATTGCCGTTATCGCGCGCCCAAGCCTCCAGCGTGCCGGGTTTCACCGGTTTGTCTTCGTCGGCATTGCCCAGCGGCATCCAATCGCCATGGGTGATCAGCATTCCATGGGTGTCCTCTATCGCGCGCCATCTATAGGACAGCTCCGTTGTTCCGACGCGCACCATAAGCGCCGCCGCGCCGGAGTCGTGCCAGGCCAGGAATTCCGATCGCCGGGGCGGCGTTTTCAAAATCCAGGGGTCGTCCGGCGTGCCGGTGCCATAGGTGATCATATGCATGCCGCACCTGCCTTGCTTGGGGCGTCGCAGTTTAAAAGTGGCGAAAACCGCTCAAATACGCCGGCGTGGCGCATCAATCTCACGCATATTTCGATATGTGCCATTGTCCCTCCTGGGAATCACCGTTCGGCGTTTCGCTAGAGTGCTTTCGATACAGTGGGTTATATGAAGTCTGTTGTCTTATTTGAGGATTGATTTATGCGCGCCGCACGATTGTTGCAGATCCTGTTATTGCTGCAAAACAGGGGGCGATTGACCAGCGCACAATTGGCCGAGGAACTGGAAGTCACGCGCCGCACCATCCTGCGCGACGTCGACGCCATGACCGAGGCCGGGCTGCCGGTCCAGGTATTTCAGGGCAATCGCGGTGGGATCGAATTGGGGTTCAACTACCGCACCCGTCTGACCGGCCTGGCGGCGGACGAGGCCGAAGCGCTGGGCGTGATCCTAGGCGCCACGGTGCAGGCGGTGGCGGCGTTGGATATGGGAAAGGCGGCGGATCGGGCGCGCGCGAAACTGTTGGAAAGCTTTCCCGACAAGGTCCGCAACCGGGCGCAGCAGGCGCAGGCGCGGTTCCGTTTCGATATTCCCGCGCCGCCGCTCGACCCGCGGGTCGCGGCGCTGGCCCATGCGGTGCGCGAACGTAAAACCGTGCGGATCAACGCCCGGTCCGCCGCGCCGCGCGCATTGCAGCCCGAGGCGTTGCTGCAACGGGCCGATGGGTGGTTCGTGATCGACCGCGCGGGCGACGAGATTGCGCTTGCCGATTGCGGCGATCTGAACGTGTCGGCAAAGACGTTTGACTGAGCGCTGCGGCGCGGGCACGCTCTCGCCATGCCCGCGCCGCCGCATCCCTCACACAGCGCCGAACGGTTCACCGGCGATCTGACCGCGCCGCCGCCGATCCCGCCCGCGGCCCTGGCCGCAGCGCAGGCGCTGATGCGGGATGGCGCGCTTTTTCGATATGGCGAACAGGGGGGTGCGGAAAACGCCGCCGCGGCGCTGGAGGCGGAGTTCGCCGAAAGCTTGGGCGCGCGCTACTGCGTGGCGGTCAATTCCGGCGGCTCGGCGCTGTTTCTGGCGCTCAAAGCCGCGGGCATCGGCCCCGGCGACCGGGTGCTGATCAACGCTTTCACGCTGGCGCCCGCGGTCAGCGCCATCGTTCATGTCGGCGCGCAACCGGTGCTGGTCGACATAACCCCCGATCTGGTGGTCGACACCGAAGATCTGCGCGCCCGCGCGCCGGACGCCCAGGCGCTGCTGCTCAGTTACATGCGCGGCCACCTTCCGGATATGGATGCCGTGATGGCGGCCGCCGGCGATATCCCGATCGTCGAGGATTGCGCCCACGCCACCGGCGCCACCTGGGCCGGACGACCCATCGGCCGCTTCGGCGTCGCGGGATGTTTCAGCGCTCAGGGCTACAAGCATCTGAACGCCGGCGAAGGCGGCTTCATCGTCACCGACGATGCCGACCTGGCCGCGCGCGCGATCCTGATGTCGGGCTCCTACATGCTCTACGCCCAGCACCGCGCCCGGCCGGAACAACGGGTGCTGGCGCGCTGGGCGCCGCATATGCCCAACTTTTCCATGCGCATGACCGGCTTGGCGGCGGCCCTGCTGCGGCCCCAGATCGCAGAGCTGCCCGCCCGGGTCGACCGCTGGCGCGGCATCCACGCCCGCGTGGCCGCCGAACTGGCCGCCGTGCCGGATCTGCGCCTGCCGACATCCGCGCCAGGCGCCGCCCCGGCACCCACCTCGCTGCAATTCACCCTTGATCGTCCGGGCGCGCAGATCGCCGCCTTCCTCGACCGCGCCGCCGCGCAAGGCGTGGCGATCAAATGGTTCGGTCGCCCCGAAGCGGTCGGCTTCACCAGCCGCCCCGACCACTGGGCCTATGCCGCGCAGCCAACCCCGCCAACCGCCGCGCGCATACTCGCCAACCTTTGCGATATCCGCCTCCCGCTGGCGCTGACGGATGCCGACGCCGCCCTGATCGGACGGATCGTCGCGCGGGCGGCCGGTGTCTGATCTTTGCCTCCGGCGGGAATATTTTGAGAACAAAGAAGCCTTAACTCGCGCCAGCACGCTCGGCCAGAGCGCCGCCCCCCAGCTTCTTTGTTCCCAAAAAATACTCCCGCCGGAGGCTCTGAGACCGGCCACGCGCGATTGCGCCGGAGCGTCCGGGCGGCTAGACTCACTGCAACGAGCAGTCGCAATATCCGGGGCAAACCGGTGGGTCGCATTTTATTAAAGGTCCTCCCTTTCATTGGGGGGCGTGCAGATGTCACGCGCCCTTGAAAGCCCCGCGCCGGATGCGCGCGCGGTCATGTCCTCCGTTTTCGGCTTCGACGATTTCCGCCCGGGGCAGGAAGACATCGTCCAGGCCGTGGCGGCGGGGCGGGACGTGCTGGCGATCATGCCCACCGGTGGCGGCAAGAGCCTGTGCTTTCAACTGCCGGCCTTGCTGCGCGATGGGGTGACGGTTGTGGTCAGCCCGCTGATCGCGCTGATGCGCGACCAGGTCCGGGCGCTGCGCGAGGCCGGAGTGGCCGCCGGTGCGCTGACCTCCGCCACCGACGCGGAAGAGGCGGAGGAGATCTTTGCCAGGCTCGACGCCGGCACGCTCAAGCTGCTGTACATGGCGCCCGAACGGTTGGCGCGCGCCGGTACCGAGCGGCTGCTGCGGCGCGCCAATGTCGCCATGATCGCCGTCGACGAGGCGCATTGCGTCAGCCAATGGGGCCACGACTTCCGCCCCGATTATCTGGCCATCGGCCCGCTGCGCGCCGCGCTGGGCTGCCAGATCACGGCGTTCACCGCCACCGCCGATGCCGAAACCCGGGACGAGATCGTCCAGCGGCTGTTTCCCGCCCCGCCGGAGGCTTTTCTGCGCGGCTTCGACCGCCCCAACCTGTTTCTGGAGTTTCAGGCCAAGGCCAAGCCGCGCGACCAGTTGCTGAACTTCGTCGCCGCGCGGCCGGGCCAGTCGGGCATCGTCTATTGCGCCTCGCGCGCGAAAACCGAAACCCTGGCCGCGGCGCTGATGGCCGCCGGCCACAGCGCGCTGGCCTATCATGCCGGCCTGGACGCGGACGACCGCCGCCTGGCCGAAACCCGGTTCCAGCGCGAAGACGGGCTGATCGTTTGCGCAACGGTCGCGTTCGGCATGGGCGTGGACAAGCCCGATATCCGCTATGTCGCCCATGCCGATCTGCCCAAATCCATCGAGGCGTATTATCAGGAGATCGGCCGCGCCGGCCGCGACGGTGCGCCGGCGGACACGCTCACGCTTTACGGCCCTGACGATATTCGCCTGCGCCGTGCGCAGATCGACGAAAGCCTGGCGCCCGATGACCGCAAGGATGCCGATCATGGCCGGCTGAACGCGCTTTTGGGTCTGGCCGAAACCCCCGCATGCCGGCGCCTGGCCTTGCTGTCCTATTTCGGCGAAACACCCGGCGCCGATTGCGGCAATTGCGATATATGCCGTGACAGGCCGGCGACCTATGACGCCACGCAAGCGGCGCAAAAGGCGTTCTCTGCCGTCTTGCGCACCGATCAGCGTTTCGGCGCCGGGCATCTGATCGACATCCTGCGCGGCACGACGACGGAAAAGATCCGATCCTGGCGGCACGACCAATTGCCCACCTTCGGGGTTGGTCGGGAATTCTCCAAAGCCGAATGGCAGGTGATCTTTCGCCAGCTTCTGGGCCTCGACTACCTGCGCCCCGATACCGCCCGGCACGGCGCGCTGCGGCTTACGCCCAAGGCGCGGCCGCTTTTGAAAGGTGAGATCGGCCTGACCCTGCGCAAGGCCGCCCTGACCGGCGCCGCGGGCGCGCGCGCACCGGCCAAGGCCTTGGTCGCCGAAGAGGACGCGACGCTCTTTGCCCAACTCAAGGCGAAGCGCCGCGAATTGGCCGAGGCCGCAAAGGCGCCGGCCTATGTGATCTTTCCCGATCGTACCCTGATCGAAATGGCGGCGCGCCGGCCGCAGACGCTGGATCAGATGCGCACGGTGCCCGGTGTGGGCGACAAAAAGCTCGAACGCTACGGCGCCACATTTCTGGCCGTGATCACCGGCGAGACGGAGACGCTGCCGCATCCCGCCCGGCGCCGTCTGGCGGGGCGCGACGCCGGCCCGGTCTACGATCTTCTGCAGGCCGAACAGGTGCGCCTTGCGCGTGGCGAGACCGGGCTGGAGCCGTTCCTGAATTGCCCCGCCACTACGCTGGCCAAAATCGCCGCCGCGCGGCCGGCCGATCTGCAGGATCTGGCCGCAATCCAGGGCATGGGCGCGCAAAAGGCGGCGCGTTTCGGCTCTGCTTTCCTGGCGGTTCTGGCGACTGGCGACGGCTGATGTGGGAATGCGCACATATTCGATTAGGCGCATTCAAATTATGGCAGTTTTGCCCAAACATGGCCACAGATCGGTGAGAAATGTGACGGGATAGGGGATTCGTTTGTGCTTGTTTGTTCCAATTAAGGCAGCCGTTGGGGTGACAATTTCGGCGTCTTTGGGGGAACGCGTTGGGTGAACCGGCGGGGCTGTGCCGTCGGGTAGTGGGGGAAGAATGATCCGGGAGGCGCCGCAATTGATGGTCAGCGCCGCGTGGCTTGAAAGCCATCTCGGCGCGCCGGATTTGCGTATTATCGATGCCAGTTGGTATCTGCCCGATATGGGCCGCGATGCCCGCGCCGAATACGACGCGCGGCATATTCCCGGCGCCCGCTTTTTCGACATCGACGATATTTCGGATGCCAAATCCGAATTGCCGCATATGGCCCCGCCGGTGGAGAAATTCATATCGCGCATGCGCGCGATGGGCATTGGCGACGGCCATAAGGTGGTGGTCTATGACGGCGCCGGGTTGTTTTCGGCCGCGCGCGTCTGGTGGCTGTTCCGCCATTTCGGCAAGCGCGATGTCGCTGTGCTGGATGGCGGATTGCCGAAATGGCTGGAGGAGGGACGCCCGACAGAGGCGGTGCCGCCGACCCAGCGCGACCGCCACTTCACCGCGCGTCGCGATGCCAGCTTGGTCAAGGACGCCACCCAGGTTGCCGCTGCGGTGAAGCTGGGCGACTGGCAACTGGTCGATGCCCGCTCGCCCGAACGGTTCACGGGCGCGGAACAGGAAACCCGGCCCGGCCTGCGGTCGGGCCATATGCCGGGGGCGCTGAACGTCCATTACCGGACGCTTTTGAATTCGGACGGAACAATGAAACAGGCCGCAGAGCTGCGTGCGGTCTTTGTAGAGGCGGGGGTCGATCTGGACCGCCCGGTGATCACGACCTGCGGGTCGGGGATTACCGCGGCGATCCTCTTTCTGGCGTTGGAGATCGCCGGGCATGGGCAGCACGCCTTGTATGACGGGTCGTGGGCGGAATGGGGCCGCTACGGCGAGTTTACCGTCGAGAGTGGATGAATGGTGGAGCGAGTGGAGTGGGAACATGTTTTACTTTGTAATCGGCCCGAACAACTCGGGCACGACGGTCGTGTGCCAATATCTGGCGGCCCAAACGGGCGCCTATCTGCCGCCCTTCGGGCATAACGAAGGGCAGTTCGCGCCAGCGGTGCGCGACATGATGCGCCTCGATCCCTGGAATGCGAAGGCGCCCATCGATTGGGCCTTTGTCCGCCGCGAATGGGAGTCGTTGCTGCGCGACTCCGGCAAGACGGCCTTTGTCGAGGGGTCGCCGCCGAACCTGCTGCGCGCCGATGCGATGCTAGAGGCATTCGCCCCGGACTATCGCGCGATGTTCTTGATCGCAAACCCGTATATGTCGGTGGCGTCCAACCTGAAGAACTATGCCGTGCCGCCCCTGGGCCGCGCGCAAATGGACACCGCCGTGGCCGACTGGCTGCGCAAGGCGCAGCGCATGCGTGAAAACGCCCGCCGCTGGCCCGACATACCGCTGGTCCGGTACGAGGATTTCTGCATCGACCCCAGCATCGTCGCCCATGCCTTCGGCTTCGACGGGAGTGCGCGCGCGCGCGTGGCGGGCAAAAAGACCACCGGGGCACGGGAAATCCGCGACATGACGGTGCGCAACATGGCGTTCCTCAAACCGGTGGAGGCCGATGCGTTGTCCGACCGCCTGGCGCCGCATGTTGATCTGCTGGAATTCTTTGGCTACGACCTGCTGGATGCGAATGGATTTGCCGACCAGCTTTCCGCGGCTCCGGATTTGGCCGACCAAGGCCGCGCCACCCGCGCGGGTTGGGCGCGCCGGCAGGCGGTGACGGCGGCGGTGCGCTGGGGCCGGAAACAGGCCATGGGCTGGCGCAGCGCCTGGCGCGGCAGCCCGGCGGATGCCTGAACCGGGGCGCGCCTATACCGTAACCTATCTGGAAATGGCGGCCCGCCCCGCCTATGGCCGGCCCAGCGTTCCGCTGGGCCCGCCGACCGCGCTGATCCTGGCCGACAAGCCGCCGGTCTGGTACTTTCTCAGCCTCTACCGCGCCGTCGGCGCCGATTACGACTGGACCGACAAACTGTCGGTCGACCCGGCGGATCTGCAAGCCTTCGTGCAAGACCCCGCGATGGCACTTTACACCTTGATGCGCGACGGCTGGCCGGCCGGCTTCTTCATGCTCGATGCGCGCCGCCCCGGCATCTGCGATCTGGCCTATTTCGGCCTGGTGCCCCAGGCCATCGGCCTGGGCCTGGGCAAATACCTGCTGCGCACCGCGATCCATACCGCGTGGGACAAGCCCGGCGTCAGAAAATTGACCGTGCAGACCTGCACACTGGACCACCCCCGTGCGCTGGGCCTATACCAGAAGTCGGGCTTCGTGCCCGTCAGCCAAGAAACCATAGAGCCCCAACCCAAGGCCCCGCGCGATGCTTGACGCCCTCACCCCGCAGCCGCCCGACAAAATCATCGAACTGATCGGGCTGTTCCGCGCCGACCCGCGCGACGACAAGGTCGACCTTGGCGTCGGCGTCTACAAGGACGCGGACGGCCACACCCCGGTGATGCGCGCGGTGAAATCGGCAGAGACGCGGCTGCTGCAATCCCAGGACAGCAAATCCTATGTCGGGTTGCTGGGCGATCTGGGCTTTGTCGATGCCATGCGCGATCTGGTGCTGGGCGATGCCGTGACCGCCGACCGCGTGGCCGGGGCGCAGGCGCCCGGCGGTACCGGTGCGATCCACCAGCTGATGGAACTGATCCGCCTGGCGCGGCCCGACGCGCGGATCTGGTACTCCAACCCGACCTGGCCCAACCACCCGGCAATGGTGCGCCATATGGGCTTTGCCGCCGGCACCTATCGGTATTTCGATACGGCCACCCGCGGCGTCGATTTCGATGCCATGATGACCGATCTGGCCGGCATCGGCCCGGGCGATGTGGTCATTCTGCACGGCTGTTGCCACAACCCGACCGGGGCCAATCTCAGCGCCGATCAGTGGCAGGCGGTCACCGATCTGATCCTGAAAACCGGCGCGCTGCCTTTTGTCGATTTCGCCTATCAGGGCTTCGGCGACGGGTTGGAGGCCGATGCCGCCGCGGTTCGTGCGATGGCGGGCCGCGTGCCGCAATTGCTGGTCGCGGCAAGCTGTTCCAAGAATTTCGGGCTTTATCGCGACCGCGTCGGCGCCGCCTTCGCCATTTGCGCCGATGGCGAAACCCAGTCGCTTGCGCAGGGTGCGCTGGCCTCTTTGAACCGGATGAACTTTTCCTTTCCGCCCGATCACGGCGCCAAGGTGGTGGAGATCATTCTGAAAGATCCCGATTTGCGCGCCGACTGGCAGGCCGAATTGGACGAGATGCGCGGGCGCATGCTCGATCTGCGCCGGTCGCTGGCCGATGCCCTGCGGCGAGAGACCAATTCCGACATGTTCGATTTCGTCGCTCATCATCGCGGCATGTTCTCGCGCCTGGGCCTGGCGCCGGATGCCGTGGCGAAACTGCGCGACGATGGGATTTATATGGTCGGCGACAGCCGCGTGAACATCGCCGGCCTGCCCGAGGGCAATATGGACCGGCTGGCCAAGGCGATCGCCGCGGTCGCGTGAGCGTTCCCTACATCACCGAGGCATCGGTTGGTGTGCTGGAATGGTCGGCCGTGGCGGATGCCATCGCCGCCGGCCATCGCGGGCCACGCGCGAAGTTGTCCGATCAATTGCTGTCCGAGGGAGAGGATCGGATCCTGTCCCGCGCCGCCTGGATCGCGGGCCGGGGCGCGGCGGTGAAATCGGTCACCGTGATCCCCGGCAATGCCGCGCTCGGGCGGCCCACGATCCACGGCGCGATGCTGCTTTTTGATGCCGCGGGCGCGGTGGCGGCGGTCATCGACAGCGCGCTGGTCACCCGGCTCAAGACCGCCGGCGACAGTCTGTTGGGCGCGCGGCTTTTGGCCCGTCCCGATGCGCGGCGGCTGGTGATCCTGGGCGCCGGCAATGTGGCGCGGTCGCTGACCGCGGCCTATCGCACGCAGTGGCCGGATCTGCAGATCGCCATCTGGAACCGCAACCCCGCCCGCGCCGAGGCTTTGGCCGCAGAGACCGCAGCGACCGCCGTCACCGACCTGCCCGCGGCGGTGGGCGCGGCGGATATCGTCGCCACCGCCACGCTCAGCCCGACGCCGATCCTGCAGGGCGCGTTGCTGAGCCCCGGAACCCATGTCGATCTGATCGGCGCCTTCACGCCGGATATGCGCGAGGCCGACGATGCCGTCCTCACCCGCGGTCGCATCTTCGTCGACAGCCGCGAAACGACGCTGGACCATATCGGCGAAATCCGCGACCCGCTGACCCGCGGGGTGATCGCGCCTCAGGACATCCTGGGCGATTTCTACGATCTGTGCACCGGCGCCCCCGGCCGCACGGCGCCCGAGCAGATCACCGTCTTCAAGAACGGCGGCGGCGCGCATATGGACCTTATGACCGGCCGGTTGATCTTCGAGGCGTGGAAAAAAGTTCAAGGCTAAACCAACCGTCATCGGCGCGCGATGGGGTAAAACCCCATCCTACGGCGTTGCATCGCGATGGGTAACTCTCATCTCGCCGAACCCCGTAGGATGGGTTTCCAACCCATCCTCCTCGCGTCCAAAGCCGAGACGCACAGCGCCGCAACCCATCCCGCCCCGGCCCAGAACCAAGGCGCGCAGCGCCGCCGGGCCATCGCCCGTCCGCCCCCTCGGGCGGGCGATTTGCAGCCTCCACCCAAAGAACTGCCGTACGACGGGGTTACGCCATAAACCGCCCAGACCCACCCCCGGTCGCCCCCCCGGCGAACGGGCAATGACCCTCTCGCTGCACCCGGATGCAGCGGTCTTAACGCCGCCGCAACTCATCTTAACCGCACCCGCCAACGGGCCGATCTGCCAGACGCTTGCCAGACGCATGCCATACGCTTGCCAGCCCCGTTAACGAATGCGCAGAAACCGCAGCACCGTCTCCCCCTGACGCCGCGTATCGACCGGCTCCGCCCATTCCGGCACCGCCACATCGCCGCCCTCTTCCCAGACGATCACCGCGCCCGCCGCCAGCCAGTCGCCATCCCGCGCCGAGGCCAGCGCGCGTTCGCCCAACCCCTTGCCATAAGGCGGATCGAGGAAGATCAGCCCGTAGGGCGCAGCGCGGTTCTGGCCCAGCCTCGTGGCGTCGCGGCGATAGATCTTGGCGATCCCGGTGGCGCCCAGCCGATCCATGTTGTCGCGCAAAAGCGCCCGCGCCTTGACCCCGTCATCCACGAACAGCGCCCGCGCCGCGCCGCGGCTCAACGCCTCGAATCCCAATGCGCCGGTCCCGGCGAAAAGATCCAGCACGCGCGCCTCCGCCAGCGGCGGAAAATCCCCATGTTCCAGTATGTTAAACAGGCTTTCCCGCACCCGGTCCGCCGTCGGACGCAGATGCGCCGCCGTGTCGCCAGACCCCAACGCGGCCAGCCCCCGGCCTTTCCAGCGGCCGCCCACGATGCGCATCAGACCGCCGCCATCTCCTTCAGATTGCGGGCGCCATCGGTGATCAGATCCGCGTCCGGCGACAGCCCTGCCTCGATCCAGCGCTTGCCCATCATATAGGCGCGCGGGTCGTTCATCGCGTCCACCGCCAAAAGGGTTTGGCCCTTGAAATACCACACGGAATAGGCGCCCTCCCGGTCGCCTTGGCGGGTGACGGTGGTGTCGTAGCCATCGTTCAGACCGGCGATCTGCAGCTTGACGTCGTACTGATCGGACCAGAACCACGGGGTCGCGAAATAACCCGCCGGCCGGTCGAGCATCGCCTCCGCCACGGCCTCGGCCTGATCGATCGCGTTGGGCACCGATTCCAGCCTGATCCGCCGGCCGCGATGTGGGAAAGAGGTACAATCGCCCGCCGCAAAGATATGCCGGTCGCTGGTGCGCCCGCGGCTGTCGACGCAGATGCCGTCATTGGTGCGCAGGCCAGAGATCTCCGCCAGCCAGGTATCGGGCTCGATCCCGATCCCTGCAATCACGAAATCCACGTCGATGGCGCAGCCGTCGGTCAGTTCCGCCCGCATCACGCGACCGTCCTCGCCGACCAGCCGTTCCAGCCCGATCCCCTCGCGCATATCGACACCGTGAGAGCAGTGCAGATCCCTGAAATAATTCGATGTTTCGGGCGCAGCCACCCGGCGGAGGATCCTTTCCGCCATCTCGATCAACGTCACCTTCAACCCGCGGTCCGCGGCCACCGCCGCGGCCTCCAGCCCGATATAGCCGCCGCCCACGATCAGCACCCGTGCGCCCTTTTTGAACTCCGGCGCCATGGCGTCGATATCGGCCACCGTGCGCACCGAATAGACCCCGTCCAGATCGCCGCCCGCAGCCCGCGGCAAACACCGCGGCTTGGACCCGGTGGTCAGGGCCAAGCGTTCGTAAGGCACCCGCGAACCGTCGGCCAGGTGCACCCGTTGCGCCTCGCGATTGATGCCCGTGGCGCGCGCGCCCAGCATCAGCGTGATGTCCTTCTGCTCATAGAAGGAATGCGGCTTCAAAAACAGCCGTTCGCGTTCCAACTCGCCTTGCAGATAGGCTTTGGACAGGGGTGGGCGTTGGTAAGGCGGGCAGGATTCCTCGCCGATGAGGGTAAGCTCTCCGTCATAGCCCAGCACCCGCAGGCGCTCGACCAAGGAGGCGCCGGCCTGACCGGCGCCGATGATCACGATCCCTGCCATAGGGCACTTGCCCCCCTGTGAAATCCGTCCCCGTGTCTATATGACCCTCGCTGATGGGGAAACAAAAGCGCAAAGGACATGCCATGGCTATTTCCGTCGGAGATCCGCTGCCCGAGTCGTCGTTTCTGGTTCTGGGTGAGGGCGGCCCGCAATCTGTGTCCACCGCAGACCTGGTTGGCGACGGCAAAACCGTGATCTTCGGTTTGCCAGGCGCCTATACCGGCACCTGCACCACCGCGCATATGCCGAGTTTCATCCGTTCCAAGGACGCGCTGGCGGCCAAGGGCGTGACCGGGATCCTGTGCGTGGCGGTGAACGATCCCTTCGTGCTGGCGGCCTGGGATGAGAGCACCGGCGCGGGTGCGGCGGGGATCAAACTGCTGGGTGACGCCTCGGGCGATTTCACCCGGGCGGTGGGGATGGATTTCGACGCCCCTCCGGCAGGTCTGTTTGGCCGATCCAAGCGGTATTCCATGGTCGTGGAGGGCGGAACGGTCACGCATATCAACGTCGAGGACAACCCCGGCGTCTGCAACATCTCTGCCGGTGAAACCCTGGTGGACCAACTGTAGTCGCGCAACGCGTCCCGGATGCCGCCACGGCAATCCGGGACCTCACCGCCGGTCGTCACGCCTGGCCAGAGGTCCCGGCGCTGCGGCCGGGACGCGGGTCACTTGGCGCGGGCGTCCATCTGAGCGGCCAGGGTGGTGTCCAACTCGGTCAGCCCGTCCGCGTCATGGGTGATCAGTTTGACCTTTACCCGGTTATAGACATTCGCCCATTCGGGGTGATGGTCCATCTTTTCCGCCACTGTCGCCACCGCCATCATCCAACCTATGGCAGAAGCGAAGTCTTTGAATTCGAACTCTTTTTCCAATGCGTCGCGGTCGCCGTCAAGCCGCCAACCGCCGCTCAGCAGCGGCTCTAACGCGGAATCGCGGGCGGCGCCGGTCAGTTTTTCTGCCATTCTTCCTCTCCTTCGGCGTTGCGGAACGGACCGTAACCGGTCAGCACCTCGATTTCCTCGTCCACCGCGTTCCGTTCCGCTTCCAGATACTGGGCGACGGCCTTGGCAAAGCCGGCATCCGCGATCCAGTGCAGCGAATGGACCGGCACCGGCATATAGCCGCGCGCCAGCTTGTGGCTGCCCTGCGCGCCGGCTTCCACGCGGCTCATGCGGTGAGCAATGGCGTAGTCGATGGCCTGATAGTAGCAGGCCTCGAAATGCAGGCAGGGGTGGTCCTCGATACAGCCCCAATAGCGGCCGAAAAGCGTCTGCCGCCCGATGAAGTTCAACGCCCCCGCCACCGGGCGGCCGTCGCGTTCTGCCAGGATCATCATCATCAGATGCGGGAAGCGATCATGGGCCAGGTCGAAAAACGCCCGGCTCAGATAGGGCGAACCCCATTTGCGCGCGCCGGTATCCTGGTAGAACCGCCAGAACGCATCCCAATGCGCCGGCTCCAACCCGTCGCCCGAGATCTGCCGAAGCGTGCCGCCGAAAGCCTGCGCCGTGCGCCGTTCCTTGCGGATCGCCTTTCGTTTGCGCGAGGACAGATCGGACAGAAAGGCGTCGAAATCGGCATAGTCGCGGTTTTGCCAGTGAAACTGTTGCCCGGTCCGTTGCATCAGCCCCATCGCGCCGCCGGCCGTCCATTCCTCTTCGGTACAGAAGGTTATGTGGACCGAAGAGACACCGTTCTGGTCGGCCAGTTGCAGTGCGCCCTGGATCAACGCGATCCGGCCCGTCGTGTCCCAACCCGGGCGGCAGAGAAACCGGCGGCCGGTGGCGGGTGTGAAGGGCACCGCGGATTGTAGCTTTGGGTAGTACCGCCCGCCGGCGTTTTCATAGGCATGGGCCCAGTTATGGTCGAAGATGTATTCCCCCTGGCTGTGACCTTTGGCGTAAAGCGGCATCGCGGCGACCACCTGCCCGTCGGCGCGCGCCACCAGATGGCGCGGCTGCCAGCCGGTCCCAGGCCCGACCGAGCCCGATTCCTCCAGCGTTTGCAGCACCGTATGGGTGGTGAACGGATCTTCCGGCCAGCCGCCGCCGGGGTTGGCGCAGGCGTCCCAATCGGCGGCGTCGATCTGATCCATACCGGTCAGCACGGTGATTTCGATCGGGTCGCTTCCGTCCATGGCGGCGTCCTTTCCGGGGGATGCCGAACAGGTGGGCGCGGCGCGCGCGGGGTCAAGGCGTGGTGGGGTGATAGCCTTCGAAGGTGATGTTGTCGGCGATGCGTCGCGCGTCCGCCTCCTCTTCCGGGGACCGGATCGTCCAAGTCAGAATGGGAAGGTCGCGGTCTTTCAGGGCCGCCACGGGTGCGGCGTTCAGGTAGGTGCGGTTGCAGGATGCAAACGCGATATCCAGCCGCGCGGCGTCTTCGACCGCGGCCAGCCGCTTGCGCCGTTCCGCGGGCACGTCGGGCCAGTGCTCGGCCGTCATCGCATCGATCACCAGCCCGCGCGGCACATGCGGCAACGCTTCGGCAAAGGCGGCCACCGTGTCGGGGTTGAACGACATGACCGCCACCGCACCGGCATATCCCAGCAGTTCGCGCGCCACCGCCTGGTGCACGTCGCCGATATCGGGCCCAAGCGCGCCGTCTTGGTCCTTGATCTCGATCAGCAGCGGCACGGTGCCCCCGATCGCTTGCAATACATGGGCAAGGCTTGGGATTTCGTCCTCACTGCCGGCAAGCCGCAGCTTGCGCAACGCCGCGGCGGGTCGTGCGTCCACCCGCCCGGTCTCTTCCGTCAGCCGGTCCAGCGTCGTGTCGTGAAACACCATCGCGACGCCGTCGGCGCTGGGTTGGATATCGATCTCCACCGCGAAACCGGCGGCCGAGGCGGCGCGGATCGCGGAGACGCTGTTTTCAACGTCCCGACCGCCATGCAGTCCGCGATGTGCGATCGGGCTGGTAAGAAAGCCCGGGTCCAGAGGCTCAGCCAATGCGGAAGATCCCTTCGATTTCCACCTGCACGCCCAGCGGAAGCGAACCCGCGCCCACCGCGGCGCGGGCGTGTGCGCCGGCGGGCCCGAACACGTCGACCATCAGGTCGGAACACCCGTTCACCACCGCCGGATGCTGGCTGAAATCCGGGGTCGCGTTGACGAAACCGGTCAGTTTGACCACCTGCTCCACCCGGTCCAGGTTGCTGCCGCAGGCTGCCTTGAGTTGCGCGATCAGCGCCAGCCCGCAGCACCGGGCCGAGCCGATGGCCTCTTCCACACCGATCTCCGCCCCGACCTTGCCCGTGCGCAGCCCGTCCGCATCGACCGAAATTTGGCCAGAGATGAACACGAGATCGCCGCTGATGACATATGGCACGTAGTTCGCGGCCGGGGCGGGGGCGTCGGGCAGCGTGATGCCAAGCTCGTCAAGACGTCTGTCGATGCGGCCGGTCATGGGTCCTCCTGCGCGCTGGGCCCGCCGGGTCAGGTTCGCGCCCGGCCCGCGCGGGCGGCTGGGCAGGGCGCGGGTAGGGCCCAGGTAGGGCGCTGCCGGTTCCGCGGGTTCAGTTCTCGCGGAACGCCTTGGTGAAATAATCCGACAGCGGCTTCACCAGATAGTTCAACGGCGTGCGGTCGCCGGTTTTGATAAAGGCTTCCACCGGCATGCCGGGCAACAGTTGCAGATTGCCCAGCTTGGCCGATTCCCCCTCCAGCGGCAGCAACTCGGCGCTGTAATAGGGGACCCCGGTGTTTTCGTCGGTAAAGGCATCCGCCGAGACCTTGGTCACCATGCCGGTGATTTCCGGCGTGAAGCGCTGATCGAATGCGGGAAAGCGCAGCGTCGCGGTCTGGCCGATATTGACCTGATCGACATGGATCGTCTCGATGCGGGCGCTGATCACCAGCGGGGTTTCCTGCGGCACCACATACATCAGCACATCCGCGGGGCGGATCACCTGGCGCGGCGTGTTCACCGTGCGGCCATAGACGATGCCGTTGGCGGGCGAACGCACCTCAAGCCGCGACAATGTCTCCTGCATGCTCAATCGGCGCTCGCGCAGTTCGATCTCCCGGTAGTCCAACTCGCGCAGCGCGGTGATCGCCTCTTCGCGGATGCCGGCATTCAGGCGCAGGATCTCGATTTCCGCCTCGGAGATCTGCGCGCGCAACTGGGCGATCCGCGCCTCCAACTCGCCCAAGACACCGGCCATGCGGGCGTTCTCTCGCTCCAGCCCCATCACTTGCCGCTGCTGGGTCAGGCCCTGCTGAAGCATGCGCTTTTCGTCGTCCAACTCTGCCGTGACGAAATCCCGCTGCTCGGTCATGGAGGCGATCTGCGCCAGTGTCCCATCGATCTGGCGTTCGATCTGGATCTTGCGTTCGCGCAACTGGCTGATCTGCTGTTGCTGGTTGTCGCGACGCGCCTCGAACAACCGCCACTGACCGTCCATCAGGTCGCGGATATCGTCGCGCTCGGCGCCGATCGCCACAAGTTCTTCGTCGAACTGCAATTCGTCGGTGCCATCGCGTTCCGCCGTCAGCCGGGCCTTGCGGGCCAGGATCTCGAACAACTGGCTTTCGATGATTGCCGCTTCGGTGCGGATCAACACATCGTCGAAGCGCAGCACGATATCGCCGGCCTGCACGATATCGCCGTCTTCGACCAGGATTTCGCCCACCACGCCGCCATCGGGGTGCTGGATCGCCTGACGATTGCCCTCGACCTCGATCTGGCCGGAGGAAATCACCGCGCCAGAGATGCTGGCCAGCGCCGACCAGGCACCGACGCCGAAAATCAGCACTGCCAGCGCGCCGAAGCCCAGGATCAGGGCGCGGCGGGGGTTCCAGGTTGCTTCCGGTTCGCTCATCTGTCCGCTCTCCTCACCCGGCATTGCTGCTGCCGCCGATCGTGCCGGCGACTTGGCTGTAGTTCTTAAGTTGCGCCTTCAAGACCTCGTCGCGTGGGCCAAAGGCCTTTCGCAGCCCGCCTTCCAGCACCAGGATGAGGTCGCATTCGGCGATGCCCGACGGGCGGTGGGCCATGATGATCACCGATCGGCCGACGGATTTCATCTGTCGGATCGCGGCGTTCAGCGCCGCCTGGCCCTCGGCATCCAGGTTGGCGTTGGGTTCGTCCAACACCAGGATCGCCGGGTCGCCATACATCGCCCGCGCTAGTCCGATCCGCTGCCGCTGCCCACCCGAAAGGCGACGTCCGCCGGGGTTCAGCCGGGTGTCATAGCCATCCGGAAGGCTGAGGATCAGCTCATGCGCGCCGGCTTTCTTGGCCGCCGCCACCACCGCCTCGGGGTTCGGCTGCGCCTCCAGCCGGGCGATGTTCTCTGCAATGGTAGCACCGAACAACGCCACGTCCTGCGGCAGATACCCGATCGCGCGGCCCAAATCCTCGGGCGAGAACTGATCCAGCGTCGCGCCATCCAGCCGCACCTTGCCCGAGGCCGGTTGCCAGATACCCGTGAGCGCCCGCGCCAGCGTGGACTTGCCCGAGCCGCTTGGGCCGATCACGCCCAGCGCCTGGCCCTGATCCAGCCGAAAGCTCAGCATCCGCAGCGTCGCCACCTGCTCACCCGGCGGCACGACCGTGACCTGCTGCGCCTCCAGGATCGCACGCGGCGCCGGCAGCGGGGTGGGTTGTTCGAACGCCGGCGTGCGCGTCAGAAGTTCCTTCAACGACGTCCAGCCCTGCCGCGCGCGTTGGAACAGCGGCCAGCCGCCGATGGCCTGTTCGACCGGCGCCAGCGCCCGGCCCATCAGGATCGAGCCGGCGATCATCGCGCCCGCGGTCAGCTCTGCCTGCAACACCAGATAGGCCCCCATGGCCAGCATCGCCGACTGCAGAAAGAAGCGAAACGTCTTGGTGATGGTCGAATAGGTGCCGGTCTTGTCGCTGGAGGAAATCTGCGCCGCCAGCGCGGCATCGCGCGACTGCCGCCAGCGGGCGATGATGGCCGGCCGCATGCCCAGACCCTGCACCGCCTCGGCCTCTTCCCGCGCGCCCTCGGCAAAGGCGTCGGCCTGCGCCACCAGCGACGCGGCCTCGCGCACTGGTTTGGCGGTCGTGATCTGGTTCATCAGCGTGACGAAGACCAGCACCAGCCCGCCCGCGACCGCCAACCAGCCCAGCATCGGGTGGAAAATGAAGATCGCGAAGATGAAGATCGGCGTCCAAGGCATGTCGAAGATGGCGAACAGCACGGGCGCCGACATGAACCGCTGCACCGCTTCCAGATCCTTCAGCCCCGTCGCGGGCCGGGCGCGTTCCTGCGGTGCCACGGCCCGGCGCAAAAGCGCCTCGAACACGCGATAGTCCAGCCCGGTCTGAAACTTGGCGCCCACCCGTGCCGCGATTCGGGCGCGGGCGTAATCCAACACCCCCATCAACCCATAAAGCAGCGCGACAAGAACGAAGAGCGCGGTCAGCGTCTCCTCCGAACGGCTGCCCAGTACGCGGTCATAGACCTGCAGCATGAACAGCGGCCCGGTCAGCATCAGCAAGTTGACGAAGACACTGAAAACACCGATCGACAGGAACAGGCCCTTGCCTTGTCCCATCGCGTCGGCCAGTTCCACCCGCGCCTGCTCGGCTGCCACGGGCATCGCGACCTTGGCCATATTCAGCTTTCCTCCCCTGCCTCTCGTTCACGGCCCTCGCACAAGGGCCGTTCACACTATATGACACAGTCGACGGTACAGATCACTTTCCGCTTAGGGGGCCTTTCGTGGACTGCGACTTTGAATATACAAACCACGTAAACGGACGATAGCGGCATGAGCGGTTACCAAACCTTTAAGCGGTATACAAACCGCTTGTGTGGGCTTCTGCTGGTTGCAGCGGTGGCCGGATGCGCGGAACCTCAGATCGTTTCCGCCGATGCGCCTGACCCGTTCGCGCCGGTCAACAGGGCCGTACACCAATTCAACAAGGGCGCCGACACGGTGCTGATCCGCCCCTTGTCCAAGGGCTACGTCACGGCCGTGCCCGGGCCGCTGCGGCGCGGGATCAGCAACGGCGCGAACAACCTGGCGCAGCCGCTTTACGTCGCCAATCACCTGCTGCAGGGCGATGTGGAGGCGGCGGGGACGGCGTTTTTCCGCTTTGGCATGAACACCACCGTGGGCCTGGCGGGGTTGCTGGACCCGGCCACCGAAGCCGGGCTTGCGGACAATCCGACCGATTTCGGCGAAACGCTGGCGGTCTGGGGTCTGCCCAGCGGACCTTATGTCGAACTGCCGATCCTGGGCCCCAGCACGGTCCGCGGCACCGTCGGGCAGGTCACCGAAATCGTGGGCGATCCGCTGTTTTTCGTCATCGATGACGAATTCATCGCCATCCCGATCGCGGTCGAGGTCGGGGCGCTGCTGCAGACCCGGCAGGATTTCGCCCGCGTCATTGATGCGCTGCTTTATGAAAGCGCGGACAGCTACAACGCCTCGCGTATCGCTTATCTGCAAAACCGCGCGCGCGAGTTGAACGAGGGCTTGGCCCTGGAGGAACTGGACTTGGAGGATCCCTTTGCGTTCGAATGATCTCAAAGCCACCCGCCGCGGCCTGCTTCTGACGGGGCTCGCGGCGCTCGCGTGGCCGCGCGCCGCCCTGGCCCTGACCACCGCCGAAGCCACTCAACTGATCGAGCGGGTGATGTCGGACACGATGACCATCGTGAATTCCAACGCCAGCACCGCGCAGGCGCTGACCCGGTTCGAGCAGGTGTTCGAGAAACACGCCGATGTTCCGGTTATCGCTCGCTCCGTTCTGGGCCAGCCCTGGCGCGGCGCCAGCCCAGCGCAGCAAAGGGCGTTCTCGACCGCGTTCCGGGGCTATCTGGCGCGCAAGTACGGCCGTGAGTTCCGTGAATTCCGCGGCTCCCGCGTGGAGATCACGCGCGCCGTGGATCAGGGCAATCGCGGGATCGTGGTCAGCACCGTGCTGACCATCCCTGGCAGCCCGCCGATTTCCGTGGACTGGCAGGTGACCGACCGCAGCGGCCAGCCCAAGATGTTCAACCTTTTCATCGAAGGCATCTCGATGCTGTCCACCGAACGATCGGAAGTCCGCGCGATTCTGGAAGGGCACCGCAACGATCTGAACGCGCTGATCGCCGACCTCAACCGCCGGGGCTGACGCTCCCCCAGCCAAATTCGCAGGGCGCGGGCCCGGCGCGAACACTCCGGAAACGAAGAAGCGGTGACACCGCGGTCGCGTCGTGTGGCCCGCTTCTTCGGTTCCCAAATCTCCCCGCCGAAGGCATCCCGCTGCGGCGCGGGCGTGCGCGTCAGTTGCTCAGACCGAACAGCGCGTCCAACACACGGTTCACGACCGTATCCGCCTGGTGTTCGGCCGCCATCGCGACCGGGGGGCGCGGGGGTTCGGGGATGATCATCGGCAGTGGCCGGGGCGGCAGGCCCTGGTGGGCGCGGGCCATGGTCTCGTGCCAGATCTCGGCTGGCAGGCCGCTGCCGGTGACGCCGGTCAGCGGGGTGTTGTCGTCATAACCCATCCACACGCCGGCGACGTAATCGCCGGTGAAACCAACGAACCAGGCATCGCGTGCCGCCTGCGTGGTGCCGGTCTTGCCGGCTGCCGGGCGGCCGTCCAGTGCGGCACGGCCGCCGGAGCCGCGCGCCACGACCTCGGCCAGCATATAGACCAGATGCCCGGCGGCGCGCGGATCCATCACCTGGATCGGCGATTTGCGGTCCGACCCCATTAGCTGGAGCCCCTCGCCCTTCAGGCCAAGCTTGATCAGCCCATAGGGCACCGACCGGCGGCCGCCGTTCAGGATGCCGGCATAGGCCCCGGTCAGCTCCAACAGCGTCAGTTCCGATACGCCCAGCGCCACCGACGGACCGTCCGCCAGCGGGCTGTCGATACCGAAATCCTGGGCGATGGCGCGGATGCGGGCGCGGCCGGCAAACTCCGACACCCGCACGGCGACTGTATTGATCGACCGCGCCAATGCCTCGGTCAGGGTCATTGGGCCGTAGAATTCACGGGTGTAGTTTTGCGGGCTCCATGGGCCCGAACCCGGCACGTCGATGGTGATCGGCGCATCCTCGAAGATGTCGTTCGGGGTCAGCCCGGCCTGCAGCCCGGCGGCATAGATCAGCGGCTTGAACGCCGAACCCGGCTGGCGCAATGCCTGCGTGGCGCGGTTGAACTGTCCGGCGGCGCCGCTTTTGCGCCCGCCCACCATCGCACGCACGGCGCCGTCGGGCGACAGGATGACAATGGCCGCCTGCGCCTTCGACCCCGGCTTGACCTTTGTGTCGAAGACATGGGCCAAAGCCTCTTCCGCGGCGCGTTGCAATCCGGGGTCGAAGGTGGTGGCGATGACCACGTCCTCGGTGGTCGACCGGGTCAGAAAACTGGGTCCGGCGGCCATGACCCAATCGGCGAAGTAACCGCCCGTCCGCGCCTGAGCGGCCGGCGAAAGCTGGGCCGGGTTGGCGCGCGCGATCTCTGCCTCGACCCGGGTCAGATGGCCCTGATCGGCCATCAGGCCGATGATGACATTGGCGCGGTTCTGTGCCACGCCGATATCCCGGGTCGGGGCAAAGCGCGACGGCGCCTTCAACAACCCGGCCAGCATCGCCGCCTCTGCCGGGCTGACATCGCGGGTCGATTTTCCGAAATAGCGGCGCGCGGCGGCCTCGAACCCCTGCGCGCCGGCGCCCAGATAGGCGCGGTTCAGATAGATTGAGAGGATATCGTTCTTGGAATACTTCGCCTCCATCGCCAGAACGATGGGCACCTGGCGGATATGGCGTTCCAAGGACCGCGTGTTGCCGAAGAACAGAAGCTTGGCGACTTGCTGGGTGATGGTCGAACCACCCTGCACCACGCGGCCGGCGCGCAGGTTCGCGACCATGGCGCGCGAGATGCCGCGCGGGTCCAGCCCGAAATGGCGATAGAAGCGTTTGTCCTCGGTCGCCAGCACCGCGTTGACCAGATGCGGCGAGGCGGTCTCCGTCCGCGTGGTCACGTATTGGGCACCGCGCCAGGCAAAGACCTGATCATTGCGGTCCAAAAGCGTCACCGAGCCCTGGTCGCGCCCATCCAGAAGCTGCTCCATCGGCGGCAGCGTGGCGTAATAATAAAGCGTCGCGCCGCCGAGGATCAGCCCGCCCAGCACCGCGGCACGGATCCCGACCCACCAGGCGACGCGCCACAAAAGCGTCAGCAACAGAAACCGCAGCATACGTTCGAACAGCCCTGCGCGGCGCACGGGCCGCTTTGGCGCGCGCCGGCTGCTGCGGCGGGACGTGGTCGTATTGCGCGGCCGCCGGCGGCGGTCGCGGGTTTTGCCTGTGCGGGCCATGTGCCTGGCCTTCGGTTGTTTACCTGCTCTCGTTGCGCGCGACCGTACCCGGATTGGCGCGCGTTGTAGAGCAAAAAACACAGGCTTTGCGATCTGGTCAAATTTTAATCAGATGCCCTGAGACATGCATCTTTTCCCTTCGAAATCCGGGAATCTGCGCAGGGGCCAGGCGCATAAACAGGCAAATCGCTGGCCAAGCCGCCCTGCCGCCTCTTCTGTCCGCCCTGTCAACGGCCGGGCATCCCGGCCGCACACAAGAACTATGTGCGGGAGAGTAAGGGGACAAAATGAAACTCATCATCGCCGTCATAAAACCGTTCAAGCTGGAGGAGGTCCGCGAGGCGCTCACCGGCCTGGGCGTGCAGGGCCTGATGGTGTCCGAGGTCAAAGGCTATGGCCGACAGGCCGGCCATACCGAGATCTATCGGGGCGCCGAATACGTCGTGAACTTCGTGCCAAAGGTGAAACTGGAGCTGGTCGTGGCCGACGAACTTGTCGCCGGCGTGGTGGAGGCGCTGTCCTCCACCGCCAAGACCGGCAAGATCGGCGACGGCAAGGTGTTCGTGCTGCCGGTGGAACAGGCCCTGCGGGTGCGCACGGGCGAAACCGGTGAAGAGGCGCTGTAAAGCGGCCCCCAGCGAGTGAGAGACAACATGTACAAGATGCTGAAAACCCTTGGCCTGACGGCCGCACCGCTGCTGGCGGTGACGCCGCTTCTGGCCCAAGACGCAGATGCCGCGGCCGCCACGGCAGAGGCCGCCGCGCACACGCAATGGATCCTGACCACGCTGCTGTTTCTGGTCGGCGGGTTCCTGGTCATGTGGATGGCCGCGGGCTTTGCCATGCTGGAGGCCGGGCTGGTCCGGTCCAAGAATGTGACCATGCAGTTGACCAAGAATGTCGGGCTGTTTTCGATCGCCGCGATCATGTACTACCTGATCGGCTATAATCTGATGTACCCGCTGGGCGACTGGACCATCGGGTCGGACGAGACCGGCGGCTATCTGGGCATTCTGTTCTCGGTCGCCGTGCTGGAGCCGGTGGGCGTCGCCGCGGATGCGGTGGACGATGCCGGCTATGCCTCCACCGGGTCGGATTACTTCTTCCAGCTGATGTTCTGCGGCGCCACTGCCTCGATCGTCTCGGGCGCCTTGGCCGAGCGGATCAAGCTGTGGCCGTTCCTGATCTTCACCATCGTGCTGACCGGTGTGCTTTACCCGATCCAGGCGTCGTGGAAATGGGGCGGCGGCTTCTTGGACACCCAGTGGGGCTTCCTGGATTTCGCCGGCTCGACGGTCGTGCATTCGGTGGGCGGCTGGGCCGCGCTGGCCGGGGCGATCCTGCTGGGCGCGCGCGCCGGCAAATACAGGGATGGGCAGGTGACGCCGATGCTGGGCTCGAACATGCCGCTGGCGACGCTGGGCACGTTCATCCTGTGGCTGGGCTGGTTCGGCTTTAACGGCGGCTCGCAACTGGCGATGGGCACCATCGGCGATGCGGCCGATGTCAGCCGGATCTTCGCCAACACCAATACCGCCGCGGCCGGGGGTGCGCTGACCGCGCTGGTCCTGACCCAGGTGATGTATGGCAAGGTCGACCTGACCATGGTGCTGAACGGCGCCCTGGCCGGGTTGGTGTCGATCACCGCAGAGCCGCTGACGCCCTCGCTGGGCATGGCAACGATCATCGGTGCCGTGGGCGGGGTGATCGTGGTGTTCGGTGTGCCGTTCCTGGACCGGCTGAAGATCGACGACGTCGTCGGCGCCATCCCGGTGCACCTGTTCGCAGGCATCTGGGGCACGATGGCGGTGCTGCTGACCAATAGGGATGCCACCTTCATGGGTCAGTTGATCCCGATCATCATCGTCGGGGTGTTCGTCTTTGCCCTGTCCTTCGTGGTCTGGATGATCCTCAAGGCGGCCATGGGCATCCGCGTGGACGAAGAGGCGGAGGTCAACGGACTCGACACCTCTGAACTGGGGATGGAGGCCTATCCCGAGTTCACTACCTGACACGGCAAACTTGCCGTCCGGGCGCTGACCCGGAAGAATGGCCCCGGGTACTTTGCCCGGGGCTTTTTTCGTCGAAACGGGGGATGAGACATGCAGAAAGTGACGGGGATCGGCGGGATCTTTTTCCGCGCGCGGGCGCCGAAGGATTTGTTGGAGTGGTACAGGACGCATTTGGGCCTGGACATGAGCACCGGCGTCTGGCGTCAGGAAGAGGGTTGGACGGTGTTCGCGCCGTTCGAGGAAGACACCGACTATTTCGGCGCGGCAGATCAGCAATGGATGATCAATTTCCGGGTCGAGGATCTGGACGCGACGATCGCGCAACTGAAGGACGCGGGTATCGCGGTGGAAACCCGCGCCGAGTGGGACAGCGAGGTCGGCCGCTTCGCGCGCATCCACGACCCTGAGGGCAACCCGATCGAACTGTGGCAGCCGGGCGGTCCGGCGGCATGAACGATGGCCTGCCTGCGGCGGTGACCCGTGCCCGCGCGGTCTGCGCCGGGGAAACCGATCAAATCGCTTTGATGGCCAGCATCGCCTGCGAACTGTTCCACGGCGATCCGCGCTGCGACTGGGTCGGCTTCTATCGGGTTACCGCGCCCGAACTTCTGACCATCGGCCCCTATCAGGGCGGGCATGGCTGCCTGCGCATCCCCTTCGACAAGGGCGTCTGCGGTGCCGCCGCGCGGGAGCGGCGCACGCAACTGGTGCCGGATGTGGAGGCGTTCCCCGGCCATATCGCCTGTTCCTCGACCACGCGGTCGGAACTTGTGGTGCCGGTGCTCGATAGCGCCGGGTCGGTGATTGCCGTGCTGGATCTGGACAGCGATGCGGCCGATGCCTTCACCATCGCCGACGCGGCGCTGCTGGAGCGGTTCATGCAGGATGTGTTTGCCGTATGAGCGGCGTTAGCCGCCGGCAAATGCGGTCTGAACCGCGCGGGTGTGGCCGGTTTCGATATTACGTCGGTTGAAAATCGGGGCATGGGTGAACGCCCGCACCCGGGGGTCGGCGGGATCCAGGACGCCCAAATGGACCAGCAACGCCGCGATGGCGGCCTCGGATGCGCGGGTGGCGCCGTCTTCGATCTTAAGCGCCACGGCCATGCGGCGTGCGGGCAGGATGGCGGCGAAAACGCCTTCCGCCCCGGTTTTTAGTGCCAGATGTCCGGGCATGACGCGCATCAGCCGGGTGCAGGCGCGCCCCTCTCCGGCGACCAGATCGGGATGCGCCATCATCGCCCGCACCAGCCGTTCGGCCGCCGTCGCACGGGTCCGGGCCAGCCTGTCGGGCGCCGCCATCAGCGCCAGGGCGCGCCCGAACCCGGCCAGCGTGAAGGCGAAATTGGGGGCCGAGCACCCATCGATGCCCCAGCCTGGGCTATCCTCCTGCGCCATGTCTTCCATCGCGGCGCGGGCGGCGCGCTGCACCGGGTGATCGGCATCGATGTAGTTCGGGCCGGCCTTTAGGTGCTGGGCCAGCGTCAGAAAGCCGGTGTGCTTGCCCGAACAGTTGTTGTGCACTTGGGTCGGCTCTGCGCCGTTCAGCGCGGCGCGGGCATCCCGATCGTTGGGAGGCTGCGGGCCGCAGCGCAGCGCCGTCTCGTCCAAGCCCAGATCGGCCAGCCAGGCGGTCACGCGGCTGGTGTGGATGGTCGCGCCGCTATGCGAAGCGCAGGCCAGCGCCAGATGCGCATCCGACAATGCCCCGCCAGCGCGGCTTTCGAGCAGTGGCAGCGCCTGCAGCATCTTGGCCGCCGATCGGGGATAGATCAGCGTCTGGGGGTCGCCCCAGGCGGCGATGATCGCGCCGATGTCGTCGACCACGACCGCATGACCGCGGTGGCGGCTTTCCACGCGATCGCCGCGGGTGACCTCGACCAGGACAGGGGGCGGATCAGCCATCCAGAAAAGCGCGCGCCGCGGCATCGCCCAACTGGCCGCGCAAATGCTTGAACGACAGGCGGATGCGCGATTTGACCGTGCCGAGCGGCAGGTCGAGCAGTGTCGCGACCTCACCATGGCTGAGCCCGTCGTAGAACGCCGCCCGCAGCACGATGCGCTGTTCTTCGGGCAGGCTGCCGATGGCCTCGCGCATACGGGCGGCCAGTTGCTGCGTGCTGAGCGTCTCCAACCCCGAAGGTTCGGGGTCCGGTCGGAACAGCGGATCCTCGGGGTCGGGTTCGGGGCGTGCGCGGGCGCGCAGACGGTCGATGCGGCGATTGCGGGCGATGGCGAAGATCCAGGTCGACACCGCCGCCTTGGCCGGATCGAACAGATGCGCCTTGCGCCAGACAGTCACCATGACCTCTTGCGCGATCTCGTCAGCCTCGTCATCGGCGGTGCCGGCGCGCAGCATGAAGGCTTTGACCCGGGTGGCGAAGCGGCCGAACAACTCGGCAAAGGCGGCGCGATCCTGCGTTGCGATCAGCGCGAGCAGGTCGCTGTCACTATGATTCGACATATCGCCCATTCAGGCGGAGTTTACAGAAGGCGTCCGGCGAAACCAATTGCCGGGCGGTGCCGTGTCGAGAATTTAATGTTGGCCGTTTCAGGCGCCCTCTTGAAAAACGCGGCCCTTCCTGACAGGCAAAAGTGGTCGATCGGGCAGATCGGGCGGGCCGGCCGCGAACGGCAGGCCGCAATCGGGGGCGTAGAGCAGACCGCGCGGGCAACGACCCGCGAAACGACGGAGGCATAAGGCAAATGATCCGAAAGACGATTCTGACTTTGGCGCTGCTGGGGCTGGGCGGTGCGGCGGGCGCACAGACCAACCCCTCGGTGGCGGCGTTCACCGATTGGAGCGTGTTCAACCCCAGCGATCCGCGCGAGTGTTACATCGTGTCGCCGCCGACATCGACCGAAGCTCGCCGGGACGGCAGCACCGTTTCGGTGCGACGTGGCGACATTCTGCTGTTCGTGACCATCCGCCCCGATCAGGGCGTGGACAAGGAAGTCAGCTTTACCGGCGGGTATCCGTTTCGCGAGGGCAGCGTGGTCGAGGTGCGCATCGGCAGCGACACGTTCGCGATGTCGCCGGGTTCGGGCGACGGGCAGGAATGGGCCTGGCCCGCCTCGCCCGAGCGTGACCGGGAGTTGATCGCGGCGATGCGCGCCGGCAGTTCGGCCACCGTGACCGCGGTGTCGAGCCGTGGCACCCAGACAACCGACAGTTTCTCTTTGCTGGGCTTCACTGCGGCGTTGGAAGAGGCGGAAAACCTCTGCCAATAGGGCGCGTCGTCGGAGCCTCCGGCGGGAGTATTTGGGGACCAAAGAAGCAGGGGCGCCCGGGGGTTCGGGCGCCCATTCTTGTTGCCGGTGTCCGCGCCCTTGGCAGGGGTGTTTGCTGAACCGGACCAGCGCGGAGCATGCGCTTATCATTCGGGCGCGGGTGTGGTATGCGCGCGGCTTCGCAGGAGGATCCGATGAACCAGCCCGCCCCGATCACGCCGGAGGTCATGGCGCTGCCGCGCAAGGCGGCAGGGGCGCCGAACCTGATCGGGTTGACGCGTGAAGCGCTGGTCGAGGCGCTGGCGCCACTGACGCCCGAGCGGCAGGTGAAGATGCGCAGCCGGCAGATCTGGGGCTGGCTCTATCAGAAGGGCGCGCGCGATTTTGACGCGATGACGGATTTGTCGAAATCCTATCGCGCCGCGTTGGCGGAACGGTTCTGCGTCGCGCGGCCGGAGATCGTGACGCGCCAGATCTCTGCCGATGGGACCCGCAAGTATCTGCTGCGGATCGCAGGCGGGCACGAGGTCGAGGCGGTTTATATCCCTGAGGAAGATCGCGGCACGTTATGTATCTCCTCCCAGGTTGGCTGCACGCTGACCTGTTCGTTCTGTCATACCGGCACGCAAAAGCTGGTGCGCAATCTGACCGCGGCTGAGATCGTGGGCCAGATCCTGGTGGCGCGCGACGACCTGGAGGATTGGGGGCACAAGGATCCCGGCGACCGGCGGCGGATCTCCAACATCGTGCTGATGGGCATGGGCGAACCCTTGTACAACTTCGAGGCGGTGCGCGATGCGATGCGGATCGCCATGGATGGCGAGGGGATCAGCCTCAGCCGGCGGCGGATCACCCTGTCGACCAGCGGCGTGGTGCCCGAGATCGTGCGGGCGGGTGCGGAGATCGGCTGCATGCTGGCGATCAGCTTTCACGCCACCACCGATCCGGTGCGCGATCATCTGGTGCCGATCAACAGGAAATGGAACATCGAGTCGCTGTTGCAGGCGTGCCGCGACTATCCGCGGCTGTCGAACGCGGAACGGATCACGTTTGAATACGTGATGCTGAAGGATGTGAATGACAGCGACGCCGACGCCCGCCGACTGGTGCGGCTGATCGCCGGCATTCCGGCCAAGATCAACCTGATCCCGTTCAATCCTTGGCCGGGTGCGCCCTATGAGCGCTCGGACTGGGACCGGATCGAGGCGTTTGCCGAGATCGTCAACCGCGCCGGTTATGCGAGCCCTGTGCGCACCCCGCGCGGCGAGGACATCATGGCCGCCTGCGGGCAGTTGAAAAGCGCGACCGAGCGGGCGCGCAAGTCTCGCGCCCAGATCGCGGCAGAGGCACAGGGCGGTTGAGCGCGCCGCTACGTTAACGCCTCGTTTACCTCAAGGACCGCGTCTAAGGCGTGGAACTTCTTGCCGGATTTGTGAAGCTGTGAGACCATGCCATCGGGCCTTGGCCCGCATGAGGCAGATCGCAGCAACTACATTCGCAAAGAAGATACCGTCATGAGCTCCCCCGTTCTCGGCCGACGCCCCCTGGTTCTAGGTCTTTCGGCCCTTGGTGTGACCGCCTGCACCGCGCCCCCGCGCACCCAGGCGGACCATGTGATGATCCTGAAAAACGAGCGCCGGCTCTTGTTGATCAAACACCGCGCGGTGTTCGAGGAATACCGTGTGGGTCTGGGCTTTTCACCCACGGGCCATAAGCGGCACGAGGGCGATGGCCGCACGCCCGAGGGCCAGTACTGGGTCGATCGCAAGAACCCCAACAGCGCCTTTCACCTGAGCGTCGGGCTGGATTACCCCAACGCCATGGATATCGCCCGCGCCCGTGCCATGGGGGTGGATCCCGGCGGCGATATCTTCATCCATGGCCGTCCCAACGGGCCGTATGATCCGACCGACCCGGACTGGACCGCCGGCTGCATCGCCGTCACCAACCGCGAGATGGAAGATATCTATGCAAGCGTGCGTATCGGGACACCGGTGACCATCACCAACAGCGCCTGACGCCGCGCGGGCGCGCGCCCCGCTTTCGGCCATCCGAAACGGGGCGGTTCGTCCCGGTCGTGGTCGAAGCCCGCGTCCAAAGGATTTCCGCGATGGCGCATGCGGCGTAGGCTGGTGGAAAACGGGGGATGCATGCCCGAGTTCACTGCGGCGATGATCGGCCATGGCATGGTGGCGGCCACACATCTGCGCGCCTTGCACGACTTGCGGGATCGGGTGCGGTTGAAGGGGGTGCTGGGCCGCGATCCCGAGCGCGCGGCCGCGTTTCTGGACGCGGCCGAGGTCGGCGACCCGCGACCCCAGGTGTATCGCGATTTGGCGGCGGTGGCCGATGATCCGCAGGTCGACTTCGTGCTGCTGCTGACGCCGCCGAATGCACGCGCGGAACCGGTGGCGGCGCTGGCCGGTGCCGGCAAGGCGATCCTGATGGAAAAACCGGTGGAACGCACCACCGACGCCGCGAGGGCGCTGGTGGAAACCTGCGAAGCGGCGGGCGTGCCGTTGGGGCTGTGCTTTCAGCATCGGTTCCGGGAAGTCTCGCAAATCCTGCACCGGCGCCTGGCCGAGTTGGGCCCGCTGCGCGCGGTGGAGGCGCATGTGCCCTGGTGGCGGCCGCAATCCTACTACGATCCGCCAGGCCGGGGCACATATGCCCGCGACGGGGGCGGGGTGTTGATAAACCAGGCGGTCCACACGCTGGATTTGATGCTGTGGCTGGCCGGCCCGGTGACCCGGGTGCAGGCGATGGCGACGACGACCGGTTTTCATACCATGGAGGCGGAGGACTTCGTCAGCGCCGGGTTGCGTTTTGCTAACGGGGCGGTGGGCGCGCTGACCGCCAGCACGGCCAGTTTTCCAGGTTCCTCGGAAAGCCTTACGCTGCATGGGGTGCATGGCTCTGCGCAGCTCAGGGCCGGTGTGTTGCGGCTCGACTGGCAGGATGGGCGGGCAGAGACCTTGGGTGCCGTTGGCGGGACCGGCGGTGGGGCCGACCCCATGGCCTTTACCCACGCCTGGCATCGTGACCTGATCGCGGACTTTCTGGAGGCGCTGCGCACCGGACGCCCGCCGGCGATCCCCGGGCGCGCGGCGCTGGCGACCCATGCGGTGATCGATGCGCTGACGGCCTCGGCCCGCGCCGGTCGGGCGGTGGAGGTCGCGTCGTGATCCGGATGGCGGCGATCGGCATCGACCATCGCCACATCTTTGGACAGATCGCGCATATGCAGGCGGCCGGTGCGGTGCTGGCCGGCTGGTGGACCGAGGGCACGCCGGGGACGCTGCCGGGCTTTGTGAAACGCTTCCCCCACGCGCCCCGCGCCGCCGATCGGCGGGCGCTGCTGGACGATCCCACCATCGATCTGATCCTGCTGGCCGGTATTCCGGCCGAGCGCGCCGGTCATGCGGTCGAGGCGATGCGCGCCGGCAAGGACGTGATGACCGACAAGCCGGGCTGCACGACGCACGATCAACTGATCGATTTACGCCGGGTCCAGCGGGAAACCGGCCGTATCTGGTCGGTCGACTTTTCCGAACGCTTCGAGGTCCCCGCGGTCACCCGCGCCGCCGAATTGGTGGCGGCGGGCGCCATTGGCCGGGTCGTTCAGACCGTGGGCCTGGGCCCGCACCGGCTGAACCGGGCGACCCGTCCGGACTGGTTCTTCGACCGTGCGCGATATGGCGGGATCCTGACCGACATCGCCTCGCACCAGATCGATCAGTTTCTGCATTTCACCGGGTCGGCGGATGCCGAGATCACGCTCGCGCAGGTTGCCAACTACGCCAACCCCGGCGACCCGGGCCTGCAGGATTTCGGCGAGATCGCCCTGAAGTCGGCCGGTGCCCACGGCTATATACGCGTCGACTGGTACACGCCCGACGCGCTGCCGACCTGGGGTGATGGGCGGCTGACGATCCTGGGGACAGACGGCACGATCGAGATCCGCAAATACCTGGATATCGCGCGCGACAATGCGCCCGATCATCTGTTCCTGGTCAACGGTACACGGTGCGAAAAAGTCCCCTGCGGCAACGCCGGGTACCCTTATTTCAGGGCCCTTGCCGCCGACATCCGAGACCGGACAGAGACGGCAATGCCCCAGACCCACGCCTTCAAGGTCATGGATCTGGCGCTGACTGCGCAGGCGATGGCCGAAGCATGAGCCGCAGGGTCGCCATCCTGGGCGCTGGCATCGGGGCGCAGCATGCCGCGGCCTATGCCAAGCTTTCCAACCGGTTCGAGGTCGTGGCGGTCTGTGACCGCGACACCACCCGCGCCGCCGCCATCGCGCCGGCCGGTGCCCGGGTTGTCGCAGCACTCGACCCCATCCTCGCCGACCAGGCCATCGATGTCGTCGATATCTGCCTGCCACCGCGCCTGCACGCGGCCGTCGCCGTATCCGCGCTGGCTTCGGGCAAGCATGTGATCTGCGAGAAACCGCTCGCACTGTCGCTGGAGGAGGTGGCGCAGATCGAGGCTGTGTCCGGCGCGGCACAGGTGTTTCCGGTGTTCCAATACCGGTATGCCCCGGCATTCGACCGCCTGCGCGCGCTGATCGCCGCCGGGTTGGCGGGCCGCCCCTTGGCCGCCAGCCTGGAGACGCATTGGAACCGCGGCGCGGATTACTACGCCAACCCATGGCGCGGCACGGTCGCGGGTGAGGGCGGGGGCGCGTTGATCACCCATGCGATCCATGTCCACGATCTGGTGACGCATCTAATGGGCCCGGTGGACAGCGCCTTTGCTCAAACAGCGACGCATGTGAACGCCATCGAAACCGAAGACTGCGCCGCCGTCAGCCTGCGGCTGCGAAACGGTGCGCTGGTCAGCAGCTCCGTGACCCTTGGCGCCGCGCGTGAAACCACACGCATGCGGTTGATCTATGCGGGCCTGACCGCGACCAGCGGTACGATGCCATATGCCCCGGGCGAAGGGGACTGGAGTTTCGAGGCCCGCGACCCCGCGCTGCAAACCGAGGTCGATGCGGTGCTGGCCGCAACACCGATCGGCCCGCCGGGCTACCAGGGTTTTTTCCAGGCGGTGGATGCGCGTCTTGCGGGTGCCGACGGGCAGGCGGTTACGCTGGCTGACGGCCGCGCCGCGGTGGCTTTGGCGGCGGCGCTCTATGCAAGCCGGGATAGTGGCCACGCCGTCGCGCTTTGACCGGCGCCGGGGGCGGCATCGCCCGCCGATACTGGCGGGTGCGATTTGGGCCGCGGTGGGACGCCTGCGCCGGCCTGCGCCGGCGGTCCCTACAGCAGACCGTCGGGGATTTTTTGTTCGGCGGCGGTGTTCGCGCGCCGGAAGGCCAGCGTGACCAGGGTGGATGTGATCACGATAAACAGGGAATAGAGAGCCCCCACCGCCATGATCGACTGCTGCTCTTCCCCGGGAAAGGTCAGCACTATGATGCCGATGGCCAAGGGCGCGTTCTGGATGCCTGTCTCCAGCGCCACGGTGCGAGCGTTCCTTGGATGCAGCCGCAGCAGCTTTGCAAAGGTATACCCGATCAGGATCCCAAAGACCCCGAGCATGATCGCGGCGAAATAGGTGGACGGGGCGGTCGACAGCAGGAACTGCCAGTTCCGGGGCACCCAGGATATCGCGATGAAGGCGATGAAGAAGATCGCCAGCACCGACCCAAAGAACTCCGTTACCGCCCCGACATTGGCCGACACCTTGCGCAGCACCATGCCGATGGCCACGGGCAGCAACAGGATCAGCAGGGTCGCGATGATGTTCTCGCGCGGGATCTCCAGATCCAGCGCCGAGGCATAGATCACCAACACCAGCGGGATCAGGATTACCCCGAAGACGGTGGAGGTTACTGTCATCAGAACCGACAGCGCCAGATTGCCCTTGGAGAAATAGGTGAAGATGTTCGAAGTCGTGCCCCCAGGCATGCAGGAGACGATCAAAAGCCCCAGCGCAATCGCTTCCGGCAGGCCCAGCGTCACGGCCATGGCAAAGCCGATGAACGGCATGAAGCCGTATTGGGAGGCGACGCCGATCGCCAGCCCCTGGGGTCGGCGCAGGGCGAACCAGAAGTCCTTGGGCGTAAGCGACGCGCCCATACCCAGCATGATGACGAAGATCATGGCGGCCAGCAGCGCCTGTTCGAACGGTCCGACCATGGCTTACTCCGCCGCCGTGCTGCGCAACGCTTCGGCACGTAGGTCTTTCCGCAGGATCTTGCCGACATTGGATTTCGGCAGCGTGTCGCGGATCTCCACGATCTTGGGCACCTTGTAGGCGGTCAGGTGGGCCTTGCACTGTTGCCGGATGTCTTCGACCGACAGGGTTTTGTCTTTCAGCACGACGAAGGCTTTGACCGCCTCTCCGGTCGCCTCGCTGGGGACGCCGATCACCGCGGACTCGAGGATCCCGGGATGGTCGGCCAGACATTCCTCGATCTCGTTGGGATAGACGTTGAAGCCCGACACGACGATCATGTCCTTCTTGCGGTCGACGATGAAGAAATAGCCGTCCTCGTCCATCACGCCGATATCGCCGGTCAGCAACCAGCCGTCCTTCATTGTCGCTTCGGTTTCTTCGGGTTTGCGCCAATAGCCCTTCATCAGCTGTGGGCCCTTGGCGGCGATCTCGCCCCGTTCGCCCTGCGCGACGGGGGTGCCGTGATCGTCCACGCAGGCCATCAGGGTGGAGGGCACGGGCACCCCGATGGAGCCTTCCCGCGTCTTGCCCATCGGGTTGAAACTCAGCACCGGCGAGGTTTCGGTCAAGCCATAGCCCTGCAAAAGCGGCCTGCCGGTGATTTCGGCCCAGCGTTTCGCAACAGATGTCTGCAGCGCCATGCCCCCGGCAGAGGCCAGTTTTAGGTGCTTGGGCGGGTTGTCGAGAAACCAGATTTCGTTCGAAAGGCCGTTGAACAGCGTGTTCACACCGCTCATCCAGGTGATCTTGTAGTTCTCGAACGCGCGCTTGAGGTTGGTCAGAGGCCGCGGGCTGGGGATCAGAATGTTGCGCGCGCCCAGCCAGTAGAACGCAAGCAAATTCACCGTGAAGGCGAAGATGTGGTACATCGGCAGTGCGGTCAGCGCGACCTCCTCGCCGCGCTGCAACGCGCGGATCATCTCCAGCGACTGTTCCATGTTCACGATCAGGTTGGCGTGGGTCAGCATCGCCCCCTTGGCCACACCGGTCGTGCCGCCGGTATACTGTAGACAGGCAAGATCGTCGGGTTCCACATCCCGCGCATAGGCTGCGACCTCTATCCGTTCGCCATCGCGATGCGCGCGGCCGGCTTCCAGCGCGTCGGGGAAACGGATATGCGGCAACTCGATGGGTTTGACCGACCGGTCCCAGTGTTTTTGCACCAACCCGACGATCCCACGGGGCAAGGCGGGCAGGAATTCCGCGACCCGCGTGACGATGATGTTGGGGATCGGGTGACCGCGGGTTGCCTGCGGGACCTTGTCGGCGAACATGTCGACGATCACCAGCGCATGCGGTTCGGCGTCCTTGAATAGCCGCGCCATTTCGTCGGCGGTGTAAAGTGGGTTGACGTTGACCAGCACGCACCCCGCTTTCAGGATGCCGAAGGCGGCGACCGGAAAGGCCAGCCCGTTCGGCATCTGCAAGGCGACACGGTCGTCTTTCTGCAGGCCGATCACTTCGCGCAGGTATACGGCGAAGGCATCTGACATTTCATCGACCTGATCGAAGCGCAGCGTGCCGTTCATACCGTTGGGCATGCAGGCGGTGAACGCCGGCGCCGTCCCGTGGGTGTCGGCGACCGACCGCACAAGATCGGCCAGGGTACGATAGCTTGCGGTTTCGATTTCGGTGCGGGCGTCGGGGCCGTAAAACGCCGTCCAGGGCCTGTCGTCTTGCGCCATAGGATCCTTTCCGCCCGCGTCAGAATGGCGGGTGCAGCGTTCTGTTCCCGGTAAGGCAACTTGACCACCACGTGCTGCGCGTCAAGGGCGTTGCCCGGCTTGCGCGACGGGAGGTCCTAAAGCCCGAGGCGTGGTTGCCGCACCGCGGAAACGTTCCGGCCTTGATACAGGGCCCGGGCGCAATCCTCCACCCATGCGCGCTGGTCCGACGGGAGGTCTGTCAGAGCGCCGGTGCTGCTGAATGAACCGCTCCCACGCCTTAGACCAAAACCGTTTCAGACTGGATCAGTCTGATCCGTTTTTCCCTAGTGAAAGTTGCGCCCCTTGGGCAGGGCCCGGCCGGCAGCGCGGGCGGCGGCGATGGTCGCGGCGTCGCCACGCAATTCAGGCGCTGTCGCCAGCAGGCGGGCCAGGGCGGATGTCGGGCGCTTTTGCCGGTGGTCATCAGCCGGGCGACGCACCTCATCGGCATTGGCCAGGCCGTGATGGGCCAGATCGCGATCCGACACTTCCAGCAACAACGGCGTCAGATCGACCAATCGCTGGGCGACCACATGGATGACGCCGTCCTGGGTTTGCACCCGGCCGGTGATGCCCAGACAGCGCGAACCCAAGACCAGCGCGCGGAACTGTTCGAAGACCTTGGGCCAGACGATGATGTTGGCGATACCGGTCTCATCTTCGATGGTCTCGAAGACGACCCCCTTGGCGGTGCCCGGGCGCTGGCGCACAAGCACCAGACCCGCGACCTGCACCCGCGTGCCGGTGCGGGCGGTCTGCAGCGCCTCGGTCTTGACGTAGTGCCGTTTGTCGAGTGCCGCGCGCAGGAAAGACATCGGATGCGCCTTCAGCGAATAGCTGAGGGTCTGGTAATCGGTCATCACATGCTCGCCCAGCGGCATGGGCGGCAGCGCCACCTCGGCCTCTTTCTGCAATTGCAGGTCGCGGTCGACTCTGAACAACGGCAGCGCCTCTGCCGTGCCCAACGGATCGAGCGCCTTGGCCGCCCAAAGCGCGGCCCGCCGGTCGAGCCCTAGCGAGCGGAACGCATCCGCCTCGGCCAGTTTCTCCACCGCACCGCGGGTCAACCCGGCGCGCAGCCAGACGTCGCGCACGCTGTCATAGCCGGCGCCGCGCCGGTCGATCAGGCGCTGTGCCTCCGCCTCGCTCAGCCCCTTGATCTGATGCAGGCCCAGCCGCACCGCATGGGTGTTCTTCAGATGCGGCGCCATCGAATTGTGCATGGGTGCAATGGTCCGAGGCCGCGCACCGGGCTCCAGCGTCGTCGCCCAATCGGAACGGTTGATATCCACCCCCCGCACCTCCACCCCATGTTCCCGGGCATCCCGGATCAGTTGCGCCGGGGCATAGAACCCCATCGGCTGGGAGTTGAGGATCGCGGCGCAGAACACATCCGGGTAATGCGCCTTCAGCCAGCAGGACACATAGACCAGCAGCGCAAAACTCGCCGCATGGCTTTCGGGAAAGCCGTACTCACCGAACCCCTCGATCTGCTTGAAGCACCGCTCGGCGAAGGTACGGTCATAGCCGTTGGCGACCATGCCCTCGACCATGCGTTGCTGAAAGCTGTGGATCGTGCCCACCCGTCGGAAGGTGGCCATGGCGCGGCGCAGCTTGTCGGCCTCGCCAGGGGCGAAATTGGCGGCGACTATCGCGATATTCATCGCCTGTTCCTGGAACAGCGGCACGCCCAGGGTCTTGCCCAGTACCCGGCGCAGCTCCTCCTTGGGATAGCATACCTCCTCCTTACCCTGGCGGCGGCGGAGGTAGGGGTGGACCATGTCGCCCTGGATGGGCCCGGGGCGGACGATGGCGACCTCGATGACCAGGTCGTAATAGCAGCGCGGTTTCAACCGCGGCAGCATGGTCATCTGCGCCCGGCTTTCGATCTGAAACACGCCCAGCGTATCGGCCCGGCAGATCATGTCATAGGTGGCGGTGTCGCCATCCTCCAACGAACTCAGCGTCTCGTGCCGGTCGTAATGCCGGGCCAGCAGATCCAGGCCCTTGCGCAGGCAGGTCAGCATGCCCAGCGCGAGGACGTCGATCTTCAGCATGCCCAAGGACTCCAGGTCGTCCTTGTCCCATTCCACAATGGTGCGGTCTTCCATCGCCGCGTTCTCGATCGGGATCAGCGAGGACAGACGGTCGCGGGTGATCACGAACCCGCCCACATGCTGGGACAGATGCCGGGGGAAGCCCACGATCTGCTGCGCCAGATCGAGCATCTGGGCCAGGTGCTTGTCGGACGGGTCGAGCCCGGCGCGGCGGGCGTCCTCCGGGTCGACCTCCTTCGACCAGGATCCCCATTTGGTGGCCGAGATCGCGCTGATCGCATCTTCGGACAGCCCGAACACCTTGCCGACCTCGCGGATCGCGGACCGGGAGCGATAGGTGATGACGGTCGCCGCCAGCCCGGCGCGTTCGCGGCCGTATTTGTTATAGATGTACTGGATCACCTCTTCGCGGCGTTCATGTTCGAAATCGACGTCTATATCGGGCGGCTCGCCGCGTTCTTCGGAGATGAAGCGTTCGAACAGCAGATCCACGCGGGCCGGGTCGACCTCGGTGATGCCCAGTGCGAAGCAGACGGTGGAGTTGGCGGCCGAACCACGGCCCTGGGCCAGGATGCCCTGGCTGCGGGCAAAGCGCACGATGTCATAGACGGTCAGAAAATAGGGCGCGTAGTCCAGCCGGCGGATCAAGTTCAGTTCATGGGCCACCGCCTTTTGAAATTTCTCGGGCACGCCCTGGGCCCAGCGGCGTTTGAGCCCGATGGCGGTCAGCCGCTCCAGCGCCTGTTGCGAGGGGACGGGCGCGCCGCCCAACTCGTCGAAGGCCGGGTCCTCGGGGTACTGATGGCGCAATTCGTCCAGTGAAAAGCGGATACGGCGAAACAGCGTGCGGGCGGCGTCGCAGACGGCGGTGTGGTCGCGGAACAGATGCGCCAACCGGTCGGGAGGGGCCAGGTGACGCTCGGCATTGGGTTGCAGGCGGGTGCCGATGGTCTGCAACGTCTCGTGTTCGCGGATGCAGGTCAGCACGTCCTGCAGGGGCCGCCTGTCTGGGTGATGGTAAAGCACATCACCCACGGCGATCGTGGGGATGCCATGCCGGGCGGCAAGACCGGTCAGGGCGGTCAGACGGCGTCGCTCACCAGGGCCGTGGCCGTGGGTGAGTGCCAGGTGGATATGGTCTGGATAGGTGGCCTTCAGCGCCTTCAACGTGGCGGAAACTGCCGGGCTGGGGGTACGCCCGGGCAGCACCGCCATCAACAGGCCGTGCCCGCGCTGGATCAAATCCTTTCGGGTCAGTTGGCATGCGCCTTTGTGGGCGCGGCGCTTGCCCAGGGACAACAGTTCGCACAGCCCGGCCCAGCCGGCGCGGGTTTCGGGCCAGACCAGAATATCGGGCGTGGTGTCCAGGAAATGCAGCCGGCAACCGGCAGTAAAGGCGAGCCCGGCTTCCTTGGCCGCCATATGTGCGCGGACCACTCCGGCAACCGAATTGTGGTCGGTCAGACTGATCCCCGCATATCCTAGTTTTGCGGCCTGAAACACCAATTCCTCGGGATGCGAAGCCCCGCGCAGGAAAGAGAAGTTCGAGGTCGCGGCCAATTCGACCGGCCCCGGCGGCAACACCCGCATCGACGTTCACGCCCGGGCCCGCCGGGGCGGAGGCATCGAACCCCCGCCCCGGCGCGGCGCGCAGAACGCGCCGCAACCGACCACGCGATTCGTCTTTCGGTCAAGGATCGCGCCAGCGACCCGCGGCACGCGGGCTTGTCCTTGACCGTAAGGCGACTCGCAGCCCCAAACTCGTACCCTGTCTGGGGGACAGACCTGTCCTTCAGACCTTCCCCAGCAAATCCCCCAAATCCAGCCGTCGCGCTGCATCTCGCTATCTTGGGGCCACACCGCCCCGGGTCTGGGCCCGTGCCGACGGGCCCCGCCCGGATGGGGGCTCGATGCCCCCGTTCGGGCGCGCCCCACGGTGCCACAGCGGCACAGGGCGCTCATGCCGACACGCCGTGCATGTACCAACGCGGCCCGCCGCGTTCGCGTCCGTAAAGGCCGTGGCGGAACAACCAGAACCGGTGCCCGGTCGCGGCCTCCACACGGTAATAATCCCGGGTCGGGGCCGCGCGACCGTCGCGCCACCATTCGCAGGCGATCCGCTCCGGTCCCTCGGCGCCGGTGACCGCATAGCCGACCTTGCGCCATCGGAACCGGCGGGGGGGCCCGTCGGGGATCTCGGCCAGCGTGTCCACCGGCTCGGGCCGGGCCAAAAGCCAAAGCGGCCGGGTCAGCGGCGGCACCGGCGTCACCGCGGCGGGGCTGGCCGCCGGCAGACCGGCGCGCAACCGCGTCACCGGCAGGGTGCCAAAGGCACGCTCGGGGATGTGCGTATCCGCCCCGGCAAAGCCGCACACCCGGTCGGGGCCGAGCCGCGCACCGAGCCGGTCGACCAACGCCTCGAAACTGTCCACAGCGCAGGTGCCGGAAACCAGATCGCCCTGGTCGCCCGGAAACGCCTCGCTTTCCAGCACGCCCAGCTTGACCAGATCGAAGCCGAAACCCGCATCGATATCGCAGGCCAGCCCGGCGATGCGTTCGCGAAACAGCGCAGCAATCCGGGCCGCATTGCGCAGGGGCTGCGCGGCGGCCACATCCAGCCGATCGACATGGCCATCGACGCGGAAAAGGCGCAGCTCTAACACCCGCGCCCCACGGCCGCGTTGCTCCAGCATCGGAACCAACGCCTCGGCCAGCAGAACGATGGTCCGCGCGATGTCGTCGGCATGGGTGATGGGGTCGAAAAACCGCTTCTCTGCAGTCAGATCCGGCACCGGCAACAGGGGCGAGATCGCCTCCTCCTCGCGCCCCAGCGCCTGATCGAGCCGTTGGATCAGGCCGGCGCCGAACCGGGTTGCCAGCGGTGCGCGGGGCAGATCGGCGATGCAGCCGACGGTCTTGAATCCCACCCGCGACAGCCCCGTCACCAGCGCTGCGTCCAGCCGCAGCGCGGTGAGTGGCAGGGGCGCCAGGGCCGGACGGATCTCCCCCGGCGCGGCGCTGCGCATTCCGGGCGGGGCAAACCGCGCCAGCGCCCAGGCCGCGCCCGGCGTGTCGGCCAGGCCCAGCGCGCCATGCAGGCCCTGCGCGGTCAGCCGGGCGGCGATCTCTTCCATCAGCGCGGCCTCGCCGCCGAACAGATGCGCCACGCCCGAGACATCCAGCATCAACCCCTCGGCCCCGAACCGGGCATCGTCTGCGCATCGGCCCACCAGGGGCGTGTAACGGTCGGCCCAGGCGGCGAGCGCGGTCAACAGCGCGGCATCCGCCGGCGCGTCGCGCGCCACCGCTTCCAGATCGGGACGCAGCGCGCGCGCATCGGTCAGCGTCTGGCCCGGGGTCAGCCCCAGCGTCGCGGTGCCCGGTTCCAGCGCCACCACCCGCACGGCGTTCTTGACCGTGTCGGTGACGATGATCGGCGGTGCCTCAGGGCGCCCGTCGCAGATCCAAGATCTGCCCCAGCGCCGCCGCGCGATCCGATCGGTCGACAGATGCGGCAGGGCGATCGACAGATACCGGCGCGTCCTCTTCAAGCGATTGCCCATGATCGAACACCTTGCGTTTGGGATCCCATTGCAGCGCCCAGGCACCGGTCTGCCCCGACCGGCAGCGTTCCAGCACCAGCGTGACATGCGGCCAGCCCACACAGCCTGTCAGTCCGGGTTCTGCCCGCGCCGGGCGCGGCGCGATGCGCCAGCGGGTCTGGGCGGCGCCGGCCTCTTCCACGCCGCTTTGGCGCAGGATCAACACCATCACGCCGCTGGCCTGGGAGCGCAGCATCAGCCGCCGTGTCGCCAACCGGTCGAGACGCGCTGGATTGCCCTTGATCTGCAGCACGACCGCAGCCAGGTCGGGGCAGCGCGCACCCTCATCCGCGGCCCAAAGCGCAGTTTTGACGTCCACCGGAAATACCTGCGTGATCACGGCGGGGTCGAGCCCGAATTGCGCCAGACCGTCAGGATAAAGCAGCCCGGCATCGGCCACCGCCGCGGGATCGGAAACCCAAAGCAACCGCTTGCCCGCCGTTCGCATCAGTGCGGTCAGCAGACCGATCAGAACGCCGGTGGCGGCGCCGATATCGCGGGCCTGGGCGGCGCGGAATTCGTGCAGCGCGGGCACGACCAACCCACCGCCAATACGCGCATCGATCCCCTCCACACCCCAAGGCAGCCGCGCCGGCGCCCGCCCCGGACGGGGGTGGAGCGACAGACGGTCGATCAATGATGCGGCGTTCGGATGCATGGCGGCCGAAGGTTCCGAGTCGTTTGTTCATGTTATGTTCTTATGACATCGTGAACCGGGCCGCGGAGTCAAGCTTTGGTCGCGTCAAAAGACGACCGTCTGGAAAATCCGCCCGCAACTCATCGCTTTGCGCCCAATCGCTGGCATCGGTGCCTGGTATCGCGACGTCAGTGCCCGTTGGGCTGGTCGGTCGGTCTGCCCAGACCAAAACCGTTTCAGACTGAATCAGTCTGATCCGTTTTTGCTCTAAGAAACCTGTCTTCGCCTTGCGGCCCGGCCTCTTTCTGCCGCCGCCACCGCCGCCCCCGACAGGACCAGAGGCATCGCAACAAGAAAGCTTGTCGTCATCGGCAGCCTGAAGATCAGCAGATCCGCCAACACGGGCCAAAGCAAGGCGACATATTCGAATGGTGCGAGCCGGGAGGCTTCGGCGTAGCGGAAGGCCAGGGTCATGGCGATATGGGCGAACCCGCCGACCAGCCCTGCGCTGACCAGTAGAACCAGCGCCCAACCGCCGGGCATGACCCAGCCCCAGGGCAGTGTCACCAAGGCGCCGGCCATGGAGGCGATCACGAAGTAAAGCGCGATGGCGCCGGGGCTTTCGGTGCGGTTCAGGCTGCGCACCATGATCAATGCAAGTGCGGTAAGCCCGGCCGATAGAAGCCCCAGCGAAATGCCCGCCAGGCGAGCACCGTCGCCAGCACTCGCACCAGCGCCCACGCTGTTTCCGGCACCGCCGCCACCGAGTTCGGGCCAGACCATAACGACCACCCCGGCAAAGCCAAGCGCCAGCCCGGCGACCCGCCAGATCGTCAGCCGTTCGCGCAACAAACCCACCGCGGCGATGGCCATCAGGATGGGCGCTAGCTGGGCAAGCAGGATCGCCTCGGCCACGTTGAGCCGCGCGACGGCGGCGAAGGACGCAAACAGCGCGCATGCGCCGAAACTCGCCCGTAGAACGTGGCCAAAGGGCCGTTTGGTGGCCAGACCTTGGGGAAATTCACCCCGAAGCCACAGGAACACGATCAGCGGCAACAGGGCGAACGCGGACCGGAAAAAGACGATCTCTCCCAGCGGGATTGCGTCGCTGACGGCTTTGACGCAGATCAGCATGCCGGCGAAAAGCAGCCCGGACAAAAGCCGCAATCCGATGGCCAGGCCCGGATTGTCGCCGCCGGTCACGCCTGTGCCTCCCGTTTCGCCAGCGCGTCGCGCAGCGCATCGCCGGCCAGATTGATCGCCAGGACCGACGCGACGACCGCGAGCCCCGGCCAGATCATCTGAAGCGGGGTGGAGCGCATGTGGATGCGGGCATCGAGCAGCATCGCGCCCCATTCCGGTGCCGGCGGCTGAATGCCGAAGCCAAGGAAGCCCAGGGTGGAAATGCCCAGGATCGCACGGGCGAACATCCCCGTCCAAACCACCGTCAGCGACGGCAGCAGCGCGGGCAGATAGTGCCAGCGCGCGATCGCCAGCGGCGACACCCCGGCCAGCCGGGCCTGGACGACATAGCCGCGGGTTTTCAGCGCCAGGCCGATCCCGCGCGCGACGCGGGCATATCGCATCCACCCCGTGACCGTCAGCGCAAAGATCAGGCTATTCGTGCTTGCGCCTAGAACGCCGGCGATGACCACTGCGGCGACGAGTTCGGGGAAGGCCAGAAACGTATCGGTGGCGCGCATCGCGGCCCAGTCGGTCAATCGCCCGCCAACGGCTGCCACCAGTCCGACCAGCGTGCCGATCAAAAGTCCCATGACCGAGATAAGAAAGGCCAGGCCCAGCGACCAGCGCGCGCCGTGCAACAGTCGCGAAAGAATGTCCCGGCCCAACGCGTCGGTGCCAAGCCAGCCGGCGCCCCCGGGCGGGCTGAGCCGGTTCGGAATGTCGATGGCGGTGGGATCCTGCGGCGCCAGCAGCGGGCCGAACATGGCCAGGGACAGGAATAGGATGGTCAGAACCAGGACGCTACGCATCCTGGCCCCCGATGCGCGGGTCAAGCGCGCGATAGATGATGTCGATCGCCAGGTTGACGGTCACGAACAAAAGCGCCGCCACCACGACCACCGCCTGCACCTTTGGAAAATCGCGTGCCAGGATCGCGCTGACCAGAAAACTGCCGAGGCCGGGCCGGGCAAAAATGACCTCCACCGCCACCACGCCCTCTAGCAGAAAGGCCAGTTCCAGCCCGAAGACGGTCACGACCGGGACGGCGGCATGCGGGGCGACATGGTCGCGCTCGATGGCGCGGTGGCGGACGCCGCGGCGGTGAAAGGCGGGCAGGAATGGCTGCGCGCGCGCCTCCAACATGCCGGATCGCAGGATGCGGGTCAGCGATGCCGCCACCCCCAGGCCCAGGGTCAGCGCGGGCAGGACAATATGCGCCGCCGTGCGTGCGCCCATCGCGGGCAGCCATGCCAGTTGAACGGCGAACAGCAGGACCAAAAGCAGGCCCAGCCAATAGGCCGGGATCGCCACGCCGATGGAGGCCAGGCCGACCGCGAACCGGTCCAGCCAGCCGCCGGGCCGCATCGTGGCCAACAGCGCAAGCGGGACCGAGACCGCGATCCCGATCAGCAATGCCAGCGCGGCCAAGGGCACGGTGTAGGATATGGCGGCGACCAGTTCGGGCCAGACATCGCGGCCGGTGACCGTGGATTGGCCGAAATCGCCCGCCAGAAGCGGCCGCAGCCAGGACCAGAACGCGGCCCAGAAACCGCTGTCGAACCCCGCCTCTGCGCGGACCTGTTCCAGCACGGCGTCGGGGACGACCGCATTGAACCGCGCCAGGGCGACAGCCAGGGCCGGATCGCCCGGCGCGTGCCACAGCAGCGCGAATGTCGCCAGCGCGGTTCCCGCAAGGACGACGACCGCGCGCAACACGAGCCCCAGGATCAGCCGGATCATGCCACGCGCTCTAACGCGCCCAGCGCGAAAGCCGCGGCGTGCAGGGTGCGGCCATAGTCGGTCTGCGGCGCCGCGATGAACGCTTTGGCCGCGCCGCTTTCCTCGATCCGCCCGGCGCGCAGCACGGCGATGTCGTCGGCATAGGCGGCCGCGTATCCCAGATCATGGGTCACGATCAGCGCAGCGAAGCCCTCCTCCGCCTGCAACTCCGCGATCAGCCTGGCCGTGTGTTTTTGCGTCACCGCATCCAGTGCCGACAGCGGTTCGTCAAAAAGAACCAGCGGCGGGGCGGCGATCAGCGCGCGCAGGATACCGATGCGCTGAGCCTGGCCGATGGACACCGCGGACGGGCGCCGGTCCAGCAGATCCGGCGCGATCTCCAGCCCGCCGCACAGACGCTCCAGCCGGGCCCGGTCGACCGGGCGGCGTTGCGCGGTGAGCGGCTCCATCACCGAACGGCAAAGCGACATGGAAGGGTTAAAGGCGCTGCGCGGTTCCTGCATCACCAACGCGGGCCGGCTGGCACGCACCGGCGCATCGGCCCAGGAGACGCAGCCGGTCGCGCAGCGCACCAGCCCCAGTATCGCCGCGATCAGCGTCGACTTTCCCGATCCGCTTTCGCCGACGACGGCCAGCGTGCGACCGGGCGCAAGCGTCAAGGAGATGTCGCGCAATGCCACGGTCCTGCCGCGGCGCACAGAGATGCGGTCCACCTTCAGCATGGCAACTCCAGCCAGTTGCGATGGGCGCAAAGCGCCTGTGCCGCTTCGGTCTTGGGGGCTGACAGGAACAGTTTGACCGGTGCATCTTCCACCATCCGGCCGGCCTCCATCACCTTCAGCCGGGACACGCGCCGGGCGACCAGCCCAAGGTCATGGGTGATCAACAACAGCGCCGTTTGACGATCGGCCAGATAGGTCTCCAGCAGATCCATCGTGCGTGCCGCGACCACCGGGTCGAGCGCGGAGGTTGGTTCGTCCATGACCAGCAGATCCGGCGTGCCCAGCAAGGCCATGGCGATGACAAAGCGTTGCTGCATGCCCCGGCTCCAGCCCCAGGGCCGCTTGCGCAGGTCGCCGGTCTCGATCCGCAGTGCCGCGAACAGCGCCCGCCGGCGCGCGGCGTCGGGTCCCAGGCCCAGCGCGCGTTCCGCTTCGCGCCAGTGGAACCGCATAGAGCGGAGCGGGTCCAACGCCTCGTCCGGGCTTTGCGGGACATGAGCCACGCTTTGGCCACGCTCCCGCAGGGCATCCACCAGCGCGTGACCCAGCGTCGACTTTCCGGAGCCCGATGCGCCGACCAGCCCGACCCGTTCGCCCGGATCGATATCCACGTCGGTGGGATGTAGAATGGTACGGCCCGAGCGTGTGACGCTCAGGCCGGTGACAGAGATGGCGGTCATTCGGAGAAGGCGGTCTCGTGCGTGATCCAGTAGGTCTCTGTCGGGTGAACGGCATAGCCGGTCAGACCAGCGCGCGCGACATTGACCTGAGACACGTGAAAAACAGGGATCATCGCCGCGTCTTCGAACACGATCTCCTGCACGCGATCGTAGATCTCCTCTCGCCCGGCCTGGTCGAAGGTCGTTCGCCCATCGGCCAGCAACTGGTCGAGTTCCGGGTTGTCGTAGCCGCCCGAATTCGACCCGCCGGTGGATTTCAAAAGCGCCTCAAGCACCGCGCCCGGGTCACCTTGCGGCGTCGTCACCCACGCCTGCAGGAACATGTCGGCATCGCCCGCCGCGACAGCGTCGTTGCTGGCGCCGTATTCACCGACACTGATGGTCGCGGAAACCCCGATCGCCTGAAGAAATGCTTGCGTGAGTTCCGCCGTCGGCGGGAGGGCCGCGCGCGACGAATAGGTCACGATGTCGATTTCAAGCGGTGCCCCGTCCAGCATCCAGCGGCCGCCTTCCTTCACCGCGCCGGCCTCTGCCAGCAGATCCTCGGCCAGGGCGGGGTCGTAGACCGGATCGATATCCGCCGCCCAGCCCATGCCTGCCGGATAGATCGTGCCGGCGGGCAGGCCGCCAACGCCCGAAAGTGTTGCATCGACAATGCCCTGGCGATCGATGGCCGCCGAAACCGCGCGGCGGATCAGCGGGTTCGCCATCGGCCCGGACCGGGCATTCACCGTATAGAAGTAAAGCCGGGCCGTAGGCGCGGAAAAGCCCATAGCACCGGTTTCCTGGATGCGGGCGAAATCGCTTTCGGGATAGTTGATGACCATATCGACCTCGCCGGCCTCGAAAGCCAGCGCGGAGGCACCGGGATCGGGAATGCCCACAACCCGAACCTCCTCAAAGCCGGGGGCGCCCAGGCGATAGTCGGCATTCGCCTCGACCCGATAAAGCTGCTCCGGCACCGCCTCGCGGAAAATGTAGGGGCCAGTGGCATTGATCGGGAAGTCTTCCGACGCAGGGCCCAGGACCGCGATGCCCGGCTCTGACAGGGTCCAGGGGAAAGCGGCGTTGGGGCTGTTGGTCTGGAACACCACGACCCGGTCGCCATCCACCGACATGGACGCAAGATCCAGCAGGTTCGCGATCCGGGCATTGTGGCCGGGGTGGTTTTCGTCGGAAATCGACGCGATCGCATCCACAACCGCCTGCGCGGTCACGGCGGTGCCGTCATGGAACCGAAGCCCTTCGCGCAATGTCACCCGCCATTCGGTGGGTGCGGACTGCTCGATCCCTTCCGCCAGGCGCGGATACAGGCCCAATTCGTAGTCGATGCCCATCAGCGTTTCGGTCACGCCGGTCTGGTTCGACATCCAGCCATTGTAGCCCGCGCGCGGGTCCGGCACCTCGGCCGTCGGTCCGAAGCCGACGGAGATCGTGAAGCTGCCGTCCTGGGCCGAGAGCGGCAGCGCCGTCGACAGAGATAGAATAGCGGCAGCGGCAAGCCGCGTCACAACAGACATTGAGTGTTCCTTGTGCTGGTGGGGGATCGGCTGGCGGCGCGCGTGCTTTTCCCTGGTGATAGTATTTGCGCCGGTCGAAGGCGGCAAGTGATGCTTGCCCTGTCGGCAGTGGCGCGCCGGGATGGCGGGTGCCGCGATCGGGTTCCGATTTCGCGGCCTAGGGGTCGTGCTCCGGTTCGGGATCGGGGTCCAGCACCATCAGCAATCGCGTCTCTCCGGTGCCTTCGATGGGCGGGGACCGATGCAAGAGCCCCGAAGCCGGTGTCCGCGGGCAAAGGCTGCCGCGTATCAGCATCGGCGCCCCGGTCGGCACGGTAAAGGCGCGGGGCGGTTCCGCGCCATCGGTGGAAATGCCGTATTGGGTGCCGAGGCCCCGATAGGTGCAGATCAGCCGCGCGGTGATTGCGTCGATATGGAACCGGCGGCAGGCGTTCGTGGTGACGATCTGAAGCCGCAAATGCAGCCACTTGGCCTGCATCAGTCCGGCAAAGATGTCGGCCAGCGCGGCGATATCGTCAACCAGCCAATCACGGTGCGCAACCTGCGGCATGCCCGCCGCGTCACAGATCCGCAACGCCGTGTCGCGCGCGGTGTCGGGGCGCAGGGTGACGCGCGCGTCGGGCAATTGCGCGGGCGGCAGCGTGTCGATCCAGGTTTGAAACCCCGGTGGGGGCTGGCGCCGCCAGATCGCAGCGGCGCATCCCGGGCGGCGAAAGACGGACAGCCCCTGCGGCGTATCCGCAACGCCGACACCTATGGCGGCATCCCGCACGACGTCCCGAACGGGTGTCATGTCTGCCCGCCTGGTTCGGATATGCGAGGGAGTGCCGCCATGAAACGTCTGACTATCTATGGCTGATAGGGCAGCGATGAGTGGTGCAGCACGATCCGCGCGACGACGTCCGTGTCCATCTTGTAGCCGAAGCTCTTGTCGACCTTGGTCACCTGTCCGTCCTTATCCGTCATCGTGATCCAGCCCATCCACATGCCGACATCGCCTTCGATAAAGCTCGCGGCCGTCTCCGACGTGACCTCTCGCCAACCTTTGATCCCGAACCCGCCGTCATTGGGATACTCGGGATCATGGCCGATGAAATACGACAGCGCGCCTTTCTTGTTGGTGCGAAACGTCTGCGCGCCCCCGCTGAGCGTCGGTTTGAACAGCACCGGCCCCAGATTGTAGCCATAGGCCGCGTCCAGCACCGCATTGGCCACCTCACGGGCGCCGTCGATGCCGTTTTCCTCGAAGGCACGGGAAATCGCGATGAGCCCGTCGCCCCATGCGGCCCGCGCCGCGGCTAGATCCTGATCGTTCATGAACGTGTATCTCCCTCCTTTTCGCGGGGGGTTTTGCATGTTTGAACGCCGGGGTCACGCCGCTACCTCGGCGCGGTGCCAAACCGGGAATGGGTCGGGCAGTTCGGGCAGAGCCTCCGGTCCGGGCGCGTCGGTCTCCGGCAGCAATGCGGCGTCAAGGGCCGCCGTCAAAGCTGGCCAGTTGATCGCTGCGCCGATAAAGACGATCTCCTGCCGCCGGTCGCCCCAGGGTTCGACCCAATGCCGTGACAGATAGGCGGCTGCACGCACCTCATCCGGCCATCGCGCTTTCGGAACCGCGGCCCACCAGGTGCCCAGCGGCCTGACGCTCGACACGGCGCCGGCCAGCGAAAACTCGGCCACCCAATCGGGGCGCGTGGCGATCCAAAAGTGGCCTTTGGCGCGGATGACATTCGGCAATGCACCCTGCAGCACGGTCTTGATCTTTTCCGGAACGAAAGGCCGGCGGGCGCGATAAACGAAGCTTTGCACGCCGTATTCTTCGGTTTCGGGCACATGGTCGGCGAAGCCATAGAGTTCCTTCGCCCACATCGGGTGTTCATGCGCCTTCTCGAAGTCGAACAAGCCGGTATCCAGAATCGCATCGGTGGGAACATCGGAATGGTTGGTTTCCATGATCCGCGCATCCGCGTTCAGGCTGCGGATGATCTTGCGCGCCGCGTCGGTGCGCCGAGGCCCGGCATCCGCGACCTTGTTCAGGACAACCACATCGGCAAACTCGATCTGATCGGTCAAAAGATGCACGAGAGTGCGCTGATCCTGATCGCCCATTGTCTCTCCGCGGTCGTGCAGGAAATCGTGGCTGGCGTAATCCTCAAGGAGGTTCACCGCATCGACCACCGTCACCATGGTGTCGAGACGCGAGACATCCGACAGGCTTTCACCGTCTTGGTCGCGAAACTCGAATGTCGCCGCGACCGGAAGCGGTTCGGATATGCCGGTCGACTCGATCAGCAGATAGTCAAAGCGCCCTTCGCCCGCCAGGCGGCGCACCTCTGCCAGCAGATCGTCGCGCAAGGTGCAGCAGATGCATCCATTCGACATTTCGACCAGCGTTTCGTCGGTCCGCGACAGTTGGGTGTCAGCGCGCACCAGGTCGGCGTCGATGTTCACCTCTGACATATCGTTGACGATGACCGCAACGCGCCGCCCCTCTCGATTGTTCAACACCCGATTGAGCAGCGTCGTCTTCCCCGCGCCCAGAAATCCGGAAAGCACCGTGACGGGAAGGCGGCGGTCTGACATGACTGGCTCCTCAGCTGGCGTCGAGATCAGGTAACTTATCCAGTTACTAGATCAATGCAACAGTGAATGTTACGTATAGCCCCGGTTTCGGAGAAAACCTGACGATGAAACGCAATTCACGCCTGTCGCTCGCGCTTCATACGCTGGGCCATATGGCGGCTGACCCGGGCCGGACGCAGACCTCTGCCGATATCGCCGATCATGCCGGCACTAACCCGGTCGTGGTGCGCCGTGTCCTGGGGAAGCTGCGCAAGGCCGGGTTGTTGACCTCGGAAAAAGGCCATGCGGGCGGTTGGCGTCTGGCCCGCCCGCCGGATCGGATTAGCCTGGCGGATGTCTATGTCGCGTTGGAGGAAAGCTTGATCGCGACGGAGGACGACGCAGAAGCGCCGGCTTGTTCGGTCGAGCGGGCGCTGCAAAAAAAGGTGGTCGTGGTCCTGGAAGAGGTCGAACGCAGCCTGATCGATCGCTTGGCCGGCACGACAATTGCCGATGTGCGGGAAACCGGCGCCGCGCCGCAAACCTGACATACGCCGTTGGTTAGGCCGCGGATCGATCGGGCGGGCAGGCGGATGGCGCGCCGAAAGCCCGGCAGCCTTACCGCGGTGTTTTCCCGCTTAAGCGGGCCGGGCTTCCCAAGCCGTTCCGGATTGCCTTATCCGGCCCACAGAAGGCGGTGAGCGGTTGGGAACGCCTCTGCTACTGGGTGGGCATCGAAACGGCCGTGGGCGCAAACACCGCCTGCATCACGGCAAAGACAGCGGTGTTGTCCACGAAGTCACCGCCCCAACCATAGGGCTCCCCCCAAAGTTCCGCGGCCCGCAGATCGCTGCGGGAGAACGCGGCGAAGGCGCCGGCACCAGCTCCCAGGGCCCAAAGCGGCACAAGCTCGTTGGTGTGATTGCGCGACGACCACATATGCCCGGGAAGATTGCCGGCACCGCGGTTCTGCACGGCGAAGTAGCCGTTGAAGGTGTCCTCGGCCGGATCGAAGCGGGCCGCCGAACGGATGCCGCCACCGCGACCGGCCTCGCCCGCGCCATTGGTCCAGGTGCCTTCGCCCCAGATGCCGCCGGATTCGTGGTCCGAGGTGACGATCAGCAAAGTCTCCTCCCAACTGGAGTGCGTCTCCACCCAGTCGATGACGACATCGACGGCCAGGTTGAAATCGACCTGTTCCTCGATGAAGCGGGGCATGTTGTTGGCGTGGCCCATCCAGTCCACCGCGCCGCCTTCGATCATCAGAAACATACCGTCTTCGTCTTGGGACAACACATTGAGCGCGCCGAGGCTCATGGTCGCAAGGCTGGGAACGATGGGGTTTTTGGCCATGCCGGACGGCGTGCCGGCCGCCGGCAGACCTTTGCGGCTTGCTTGCAAGGTTCTGCCTGCGCGCGCGATGCCCACGACTCGTTCGGGGACGTTCTGGCCGGCTGCAAGTGCCTCGAAGTTCGCTTTGGCGTCGATGAAGGTAAATCCGTTCAGACCGCCGTCGCGGGTCATCGCCGCATAGGTCGCGGGCCCGCCGACATACCGATAGGCGTCTTCGTCGTCGGGATCGATCCGGTTGCCGCTGTTGTCGTAAAGCGGATGACCGGCGCCCATGATCACGTTGAGACCGGAGCCCACCATCTCGTTGAAGATTTCGACGTAGTTCTTGCGCGACAGGTTGTGCGCGATGGTGGCAGCCGGGGTCGCGTGTGACACCATCACCGATGCGACCGATCCCGCCGCGCGACCCTGGTCCATGGCGATCTGGGCGATGGTCCGCAAGCTCTCGGTTCCTTTCCAGTTGATGTTCACGCGACCGTTCGAGGTCTTGCGCCCCGTCATTAGCGCCGTCCCGGCGGCGGCGCTGTCGGTGTAGGAGGTGTAACGCTTCGCCACCGGATCGAAATCGTTGAGGATCGTATTTTCAAAGCGATCCCAGCGGGTTGCCGGATCGTACCCCTGTGCGACGGCTGCCACGGCAAGCGCCGCCTCGGACCCGCTTGGCGGCAGGTCGCCAGCCGCATCGTAAAGGTTCAGCGCATGGTGGTCGAGGCCGAAGATCACCGGCGCGGTCCCATCGGGACGGGTAACTTGATAGGATTGCCGCCCGGCAAGTCCTTGATAGTAATCCGCGGCCAGCCAGCCATCGAAACCGATGCCGTCGGAGATCATCAGAATAACGTTCTTGGCACGAAGGTCTTCGGCGTAAGCCGGCAGTGCAAGAAGCGCGATGAGCGCGATTGCGATCAGCGGTCTGAAGGGGGTCACCGGGTCTTGCCTTTCGATCGGAAGCAACACCTCAAGCCCTATGCCAAAGGTTAACGGACACCTTACGACTTGCCGGTTTCCGATTTATGAAGGCGGCTTGTTTCAGGCAGCGACCCGGCCCGCATGTGCCGGAGCAAATCTGCGGCGCGTCGACGCTCGGGTGCCGATGGCAAGGCCCGCATGGCGGTTCTTGGGCGGTTCTTGGGCGGGTCCGGCATGATCGCAGGGCAGGGCGGACCCCGGTCAGGGCCGCCGCGCGACCTTAGCGATCGTGGGGGTCCCGCGCCTCTGGGTGGCTTTCGCCCCACACCTGGCACGCATCCCTGCCGACGAGTCGGTTTTGAATACGATCCATCTCCTGGATCGCATGGGCGGTGTCTTGGGTTCGTGCGCGCACCCGGTCGAACATGTGCAACGCCGAACGCGGCCGCCATGGAAGCAAAGCCGATGCCAGCCAGGCCCGCAGTTCCGGCGGCAGCCGGTCGTAGTCGCGCATGGGATCCCCGCGACGCCGTTTGCGCCGAAGCTGGGTCGCCCCCAGGTTCCCGCCCCGGCTCACGCCGCCTGGTCCTGGGCGACTGGCTCGATCGCGCCGGGGAAGACCAGGGATTGATGAACCCCGATCCCGGCCAGCGTGCCATCGGCCACCGCCAGATTGACGTTCGGCATCGGGCCGGCGATGTCGCCCGGCGGGCTGCCGTCCCACCCCGGAACGCCATGCGCCGCCGGGGAGAACCGGTTGCGCGGCATGCCCGCATCGATCATCAGCACCCGCCGGCTGGCGCGGCCAAGCTGCAGCGCCGCGGTCGCACCGGCGAAACTGGCGCCGACGACGACCACATCGAAGCCGGTCCCGGTCACCCTTACGAACCCAGCGCCTGCGACAGGGTGGTGGCGTTGTGGCGCATCATGTCCAGATAGGTCGCGGCCGGCCCGTCCGGGCCCGACAGGGCATCGGAGTAAAGCGTGCCGCCGATGGTTGCGCCGGTCTCTCTCGCGATCTGCTCGATCAGCCGGTTGTCGGTGATGGTTTCGACGAAGACGGCAGAGATATCCTGATCGCGGATCTGGGTGATCAGCTCTGCCACATCCGCGGCCGAAGCTTCGCTTTCGGTGCTGAGCCCCTGGGCCGCTTTGAATTCGAGCCCGTACTGCGCGGCCATGTATCCAAACGCATCATGCGAGGTCACGACGGTGCGCCTGTCTGCGGGGATCGCGGCCATCATGGCGTCGACCTCCGCGCCCAGCGCCTCTAACTCGGCGACGAATTCGGCCCGGTTCTGATAGAAGATCGCGGCGTGCGCCGGGTCCGCCTTCGCAAGGCCCGCCGCGATATTGTCTGCATAGATCACGGCGTTTTCCAGGCTTTGCCAGGCGTGGGGGTCGAAGGCCCCGTGATTATGGCCGGCATGCGCATCGCCGTGATCATCATGGTCGCCGTGGCCCGCATGTTCCGCGCCATGCGCGTCGCCATGCTTGTCGTCCGCATGCTCCTCGTGGTCATGCGCATCATGCCCATGGGCGTCGCCGTCGGCGTGCTTCTCGTGACCATGATCGCCATGCTCATCGTGGTCGTCATGGTCGCCGAATGCGATCGCATCCACGCCGGTGGTGGCGATCACAAGATCTCCGTCGAAGGAAGCCGCCTCTGACAGACGTTCCAACCAGCCTTCGAATTCCAGACCGTTCATGAACAGAACATTCGCCTGGCTCACGGCAGCGGCGGCCTGCGGTGTGGGCTGATAGACATGCGCGTCGCCATCGGGATCCACCAGGGTGGTCAGCGCGATATGCTCACCGCCGATACGCGCGACCATGTCGCCCAGGATCGAGAAGGTGGCGACGACCGGTATCGGTTCCTGCGCATGGGCGGCGCCCGGCGACAGCAGGGATGCTGCGACCAGCGCGGTTGCGGATTTCAGAATGGCACGTCGCGATGACATGGTTTCCCCTCAGGTTTCGAAGTGACGGCGCGGCAGGGCCTGGACGAGAAGTCCTCCCACCGGCCCGATGATCACGGACAGCCCATAGACGATACCCGCGACCAAAATGATCGCAGGGCCGGACGGCAGGCTGAGGTGAAAAGACAGAAGTAGCCCGGCAACGCTGGACAGCGCCGCGATCATCGCCGCGGCGAGGATCAGCCCGCCGATCGTGGCGGTCCAGAACCGTGCCGCCGCGGCCGGTAGGATCATGATCCCGACCGCCATCAGGGTGCCAAGCGCGTGGAAGCCGGCCACAAGGTTCATGACCACCAGTCCAAGAAAGACGAAATGCGTGACGGCACTGAGGTTGCTGACCGAACGTAGGAATTGCGGGTCGGCGCATTCCAGAACCAGCGGTCGGAACAGAACGGCGACGATAACAACCGACAGGCTGGCGATCGAGCACAGCAAGATCAGCGCGGCATCGTCCAGCGCCAGCACGGTGCCGAACAGCACGTGCATCAGATCCACGTTGCTGCCGCGGGTGGAGACGATGAGAACACCGAGCGCCAGCGAGATCAGGTAGAACGCGGCAAGGCTTGCGTCCTCGCGCAGCGCCGTCATGCGGGACACGACGCCCGACCCAAGCGCCACGACCATGCCGGCGATCAGTCCGCCGATGGTCATGGCGCCAAGCGACAGACCCGACACCAGATACCCGATTGCGGCACCCGGCAGTATCGCATGCGCCATCGCGTCACCGGTCAGGCTCATCCGCCGCAGCATCAGAAACACGCCCACCGGCGTGGCCCCAACGGCAATGGCAAAGCAGCCGAGCAACGCACGGCGCATGAAGCCGAAATCGGCGAAGGGCGCGAACAGGATGTCCCAGATCAAGCGGCGGTCTTTCCGCAGACATGCGGCGTGCTGGCACAGGCCTCGCACATCTGCAGCGCACGCGCGTGGTTCTCGGATGTCAGAACCTGACGCGTGGGCCCATGCGCGACCATCTCGCGCGCCAGCATCAGCGTGCGTGGAAAATGCGCGCGGACCGTTTCGTGATCGTGCAACACGGCGATGACGGTGCGCCCTTCGCCGTGCCAGCCCCTGACCACGCCGATCAGATCAGCCATGGTGCGGGCGTCGATGGCGGTGAACGGTTCGTCCAACAGCACCAGACGCGCATCCTGCAGAAGCAGACGGGCGAACAACACCCGCTGCATCTGACCGCCCGACAACGCACCGATGGGCCGAGTTTCGAAACCTGTCAGTCCGACGGCGGCAATCGCGCCTTCGACCCGGTCGCGACGCGCGCGGCCCAGCCAGCCGAAGGCGCCGATCTCTTTCCACAGCCCCATGGCGACCAGGTCGACGACCGACATCGGGAAAGCCCGGTCGATATCCGACTGCTGCGGCAGATAGGCGATATCGTCCCGTGTGATCCCACCGAAGGCGACGCGTCCTTCCAGCGGTGACAGCGCGCCGGTAACCCCCTTGAGAAGCGTCGATTTGCCGGCGCCGTTCGGCCCGACCACCGCGGTCAGGCTGCCATCGGCGATTTCGGTCTGCAGATGATGGACCGCCGGATGCCGGTCATAGCCCAGCGTCAGATCCTGGAACGCAAGCGCGGCCATCACAGCGGACCGGGGCTGGAGGTGGCCCAGAGCAAGCCCGCCCAAAGCAAAGCCACAACAAGTGCGGCACCAACCAGTCGTGGCGCGGCGCCGACCAATACCAGGCTCAGCACTTTGTCCCTGGTCCTCATGTCGGCTTCCGCCCGGGCCCGCAATCGGCGCAGGTGCCGTGAACTTCGACGACATGGCGTGACGGCGCAAAACCCGATTGGCCGATCAGACCCGACAGCTTGGCCAACAAATCGGGTGCCAGGTTTTCTTCCACCGTCCCGCAATCGTCGCAGATCGAAAGGATCGATTCATGCTGATGATCGTCGCACTGGCAGGCCATATAGGCGTTGAGCGACTCCAGCCGGTGCACCCGCCCTTGATCCGTCAGCGCACTCAAGGCGCGATAGACCGTCGTCGGTGCGATCTTGGGCTTTGTGGCCCGCAATTCGCCCATAACGTCATAGGCGGACAAGGGTCCCGCGTTCGCGCGCAGAAGGTCGAATATCTCCGACTGTAGGATTTCGCCGCGCTTGCCCATTGCCGCCTCCGTATCCGTCCGGCAGCGCTAGATATGTTATAGTATTACATGTTGCAACACCTAGTTAACGACGTATGTCACTGCGCCGGGATGGGGCGCAAAACCGCAGGGCCGCTGTGGCCTGCGCATCGACGGGCGCCCGCCGGCCGGCGCCGGAATTGCGGTACGGTTTTTGCCCATCGACCGCGGCGGTCGGGCGCGATAGGTTGCCATAGCGACAGCGAAAGCTCGCCATGGCTCGTATCGAAAACAAGGTTCTGATCCTCTACGCGCATCCTTCGCCACGGCGGTCGGAGGTCAATGTGCACATGGCGCGGGTTGCGGAGTGGGTGCCGGGGGTCACGCTGGTCGATCTTTATGCCGAATACCCGACCTTCGATATCGATGTCGATGCAGAGCAGTCGCGGCTGAACGACCATGACGTCTTGATCTTTCAATTTCCGTTTTACTGGTACTCCACACCCGCGATCCTGAAGGAATGGCAGGATTTGGTGCTGGAATACGACTACGCCTATGGCAAGCGTGGTACCGCGCTGCATGGCAAAACGTTTCTCTGCGCCCTTACCGCCGGCGCACCGGAGGACGCGTATCACACCGAGGGTTACAACAATTTCGGCGTGCGAGAACTGATCGCGCCGCTGGAGCAAAGCGCGGCCCTGTGCGGCATGACGTTTCTGCCGCCGCTGGTGCTTTTCGGCGCCCGCAGCGCGCGGGAGCGGCACATGGTCGAGCCGCATCTGGATCAATGGGAGCATCTGCTGGAGGCGTTGGTCCACGGACGGCTGGACATTTCAGCCGCGCAGCAGGCGCCGCTGCTGAACCCCTACGTCAATCGTTTGCTGGCGGAGGTCTGAGGCATGGATGGCTTCCTGCTACAGGCTTTCATCTATTTGATCGCCGCGGTCGTCGCGGTGCCGATCGCGAACCGGCTGGGGCTCGGCTCTGTCCTTGGCTATCTGATCGCCGGCGTCGTCATTGGCCCGATCCTGGGCATCGTGGGTGCGGAATCGCAGGATTTGCAGGCCTATGCCGAATTCGGTGTGGTGATGATGCTGTTCCTGATCGGATTGGAATTGCAGCCGCGCGAGCTTTGGAACATGCGCAACCGGCTGCTGGGTCTGGGTGGCCTGCAGGTCGTGGGCACGACGCTGCTGATCATGGCGGCCGGAATGGTGCTGGGCTTTTCGTGGAGCGTGTCGCTGGCCATCGGGCTGACGCTGTCGCTGTCATCGACCGCGATCGTGCTGCAGACCCTGGGCGAAAAGGGTCTGACGCGGACCGATGGCGGGCAGGCGAGTTTCTCCGTTCTGTTGGCCCAGGACATTGCCGTCATCCCGATGCTGGCGCTGATCCCGCTGTTGCCGGTGGCGGCGCTGAGCACCGCGTCGGGCGCACCGCTTAGCGATATCGTCTTCACCGCCGGCGGCGGCGGCTCGATGATGGAAGGCAAGCCCGGCTGGATCGTGACCCTGGTCGTCCTGGGTTCGGTCGGCGCGATCGTGGCCGGCGGTCACTTCCTGACCCGCCCCGTCTTCCGGTTCCTGGCCCAGGCCAAAGTGCCGGAGATCTTCACCGCCGGCGCTTTGCTTCTGGTGATCGGCATCGCGCTGTTGATGACGCTGGTCGGGCTGTCGCCGGCGCTGGGCACGTTCCTGGCTGGCGTGGTGCTGGCCAACAGCGAGTACCGGCACGAATTGGAGGCTGACATCGGGCCCTTCAAGGGCCTGCTTCTGGGCCTGTTCTTCATCACCGTGGGCGCGGGGATCAATTTCGGCATCCTGGCCGAGCAGTTCTTCGTTGTCGCCGGTTTGACGCTGGGCCTGATCGCGCTGAAGGCGGGCGTGCTGTTTGCCCTGGCCAAGGTATTCAGGATCCGCGGCGGGGCCGGCTGGCTGTTCGCGCTGGGCCTGGCGCAGGCGGGCGAATTCGGCTTCGTTCTGCTGAGTTTCAACACCCAGAACGGCGTGATCCCGTTCGAATTGGGACAGACGCTGCAACTGATCGTCACCTTGTCGATGCTGCTTACACCGGGCCTGTTCATCTTTTACGAGCGTGTCATAGCCGCCCGGATCGACACGGTCGCGCCCGATGATGACGAGATCGACGAGACCGGCCCGATCATCGTCGCCGGGCTGGGCCGGTTCGGTCAGGTGGTGAACCGCATGCTGTTGTCCAACGGCCACAAGACGGTGGTGTTGGACTACCATAACGATCTGATCTCGGGCCTGCGCAGGTTCGGGGTGAAGGCGTTTTTCGGCGACCCGTCGCGCCCCGACCTGCTGCTGGCCGCCGGGATCCGCGAGGCCAAGGTGCTGGTGGTGGCGATGGATGACCGCGAAAAGGCCGTGCAGATGGTGGAATACGTGACCCGCGAACATCCGCACGTGCATGTGGTGGCGCGGGCCTATGACCGGCAGCATGTTTATCAGCTCTATGCCGCGGGCGCGCGCGATATCGTGCGGGAAACCTTCGACAGTTCGGTGCGCGCGGGGCGCTATGCGCTGCTGGCGATGGGCCATCACCCGTTCGAGGCGGAACGCGCGAGCCGGCTTTATGTCAAACTCGACCGCAGCAATCTGGCCGATCTGGCACGGCTGTGGGACCCGGACCTTTCGGTGTTCGAAAACGAGGCCTATGCCGACAAGGCGCGCGAGATCAACCAGAACATGAGCGACCGGATGATGGGGGTGCATGTCTCTTTGCACGAGGAATCCGAACGCGCCTGGACCCCGCCGCCGAAGGGCGGGTCGGTCAGCGATGGGACCGAAACCGCGGCGGAATAGGCGTTTGGCGCCCGTTTCCGGTCAAGTTGGGAACGAACACCGAATGCGCGGGCGGGCGTGGTTTCCTGCGACCTTAAAACCCGGATGTACACCACAGGATGCGGGCGCCCATGCCACCACGCCGCGAAGCTGGGCGTTGGTTGGTATTCGGCAAGCGTCGGCGCGCGTATCGGACGGCTGATCAGAGCCGCCGTTCCACCATCATCTTTTTCACCTCGGCAATCGCCTTTGCCGGGTTCAGGCCCTTGGGGCAGGTTTTCGTGCAGTTCATGATCGTGTGGCAGCGATAGAGCTTGAACGGATCTTCCAACTGGTCCAGCCGCTCTCCTGTTGCCTCATCGCGGCTGTCGATGATCCAACGATAGGCGTGCAGCAACGCGGCCGGGCCCAGATATCGGTCTCCGTTCCACCAATAGCTGGGGCAGGAGGTGGAGCAGGACGCGCACATCACGCATTCATAAAGCCCGTCGAGCTTCTTGCGATCCTCGATCGACTGCTTCCACTCTTTGCCCGGCCGGTTCGTCGCCGTCTCCAGCCAGGGCATGATCGAGGCGTGCTGGGCATAGAAATGGGTCAGATCCGGCACCAGATCCTTAATCACCGGCATATGCGGAAGTGGGTATATCTTTACGTCGCCCTTTACCTCGTCCAGCCCATAGATGCAGGCGAGCGTGTTGATCCCGTCGATATTCATCGCGCAGGAGCCGCAGATCCCCTCCCGACAGGATCGACGGAAGGTCAGCGTCGGATCGATCTCGTTTTTGATTTTGATCAGCGCATCCAGCATCATCGGACCGCAGGTATCGAGATCCACGAAATAGGTGTCGACCCGCGGGTTGGCCTTGGTGTCGGGGTCGTAGCGATAGATCTTGAACGTCTTCAGCCGTGTCGCACCCTTCGGCTTGGGCCAGGTCTTGCCCACCGTGATGCGGGAATTCTTGGGCAGCGTCAGTTCGACCATTGCGTTTTCCTCAGGCTGGTGGCGCCACGAATTCGGCCAGCGTGCCGCCGGCCTGAATGAATTCCAGCGCCGCTTTGCGGGCGGCGTCGTTGAGTGTGTTCCAGATCAGGAGTTCGTCTTCGGTGAAGTTCACCGTCCCCAGATCGGCCAGGCTCCCCGTCCCGACGCGGCTGGCCGCGGCCATGCACTCTTCGAAGGTTTGCGAACGATCGATGTCGCGAACCCGGTCCTCGACAAGCAAGACCTCGACAAAAGCGCCTTCGCGATCGCGACGCAACTGCCGGTCTTCGGGCAGCGACGCCTGGGCTTGCTGGAAGCAGGTTTCTTCCTGTTTGGAGGTGAATGTCGGGCCCTCCGGTGCAGGCGAACAAGCGGCAAGCACCGCGCCGATACCGCTGGAAAGAATCAAGGGTCGCATCGCGTGTCTCCGAAACCTGGCCATCACACTTGCACAAACTGCGTCAGCGTTCCGCCGCCGGCAATGAACTCGGCGGCCCGCGCCTTCACATCCGGGCGCAATGTGTTCCAGATCACGACCTCATCGGCCGTCAATCCGGGCGGCTGCAGCACATCTGCAGGCGCGGCTGCGGTCGCACCGGCGGCCGGGTCGGACACCGAGCCTTGCAGCGGTGAGATCGGATCACAACCGGCAAGGACCATCGATCCGCCAAAGCACAGCAAAACAACTCTTGCGCGTATCTGTCCCATGTCGCCCCTCCAACGGCTTTATCCACCTGCCAGTTTCGTACGTCGCCCGATATCGGTCCGGACTTCGCGAACCGAAGGCAAAACCGAAACCCCTGCAGACAATGCGACAATCCTGTTAAAGATATAGGTGTCAAGTTTCGGACGATCAGGACGCAGAAGATCCGAAATCTTCGCGAAGCCGCGCGGATGCCCTTGGCTTCGCCGGAAATCCGAAACGTCAAGGCTTACAGCATATGCCCAATTGTCCACGGGAAACTGCTCTGGCAGTTGCTCGAAGAGTTCGAGGAGCTTTTCCGCACCCCGGCGCGACACAACGTAAGCGTCGAAGCCGACCCCATTCGGCAGACGGCCCTGCTTGTTGAACCGCTTGGTCTCAAACTCTTCGGCCGGGAACGTCGCGACCATTCGGCTGTGGAACTCATCCAGGTACAGGCACTGCGGCAATACATCGTCGTTCGGCAATGCGCGACGGAACAAGATCATCCGCCGATTGCAAAAGATCAAATCGAACGTGAAGCCGTCGCTGAGTGTGTTCGACAGTTCAACGACGGGTTCCTGAAACGCGACGTCGTCTTCAACGATCAGCGCGTATTCGTCTGGGCCATTCAGAACCTTGTGCCAGCAATGGGCGTGGCTCAGAAGTATGGCGGCCTCTGCGCATTTGTTGACCAGGGCCGGTGTCTTGATCGAAAGCTGACTGCCAGGCGGCAGGTGGTCGCTGATCCGAAAGCCGTCGGCGCGCCCGTCGATTGCGTCGAACCGCGTAAGTTCCAGATCGAAGTGCGGTTTCACCGACTCGGTGACATATGCCCACCGATCCGCATCTGCGGCGCGATTTATGACATATGTCCTCAGCGCCATGCCGGCCTAGTAAACCCGCGCTTTGGGCGCGATTTTCTTCGGGTCTATCCCGCCCTCGTTGTGGCTGGTCAGCGGGTCAACATGGACCCCGCGATAGCTAAGCTTGACCACGTTGTCGCCGTCGATATGCGCCAGCGTGTGGACGCGCCAATTCTCGTCATCGCGGTCGGGGTGATCCTCGTGGGCATGCGCCCCACGGCTTTCTTTGCGCGCCTCGGCACTGACCACGGTGGTCAGCGCGTTGGGCATCAGGTTGGACAATTCCAGCGTTTCCATCAGGTCGGTGTTCCAGATCAGCGACTGATCGGCGACGCTGAGATCGGCCATGCCAGAGGCGACCTCGGCCATCTTCGCCGCACCTTGCTTCAGCGTCTCCGAAGTGCGGAAGACTGCCGCATCCGCCTGCATCGTCTTTTGCATCGCCAGGCGCAGTTCCGCCGTGCCGGTCGTTCCGGTCGCGTGGCGCAGCTTGTCGAAGCGGGCCATCGCCATATCGACGGATTTCTCGTTCAGGGTCGGGTTCGGCCCCTCCGGATCCACGACCTGGCCCGCCTTGATCGCCGCAGCGCGACCGAACACGACCAGATCGATCAGTGAGTTCGACCCCAGCCGGTTGGCGCCATGCACGCTGGCGCAGCCGGCCTCGCCCACGGCCATCAAACCGGGCTGCACGGCATCGTCGTCCGCGGCGGTCGGGTTCAACACCTCGCCCCAATAATTGGTCGGGATGCCGCCCATATTGTAATGGACGGTCGGCAGCACCGGGATCGGTTCCTTGGTGACGTCGACGCCGGCAAAGATCCGCGCGCTTTCGGAAATTCCGGGCAGGCGTTCGGCGAGGGCTTCCTTCGGCAGATGGTCAAGGTGCAGATGGATGTGATCGGCTTCGTTGCCCACGCCGCGGCCTTCGCGGATTTCGATCGTCATGCAGCGGCTGACCACATCGCGGCTGGCCAGATCCTTATAGGTCGGCGCATACCGTTCCATGAACCGTTCGCCATCCGAGTTGGTCAGATAGCCACCCTCGCCCCTGGCGCCCTCGGTAATCAGACAGCCGGCGCCGTAGATGCCGGTGGGGTGGAACTGCACGAACTCCATGTCCTGCAGCGGCAGGTTCTGGCGGGCAACCATGCCGCCACCGTCCCCGGTACAGGTATGGGCGGAGGTGGCGGAGAAATAGGCCCGGCCATAGCCGCCCGTGGCCAGAACCACCATTTTTGCGTTGAAACGGTGGATCGTGCCATCGTCCAGCTTCCACGCGATCACGCCCTGGCACTCTCCTTCGTCCGACATGATCAGGTCGATCGCGAAATACTCGATGAAGAACTCGGCATTGTTCTTCAGGCTTTGGCCGTAGAGCGTGTGCAGGATCGCGTGGCCGGTGCGGTCCGCGGCGGCGCAGGTGCGCTGCACCGGCGGCCCCTCGCCGAACTCGGTGGTATGCCCGCCGAAGGGGCGTTGATAGATGGTGCCCTCTTCGGTGCGGCTGAAGGGCACGCCGTAATGCTCAAGCTCGTATACCGCCTTTGGCGCCTCCCGCGCCAGGTATTCCATGGCATCGGAGTCGCCCAGCCAATCCGAGCCCTTCACCGTGTCGTACATGTGCCACTGCCAGTTGTCGGGCCCCATGTTTCCAAGGCTGGCAGCAATACCGCCTTGGGCGGCGACGGTGTGCGACCGGGTCGGGAAAACCTTGGTCACGCAGGCTGTCTTGAGCCCTTGTTCGGCCATGCCAAGCGTTGCGCGCAGACCAGACCCGCCGGCCCCCACGACAACAACATCGTAGACATGATCGATGAACTCATAAGCAGCCATGGGGTTTTCTCCTAGCCTGCGAAAGCGATCTTTGCGACGGCGAAGACCCCGGTCAGCCCCAACGCCCAGCAGATCAGGGTGTTGGCGACCAGCGACGCCGTGCGCACAGCCTTTCCATGGATATAGTCTTCGATCACCACCTGCACCCCCTGCATATGGTGGTGCATCGTCACACCGATGAAGAGGATCGCCACAATTGCGTTGAACGGGTTTTGATAGACGGCGCGAACCTCTTCGAAACCGCCGCCTAGGGCACGGGCGAACGGAAACACGAAAAGGATACCCAGGGGGACAAGTGCGATCGACGTGAGCCGGTGGGTCCACCAATGGCCGACGCCTTCTTTGGCAGTTCCCAGGCCCATCACCCGCGCGCGATCCGTGCGATAGCTCATCTCGACCGCTCCTCAGATAAACACGACGACAAGCGTCAGGATGGTCAGCGCGACAGAGCCGGCCACCACCGCGATGGCGGATTTCTGGACCTGATCAAGCTCAAAGCCCCGGCCGGTGTCCCAGTAAAGATGCCGGATACCGGTGCAGAAATGGTACCAGAACGCCCATAGTGACCCCAGCAGAACCAGGCCGCCCAGCCAGGAGGTCAGCAAGCCGTCGACCAGCGCAAACGCCTCCGGCCCCGTTGCGGCGGCCAGAAACCAGCAGACGATCAGAACTGCCGCCAGGGACAGCCCGACACCGGTGACGCGATGAAAGATCGACAGCATCGAGGTGATCTGCGGCCGATAGATCGACAGATGCGGCGAAAGCGGGCGATCCCCCCGGTTCACATCGGCCATCGAACACTCCTTTGTTGCGCGGCGCAGTTTAGAATACCACGCGTTTCCCATACCCTAAGCGATTGATCGCACCTGTCCCAGAGGATTTCGCGCCGCAGCCGAACCGCGCGCCCAAACCGGCCGCGCGCACTTGAAACAGGACAAAACACCGCCGCAATCGGTAAGTCTTTGCGACTTTCGGCTCGGTTGGGCGGGTGCGCGGCGGTTCGCACCCGGGCACCGCTCAGCTTCCCGGTAAGCTGTACGTCACGCCCGGCCCCAGGCCATGGACGGAATCGCGTGCGCGCACGATGACTTCGGTCACGTCCGATGGGATCACGATACCCGACTGGCTGCGGGTGAAGGGCTGTTCGTTCACGTGCGGGTGCAGCAGTTCGCGATAGCCCAATTCGGTGCCGTCGGGGGCCAGGACGAACCAGCCATCGGCGTAGTGGTCCCAACCGGTATCGGCATGCGCCACGGTGACGTCGAACCGCCAGGTATCGCCCTGGCGGGTGGCCTGCACATCGACCACTTCCGCAGGACCGGCCAGCGCGGCGACGGGGAACAAAAGAAGGAGCAAACGCAGCATGGTTTTCTCGTACCATCAACCGGTGCGGGCCCCAAGTCACGACCGCGTGCGGTGCTTTTCTTTTGCGTCGCGCGGGCGTAAGAGGACGCCGCTTTGGGCGCAAGGAGAGGGGCCATGGGTTATCGCGTCGCCGTCGTGGGCGCCACCGGGAATGTGGGCCGCGAAATGCTGAACATTCTGGCCGAGCGGGCCTTTCCCGCCGACGAGGTGGTGGCTTTGGCCAGCCGCAGGTCGCTGGGCTCCGAGGTCAGCTATGGCGATGCGACGTTGAAGACGCAGGACCTGGCGACGTTCGACTTTTCCGGCTGGGACATGGCGTTGTTCGCCATCGGCTCCGACGCCACCAAGGAGTATGCGCCCAAGGCGGCAAATGCGGGCTGCGTGGTGATCGACAATTCCTCGCTCTACCGCTACGAACCCGATATCCCGCTGATCGTGCCGGAGGTGAACCCCGAGGCGATCGCTCTCGTCGGCAACCGCAACATCATCGCCAACCCCAATTGCTCGACCGCGCAGATGGTCGTGGCACTCAAGCCGCTGCACGAAAGGGCGCGGATCAAGCGGGTGGTGGTCTCGACCTATCAATCCGTATCCGGCGCCGGTAAGGACGCGATGGACGAGTTGTGGGACCAGACCAAGGGTATGTACGTGCCGGGTCAGGAAAAGGACCCCGCGACGTTTACCAAGCAGATCGCTTTCAACGTCATTCCCCATATCGACCGATTCATGGAGGACGGAACCACCCGCGAAGAATGGAAGATGGTGGCGGAGACCAAGAAGATCGTCGATACCAGCATTCGGGTCACGGCGACCTGTGTGCGCGTGCCGGTCTTCGTCGGCCATTCCGAGGCGGTGAACCTGGAGTTTGAGGATTTCCTCGATGAAGATGAGGCGCGCGAGATCCTGCGCACCGCGCCTGGCATCATGGTGGTCGATAAGCGTGAAGATGGCGGCTACGTCACTCCGGTGGAATCGGTGGGTGAGTTCGCGACCTATGTCAGCCGCATCCGCCAGGATTCGACCGTCGAGAACGGCCTGAACATGTGGGTGGTCAGCGACAACCTGCGTAAGGGTGCGGCCCTGAATACGGTGCAGATCGCAGAGCTGCTGGGCCGGCGGGTGCTGCAGGCGGCGTAAGCGGTTAGGTCGCGCCGCGAAACGCGGCTTCGGCGTTACCTAAAACTGTTCGCACTTGCACAAGACGCGGTAACCCCATCTTCAACCCCGCGCCATACCGTGCCGGCTTCAGAGGTGTGGGAAGGATGCGGAAGATGGCACAGATTTTGCCGATCCCTCAGAAATCGAATGTCGGGATGGATCCGGGGAAGGTCCAGGATCTGGAGGCTTCATTGGGCGCCGATCGCTGTCGGGAGGTCATTGCCGATGCCTGCTTTCAGATCGTCGAAAAGCTGACGGTGTTCGAGTTGGCCATGGCCGCGGGCAGTGCGGAACAGGCGGCAACGCTCGCCCGGCGGATTGCCGCGGTCGCGGAAGAGGTGGGTATGCTGGAGTTGGGCCATGCGGCGCGCGCGGCTGCCGAATGCCAACGCGGTGCAGATCCGGTGGCGCGCATGGCGACCGGGCAGCGGTTGCTGCGCGTTGGCACGGTATCGCTGGAACGGCTCTACGACAGCACAGGCTACTGAGCCCGCTGGTTGTCGCCGCGACGCTTCGGCAGGCTGCAGGCGGATCTACGCAGGGAAGGCATCGCCCTCTTCCCGGTCGGTGGCGCTGCGCGTGCGACCGCAGCGTAAAAAGGGCCAACCCAATGGATCGCGGGTGATGGACGATCGCTTTTGGAAGCTGTTGGGCACCGTGGCGTACGCATCGCGATGGGCCGTGCCGGGGTTCCTGCGACGCGCCGTGTCGACTGGCCGGCGGCGCGCGGTGAGAGAGCGGTGAGGGATGAGAACGACGCGCCGGGCAGTGCAGAGGGCGGTGGGCCGTGCCAGAGGGGCGCGTCACGCTTTGCCGGTGGCGGGCGCGGGGCGCCTCTGAAAGACGATCGCGCATGCTCGCCCCCTTGGCTTTCGGCCCGCCCGCGTTAGGCTGGGCGGGTCATTTCCGGAGCCAAGATGCCAGAGTTCGCCGATCCCGCCACACCCGCCACGCCGATCCACGTTATCCCGCCGGACACCGCAGAGGATTGGGTCGCCGCTCAGCCGGACCACGCGCGCGCGCAACTGGCGGCGAAACCGTTCAAGGGCGCCTTGGCCGACATCCGCACCCTGATCGCGCCCGATGGTGCCGTCGATTGCGTGCTGGCCGGCTGGGGCTCGGCGCAGGACCGGGCCCGGCATCAGTTTCCCCTGGGCGGTCTGGCGGCGCGGGTGCCGCCCGGTTGCTACCGGCTGGAATCGATGCCCTCGGATGCCGATCCGGCTTTGTTCGCGTTTGCCTGGCTGCGCAGCGGCTATCGGTTCGACCGCTACAAGACCCGCAACGCGCAGGCCGCCAGCCTGGTCGCGCCTGCGGGTGTCGATCCGGACCGCATCCTGGCCGAGGTGCGCGCCGCCGATCTGACCGCCGATCTGATCAACACACCCGCCAATGACATGGGGCCGCACGCCCTGATCGCCGCAATGGCGGATCTGGCGCAGGCGCATGGCGCAAAGATGACAGAGATCGCCGGCGACGCGCTTTTGGAACAGAATTTTCCGCTGATCCACGCCGTGGGTCGTGCCGGCGGGGCGCCGCCCAGGCTGGGCGACTTCCAATGGGGTGATCCCGCGCATCCCAAAGTGACGCTGGTCGGCAAGGGGGTTTGTTTCGACACGGGCGGGTTGAACCTGAAGCCGGGCGGCTCGATGGGGTTGATGAAAAAGGACATGGGCGGTGCGGCGACGGTCCTGGGCTTGGCACAAATGATCATGGTGTGGAAGCTGCCGATCCGTTTGCGCGTTCTGGTTCCGGCGGTGGAAAACGGTGTGTCGGCCGGCGCGTTCCGGCCTGGTGACATTCTGACCGCCCGCAACGGGCGCACGGTGGAGATCAACAACACGGACGCCGAGGGCCGGCTGATACTGGCCGACGCACTGGCGCTCGCGGCCGAGGAGACGCCGCAGATCCTGGTTTCCATGGCCACGCTGACCGGTGCCGCGCGGGTGGCGCTGGGCCCAGATCTAGTGCCCTATTTCACCGATGATGACGGGCTGTCCCACGCGCTGCACAGCGCCGGTCGGGCGGTCGCGGATCCGGTGTGGCAGTTGCCGTTCTGGGACCCTTACGAGGACATGATAGAGCCCGATATCGCCGATCTCGACAACGCGCCCAAGGGCGGGTTCGCCGGCGCGATTACCGCGGCGCTGTTCTTGCGGCGTTTCACCGCGGGCGCGGACGCTTACATGCACTTCGACTGCTATGGTTGGACACCCAGCGCCAAACCCGGCCGGCCGACGGGCGGCACGGCGCAGGGTGCCCGCGCGATGTTCCGGCTGCTGAGCGACCGGTTCGCGGCGTGACCGGCGACCCGCGCGTGACCCTGGCGCGCGCCGATCTGGCGGCGGCGCATTTGCGCGGGCAGGCCAACGCCGCGCGGTTCGTCGAGCCGACGCCGATGCGGGTGACCGCGCCGGTTCTGGACGTCACCGACGCCCGCGGCGGCGCGCTGACAACCCAGTTTCTGTTCGGCGAGCGTATCGAGATCTGTGACGCGGGTGCGGATGGAGCGGCCTGGGGTCAGGCAGCGGCGGATGGTTATGTCGGCTACATGGACCCTTCCGGGCTGGCGCCTTGGGCCCCGCCCACCCACCGCGTGCGGGTGCTGGGCACGCAGCTTTATCGCGGACCGGGCTTGAAACAGGCCCCGATCGGCGCCCTGCCTTACGCGGCCCGGGTCTGCGTGACCCAGACCCAGGCCGATTTCGCCCGGTTGGAGGATGGGCGCTGGTGTCCGGCGCAGCATCTGGCGCCGTTGGACGCGCCGGCGGCTGATTTCGTGGCGGAGGCGCGGATGTTTCTGGGGGTGCCCTATCTTTGGGGTGGGCGCAGCGGCTGGGGGCTGGATTGCTCCGCCCTGGTGCAGCTTGCGCTGGCGGCTGCCGGTATCGCCGCGCCGCGCGATTCCGACCAGCAGGAGGCGCTGGGCGGTCCCGCCGACGGCCCGGCGCGCCGCGGCGACCTGGTCTTTTGGGAAGGTCATGTCGGCATTCTGGAAGCGCCCGACAGGTTGCTGCACGCCAATGCCCACCACATGGCGGTGGTCAGCGAGGATTTCGAAACCGCCAGTGTCCGTATCGCCGCCACGCCGACCGGCCCGATCACCGCGCGCCGAAGACTGGCCGACAAGCAGGGCGGTTGAGCCCGCCGGGCCGGCTGTGTATGCGGGATCGCGAACGGAGCGCCGATGCCTAAACGCCTTTCCACCCGGGATGCCGCCTTCGAAGCGGAATTCGCCCAACTGCTGGCCGCCAAGCGCGAACAGGCGCCGGATGTCCGCGATACGGTCGCGCGCATTCTGGCCGAGGTTCGCCGCGACGGCGACGATGCCGTGATCGCCCGGACCGCGCAATTCGACGTGCTGGAACTGACAGCCGCGACCCTTGCCTTCGATCCGGAGGATATCGCAGCCGCCGTCGCCCAGGTGCCGGCGGATCAAAAAGCGGCGCTGGATCTGGCCGCCGACCGCATCCGCGCCTACCACGAACGCCAGCGGCCGCAGGATGCGGCCTGGATGGACGCTGCCGGCGCGGAGTTGGGCTGGCGCTGGACGGCGGTGGGTGCGGCCGGGCTTTATGTGCCTGGCGGGCTGGCCTCCTACCCGTCCTCAGTGCTGATGAATGCGATCCCGGCCCAGGTTGCCGGCGTGCCGCGGCTGATCATGTGCGCCCCGACCCCGCGCGGCGCGGTCAACCCGCTGGTGCTTTATGCCGCACAGATCACCGGCATCGAGGCGGTCTATCGCATCGGCGGGGCTCAGGCGATCGGCGCCATGGCCTACGGCACCCAGACCATCGCGCCCGTCGACAAGATCACTGGCCCCGGCAACGCCTATGTGGCGGAGGCCAAGCGCCAGGTCTTCGGTACGGTCGGCATCGACATGATCGCCGGCCCGTCGGAGATACTGGTGATCGCCGACGCGCATAACGATCCGGATTGGGTCGCGCTGGATCTGCTGAGTCAGGCCGAACATGACGAAAGCGCTCAGGCGATCCTGATCACCGATAACGCGGGTTTTGCGGACGCGGCGGCGGCGGCGGTGGCCGCGCGGTTGGAAACGCTGGACCGGAGCGCGGTGGCCGGGGCCAGTTGGCGCGACCATGGCGCGATCATCGTAGTCGACGACTGGGAGCAGGCGGTCGCTTTGACCGACCGCATCGCCCCCGAGCATCTGGAGATCTGTACCGAGGACGCGGAAAGCCTTTCCCTGCGCATCCGCAATGCCGGCGCAATCTTCCTCGGCGGTTGGACGCCGGAGGCCATCGGCGACTATGCCGGCGGCCCAAACCACGTGTTGCCGACGGCCCGGTCGGCGCGGTTCTCCTCCGGCCTGTCGGTTCTGGATTTCATGAAGCGCACCACGATCGCGCGCATGACACCCGACAGCTTGCGCGCCATCGGGCCGGCGGCGGAAACCCTGGCCAAGGCCGAAGGGCTGGGCGCGCATGGTGCGTCTGTCCGGGCGCGGCTCGATCGTTTGAACGCGGGCGAGCCATGAGTTCCGACCGGCTGGTGGATATCACGCTGGATGACAGCGGACTGCCGGCACCCACGCCGGAAATCGAGCAGGAACGCCGCGTCGCCATGTTCGATCTGCTGGAGCGCAACAGCTTTGCTTTGCCGCAGCGCGACGGCCAGGCGCCGGTGCCCGGCCCCTACCGGCTGCATCTGTCGATACGGGATGGGCGGCTGGCTCTCTCGGTTTCGACCGAAGCCGCCGAACGGGTCGGAGAGGCGCATCTGTCGCTCAGCCCGTTCCGTCAGGTTGTGCGCGATTACTTTCAGATCTGCGAAGCCTATTTCGACGCCGTCAAACGCCTGCCCCCCAGCCAGATCGAGGCCATCGATATGGGCCGGCGCGGCATCCACAACGAAGGCGCGCGCATTCTGATCGAGCGGCTGGAGGGCAAGATCGACACCGATCACGACACCGCGCGGCGCCTGTTCACCCTGATCTGCGTCCTGCATTTCAAAGGATAGGGTGTGGCGGAGTTGACGCCCGGCTCGGTCCTTTTCTGCTGCGACTACAACTCGGTCCGCTCGCCCATGGCCGAAGGCATCATGAAAAAGCTGCACGGCCAGCGGATTTATGTGCAATCCGCGGGCGTCCGCCACGAGCAGGATATCGACGGGTTCTCGGTCGCCGTCTGCGCTGAGATCGGGGTCGAGTTGACCCGCCACCGCACCCGGTCTTTCGAAGAGATGGAGGAATGGGGCGACGAGATCGACAGCTATGATCTGATTGTCGCCCTGTCGCCGGCCTCTTTGCGGCATGCGCAGGAATACACCCGCTATCACGCGATCGAGGTCGAGTATTGGCCGATCTTCGACCCGACCGGGCTGGGCGAGACGCGCGAGGACAAGCTGACCGCCTATCGCCAGGCGCGCGATCAGATCCTGGCCCGGATCGAGGCGCGGTTCTGAGGGGGGAGCGCGAGGACGGAAATCGCGTTCCGGCTTGCGCGCCTCGAACCGCCGCCGTCTTGGAGATCTTGGACGGCACGCGGGGCAACGCACAAGCTTTGGTCAAAATCTGATGCGACACTGCGCGCAAGCCGAAGCTGGGAAGGATGATCATGCGGATCCAACTGTTCACTGCCGCGCTTGCCGTGTTGTTGCCGGGAACCGTCCTGGCCCAGGACGCTTGCGGCATCATCGGTGCCGAGGCGCCATGGATCGCCGGCGATGCGGCCGGGTCCGATCTGTCCGGCCGCGACACGCCGCTGACCGAAACGGCAGAGATCCCGGCCTCCGGGCCATTGGTACGGCGCTTTTCGGTTTCCACCGATACCGGTGCGCGCATCGCGGTGGATGCCGACGGGCCGGGCGACCCGACGATTGCGCTTTATGATGCGCAGGGCGGGTTGGCCGGCGAAAACGACGATGCCGCCGGCAGCAGCAATTCGCGGCTGGATTTGGTTCTGGCGCAGGGCGATTACTGCCTGGTGGCGCGCGAATTCAGCGGCGA